>NZ_ANOH01000367.1 GCF_000346505.1 Aporhodopirellula sallentina SM41
ACCCTCAATCACCTAAAGGCTTCACTCCAACGGCGGTGGCTTTTAATCGTCGAAAGATCGAACGACTTCAAGACTCTAGATTTCGCGGGCGAAGATAGGATTCCACTTCACACGATGGCCGATTTGCCGGAACCCTGCGTTGTCAGACGAGCGGGTACTCCAGCCGGTTTCGCGGGCACCGAGTTCCGGTGTCTCTACCGACTGACCGTCGCGTGGATCGGGCAACGTTTGGGTGTCCGAGTCGGAACCATCGAACATGTTGTTCAACTCATCCGCGTCACTCTTGTCCGACTCAGGTGCTCCGAATTCGACGGCACCCATCCGCGACTGAGGTTCGACGTCGTCGTTCTGGGCAGGCCCTTCGAGCACCGATTCACCATCGTCCGTTGCCGGGCGATTGCTGCGGACCGAGTCACTCGGTTGCGTCACGATCGACGACGAACTCGGATAATCCGTTGACGGATACGTATTGCTCACGATCGGTGACGATTCAACGATCGGCGACATTGACGAGTATCCGCTGCGGATCGCCGAACTGAACGGATCGACGTACGACAATGGCAACCGCTGGACGACTTGGCGAGGCACCATGCGAGTCACCGTGTACGGCTCGTACTTAGGAACCGTGACCGGACGCATCACTTTGCGGCGAACTTCTTCTTGTTCGTAGTAGTTCACGGTGACAGGTTCGCGCCGGGTTTCGTAAATCACGCGAGTCGTTTGGACAGGCACCTTGCGGACACGTTCCTCGGCCACCCAACGTTTCTGTTGGACCGGCACTTTGCGGGTCAGCGTTTCGGTGACGGGGCGTTGAACGGTGTAAGGGATCTTGCGAACCGTCGTTTCGGGAACCATTCGGGTCCGTTGGACTGGAACGTTCTGTGTGACCACTTCCGACTGCATCCGTTGAACCTGCACCGGAACGTTCTGCGTCACCACCTCGGACTGCATCCGGGTGACCTGGACAGGACGTTGCACTTGGTGCGTTTCAGGCACATACGAAGTCTGCGCGATCTGTTGATTGACGTAGTTCGGGCGGTAAACCATTTGTGTTTGAGCAACCGGCGGTGTCACGGTCTGCGCGATCGCGGGAGCACCACGGCGATACGCCAAAATCCCGAGCGGGCCCGGTCGGTAGTACGCGTTCGGGTTCCACACCAACGAATTCTGCACCGTGCCCGGCGTGACCGTCGTTTGCGGAACGTAGCCACCGGCGTCAACGGTTTGCTGACGCATGGTCGTCACGGGTCGATAGGACGTGACGGTTTGCGCCTGATATTGTGTTTCGGTGACCGGACGCTGGACCACGTATCGTTGCTGATACATTTGGGTTTCCGTGACCGGTCGTTGCACCGTGTATTGCTGTTGATACATCTGCGTTTCGGTGACCGGTCGGTAGGTGGTCACCTTTTCTTCGCGTTCGGCCGTCTCGTTGACGTACCGAGTTTGAGTGACCGTTTCGTCACGGTAGGACGTTTCGGTAACCGGTCGGTAGATCGTGTAGCGTTCTTCGCGGTAATTGGTTTCCGTGACCGGCTTGGCGACCTTGTAGGTGCGTTCTTCGGTACGTGATTTCAGCACGGGCCGGTAGCTGGTGACTTCCTCTTCGACCATTTGGGTCTCGTAGGTCAGCCGCATGCGTTGCACGGTTTCGGGCTGCATCACGGTTTCGCATTCGAGCCGGTAGGCAGGCTCGAAGCAGCACGCATCTTGAGCGAAGAGGCTCGGCCCGCTCGCTGCACCGAGAACGACGGCGACGGCAGCGACAGAGCGTTTCGAGAAGATTGAACCGAGCAAATGTTTTTGCGAGTTATTCATGACAGTCAATTTCATGGTGTTCCTTATTGAACCATCGTGGACCATAGCTATCGAGCGAACAGGTCAATCTTTTCCCCGGCGCACGGCTCCAATGCCGTGCACAGGATTATTAGCGTCAAACCAACCGTGGGGAATCCCGCCGCCGATGAAGGACGGACGTTCGTAACCCCGCGTTTCGGGAAAAAACTGGCCGCGAACGCAAATGTCCACGCTGTACAAGCCTAGGCAAGACTTGAGCCGATTGTGGAAAAAACCGCCGAAAAACACCACTTTTGCACGCCCCGCGATGGGACATTTTCGCCAAAACACCTGACCTGTTGAGTCAACGGCACAGACGTTGCATTTTCGCAACACGCCGCCATTTACCTGCTCGCCCCAACCCTCCGGAGAAACCCGAACAGCCCCCATAGGTCACCAACAGGAGGGTGGGAAACGCGACTGTCCAGAAATTCAAAATTAGCATCCGGGCGTTCCGAGAAGCCCCGACCGCGAAGCGTTTTCACACGTGAACACAAAAGGCCTATGCCACAACGAGCCAATGCCTCCAAGCGGTTTCCTGCAATGTCCAAAGACTCTGCCCACAAAATCCGCGCGAACCTGATCTGTATTGCAATCGTCTTGACCGTTGACGATAATGTCGTCACCGGGTCGCGATACGCGTCGCGACAAAACTTCCGCACGTAGCCTCGTCCGTTCTGGTTGGCACCTGGACGAATGCCGCGTCAAACAATGTTTTCTAAAGGAGGTGATCAAGTGGATTATTGCTGTACTAGCCAACGGGGTGGAAACCCTTGACGAAAGTCGGCGGGCTGACGCTTGGGTCGGCCACCCCACTCGCGATCACACTCACTTTTTGAGCTTGTCTCAGTAATTGAGAACAACGCGAGCTTTGCCCACTTGCTGAGATGGTTACCTTGGTCTCAGCAAGTGGGTTTTTTCATGCGCCCACGGCTGCCCGCAATGGTGCCACGATGACGGCAACCGCTCACTCTGATACCTTTTTGCAGTGTCACATTTGCGCGGTGTTGCATTCGCGGAGCGTTACCTTTGCGCACTTTTACCCTTGCGCGACGATATTTTCGCACAGCGGTCTGTCGCTTACATAACGGACGTGAGATCGATTCCCGGTCGGGACCCGGTCGCGTTTTGTCCCCGCAGTGTCCCATCCTGGCGTCTCGCTTCGGCCTCCAACTCACCCCGCCGTACTCATGCTGTTTGCTGTTGCCCAACTCCTCGGTGGCTCTCTGCTTTTGCTCTTCGGCGGCGAATGGGTCGTTCGCGGTGCCTCCCGGCTCGCGATTTTGGCCAAACTCAGCCCGCTATTTGTCGGCCTGACGGTCGTGTCGCTCGGAACGAGCGCCCCCGAGATGGCCGTCAGCATCGCGACCGCCATGCAAGGCAAAGCGGACATTACGATCGGCAACGTCGTCGGCAGCAACCTGTTCAACATGTTGATGATCGTCGGTGTCAGCGCGACGGTGTCGGCGCTGTCCGTCGATCGCCAAATCACGTCTTTCGATGTTCCCGCGATGGTAGCCGCCTGCGTCGCGATGTGGTTGGTCGGATACAACGGCAACATCGGCCGAGTCGACGGCATCATCTTGTTGATCGCGATGGTCAGCTATTTTGCGATCTCCTACAAACTCGGAAAGGGACACACACCCGAAGACATGGAGGACTTCGTCGACGACGTCGCGGGGGAACCGCTCGAAACATCGAGCTTTGCAAAAAAAGCGGGCGCGGTCCTGCTACAGCTCTTGATCCTCGCCGTCGGCATCGGCGCTTTGATCCTTGGTTGCGATTGGTTCGTCGAAGGAGCGGTCGCATTCGCACGGCGTTTCGGTTTATCCGAAGCAGTCATCGGTCTGACGATCGTATCGGTCGGAACCTCGCTGCCGGAATTGGTTACTTCGGTGGCGGCGACGCTCAAAGGCGAACGCGGCATCGCGATCGGCAACGCCGTCGGTAGCACGATCCTAAACATTCTCGCGGTCCTCGGCGTCTCCGCGATCGTTTCGCCGGTCGGCATCAACGTCCTGCAGTCGATCCAGTCCTTTGACGTTCCGATCATGATCGGCGCCGCGGTACTGAGTTGGGTGTTTCTGCGAACCCAGCGAACGGTGACGCGGTTGGAGGGCATCCTGATGGTGGTGTTGTATTTCGGCTACGTTCTCTACCTGTTGATTGCCAACGGCGCAATCTTCGGCGGATCGACGACCGCACACCATCTTCTCGGGCTGCCGTTCCTCGGGACATAGTCATGAACCGCAGTGATCGCGAATCTCCGGTGCAAAGCGGTGCCACCTCGCCGCACGAGCCTCTGCGGTATTCGCGACGACAACTCATGGAGATGGTTTTCGGTTCGGCCGCGACCGCGAGCCTGATCGCATCGGGCGTCGGTTGCGGGCATCTCGACAAAATGTTTGCCGGCACGTTGCCGCCGAGCGGTGAACTGTTGACGCCCAACCACCAACTCGGACATCGACTCCGAGAACCCGCCGCAGAATCCGCCATAGACTCCGGCGATGCGTCGCCGCAACCTGCCGCCGGAGAAACCAAGCATCATCAGTGCGTCATCATTGGCGCGGGGGCCTCGGGATTGTCGGCTGCTCGCCATCTACTCAAAAGCGGGATCGATGACTTTGTCGTTCTCGAACTTGAACAGACTCCCGGGGGCACGTCTCGCAGTGGGCAGTGGAGTAGCGGAGAGGGAGACGACGACAAGACAAACGGCGGGCGGTTTCCCTGGGGAGCCCACTATCTGCCGGTGCCGATGGCCGACAACCGCCCGCTGGTTGATTTCCTCATCGAATGCGATGTGCTTCAGGAAACGGACGATCGCACATTTCCAGACGATCGCACATTAATTGCCGCCGAAAATTTCCTCTGTCGCGAACCGGAAGAGCGAGTGTTCGCCAACGGGCAATGGCACGCGGGCCTATTTCCGTTTTCTATTGCCACCGAGCAAGACCAACAGCAACTCGCGCGTTTTCGATCGGAAATGGCGGCGATGGCGCAGCAGCGCGGCGACGACGGCAAGCGACTGTTTGCCATCCCGTGCGCCGAAAGTTCCGAGGATACGGCGACACGGGAACTCGATCGCATCTCAATGAGCGATTGGTTGTCGAGAAACGAATTCGATTCCCCGCTGCTGGCCTGGTTGGTCGATTATGCCTGTCGCGACGACTACGGCCTCCACGCGGACCAAACCAGTGCGTGGGCGGGACTGTTTTACTTCGCCGCTCGGGTTCCCGACGGTTCGGACGAGTCGCAACCGGTTTTGACTTGGCCCGAAGGCAACGGTTTTCTCATCGACCGTCTGTGCGAATCGGTCGGCGACCGCTTGCAACTGGGCAAAGCCGTGATGCGGGTCGCCCGCGTCGACGCCGCCACCGACGCCTCACCGTTGACGATCGACATCATCGATGCGGAAACCAACGAGACAACCGCTCTGCAGGCAAACCATGTTATTGTCGCCGTCCCACAATTCATCGCGTCGAAGATCCTGAGCCCCGAACTGGCTCGATCGCGTCCCACTTCTCCCACCGCCACCCCGGCTGTCTTCTCGTACGGATCCTGGTTAGTCGCGAACGTCTACCTGAGCGGCCGTCCGGCGGAAGCGGGCTTTCCGATGAGTTGGGACAACGTCGTGATGGAGTCTGGGTCGCTCGGGTATGTGAATTCGGTCCACCAGACCGGCCGAGATCATGGGCCGACCGTGCTGACGTGGTATCAAGCGTTGCCAGACGACGTCCCGGCGGAACTCCGCGTGAAACTGCTGGGACTCACATGGGCCGAAGCCGCCGAGACCGTGCTGAGCGATCTCGAACTCGCCCACCCCGACATTCGCGGGTTGGTTAACCGTCTCGACGTGATGGTTTGGGGGCACGCGATGCCGCAACCGCGTGTCGGCACACTGTTCGATCCCGTGCGTCGGCGAGCAGCCGAGCCGATCGGCAACGTCCATTTTGCCTGCACGGATCTCACCGGATTGGCATTGTTCGAAGAGGCGTTCGCCCACGGACATCGAGCCGCCACCGAAGTGATCGACGCCACGTTAGATCCTACAACTTCCATCGGTTTCGTGAGACCAATTGATAAAGATTGCGTGTGAATTGCCTCAGCTTGTCAAACATTGACGCCAAGGCATCTTTGGTAACGTAGGCAACCTCCACAAGAGCGGAAAGCCGTTCGCAGCGCAAAGGAACGATTCGAGCGAGCTATCCTCCCCCGCCGACGTAAGGGGGAGTCCCACGTGCTCGAAGGCGTGCTGCGGTTTGCAATCACCTGCCGCGGTCTCCGTTGAAGAGAACGATCAGAAACCGTACGCCTCTTGGGACAATGTTTCCCGCCAACACACCTGCCTATCCGCTCAGATTTCATGGCGTGCGTAAGTGCATCAGTTCGCCGTGCAGCGAGCGTAAACCGTGCCGAGTAGATCACTTGCCGTGCTGCCCGGTCACACCCCCGCGATATCTTTGTGTACTTCAAAACTGTCCTTCATGAGCCTGAATGTGAAAGCCGAGAATCAACACGGGGAGCCCCCAAACGTGCTCACGAAAGACCTGCCAGAACGGGAGAGTTCAAGGATGAAACGCCGACTACGGAACATGCGCTTGCGATGGCAGACCGCCGTCAGAACGGTTCCGTTCTATGGTTTGATGATCGGTTGCGGCATCCTTGCCCAAACCGGGGAGTCGGTTTCGGCGGACGAGACCGACGCGCGATCGGAATTTGAAATCGGGAAGACACTGGTGGTCTTGCCCGCATCCGCGTCGACCAAGCCCGTCGCCAACACCCCCGCGTCGAAGATCGCGATCCTCGACAAAGAGATCCAAGCGGGACTGCGTGACCGAAAACTCAGCCAGAACCTACTGCAGTTCCAAAATTACACCGGGTACCAGTTAAACCTGTCGACCGGCACCCGACGAGTGAACGAAGTCACGGGCAACTGCCGGTTGGACTGGTACGATCACTTGATGCGAAACCCGCTGACGACGCCCGCCGAATCGGAAGCGTTCACGCGCCGCCTGTTCGAGTCGATTCAAAACGACCATCGCGGCCTCGAACGAACGCTCGCGATCGCCCGGTCAAAGATGGATGTCCCCTTGAAGACCGAAGCCAACGTTCGGTTCGGCGAGTCTACCAACGATCCACTCACGTTCGTCAGCGATATCCTCGAAAGAGTACAACGCAGTCACACACAATCCCTCGCGCCGTTGACTCCGGCCGAACTCAGCCAACTGCAGCGAGAACTCTACCCGATTCTCGTTTCACAAAACGACGTCGGCTACACGTTGGCCAACCGGGGACGCGGGCGACGCATCTGCGACATGCTCGAAAAGATCGATCGTGGCTCGCTGCATGACGCGGCGGAAACGATGGCTCCGTTGGCTGATCGCGATTTCCTATCGCAACTCAAACGTCTACCCGAAGACTCGCCGATCCGGGTCGCTGGCGTATCCGGTTCGGTCGTCAAGAAAATCGAAACTGCCGCCGGGACGATTATCGTCGGCGGACGCGGATCGAACACTTACGACCTCGACGCGATGTCTGACGTGAACGTCGTCATCGACCTGGGCGGAAACGACGTGTACCGAGAGGGCACCGTTTCGCTCGATCGCCCGGTGTTGATCACGATCGACCTCGCCGGAAACGACTCCTACACCGGTACCAAACCGGGAATCCAGGGCAGCGCGATTCTAGGTGTCGCGATGCTGGTCGACCTCGAGGGCAACGACACCTATCAAGCCAAAGACATGGCACAGGCGTCCTGCCTGGGCGGTGTCGGAATGTTGGTCGATCACGGCGGCCACGATCGCTACACGGGTTTCCGCCGCGTTCAAGGCCAAGCCTTCGCGGGCATCGGTTTGTTGCTCGATCGTGACGGAAACGACCAATACCGAGGCGCGATGTGGACGCAAGGTATGGGCTGCCCGCTCGGTTTCGGAATGCTGGTCGATCTCGACGGGAAAGATCACTACTACACCGGCGGCTACTTCATCTGCTCATACGCCGACGACGAAGATAACCCGACGCCCGGCTATGAAGGTTGGGGACAAGGCGTCGGTGCGGGGCTTCGATCCGTTGCCAGTGGCGGGATCGGCGTGATGCTCGACGGCGATGGCGATGACATCTATGAGTTCGACTATCTGTCCCACGGGGGCGGCTATTGGCTCGGCCTTGGCTTTGCCCGCGACTTCGGCGGCAACGACCAACGCGTCGGAGCGACCGTCAAGAGCTTCTCGGGCGGACGTCGCGGCGAACCACTCTTCCAACGTTTCGGGATGGGCTTTGGTTGTCACTACGCCGCCGGTTTCTGTTTCGACGATGAAGGCAACGACACGTACAACGGAACCATCATGGGACTCGGTCACGCTTGGGATGCGTCGATCGGGCTGCTGAGCGATTTCAGTGGCAACGACCAATACAGTTCCAAAGGCAAGACCACCCAAGGCAACGGCTCACAGGCTGGGCTCGGTATCCTGTTCGACTACGACGGCGACGACCGCTACCGCAACTACAGCCAAGGCTACGCATCGAGTTCGATCAGTTACCACGAGATGCCACACTGCGGAGGCAACTTCAGCTTCCTCGTCGATCATGGAGGAACGGACGGATACGGCAGCCGCGTGCGAAACAATAGCATCTCGCGGCGTGGCAGCACCGGCGGATTTCTGATCGATCGCTACAGCCCTGAGGTGAAACCGACACCGAAGAAGACGTCGCAATCCACACAGCGACGACGCACGGCGACCAACCAAACGCAGCAACGCACCTACTCACGACGCAAGCGATAAGCGATTTCATCATGTCATCAAGAAAGGATTCTTTGATCATGCAACGCCGGTGGATGGTCTCAGTATTACCGCAATTGCTGGTCGGCCTCGTGAGTTTCATGATGCTAACCGAGCCCTCCGCAGCAGCCCCGCGAGGCGGCTTCTTCGGCGCGTTCCTCGGCGAAAACGACGAGGAAGACAAACCCAAACCGCCGGTGCCACCGATGGGGCAAATGATCCGCCCGATGGTGGTCAGTCGCCCGATGCCACGGCCGATCGCCCCACCGGCGATCCCCACGTTTGTCGATGAAAAACCGTCGCCCCTCCAAGCCGAATCGCGGACGGCGGACAATCCGGTCCCCGCCGAAACGGAAATGGCGGAAGCCACCACCGATCTCGATCTCAGCTTGAACGTTGCCAAAGTCTCGGCAAAACCTGCTCCCATCGAATCAGCATGCAGCGACTCCAGCGATGACGCGGAGCTGGATAGCGACGAAGCAGACCTGACTCTCGATGAGGCTCTCGCCAACCTCGACGCGTCCGAAGATGAAATGACGTTCAACGCGCCAACGAATGACGAGGAGATGACCAGCGAAGCAGCGGTGGATCATCTCGCCGCTGAACTCTACGACGAGTTGCCGCCGCTCGAGCAGGAACCTCGCGACGACGGCGGAGCAAGCATCGAAGCCGACATGGACGCCGACATGGACGCCGAGCAAGAAGACGAAGCCGAGATCGCTTCTCTCGAACTCACCGAACCTTCGCTCGACGAACAATCCCTCGCCGACCAGGTCCCCCATCGCTCGGCGACAGACGCGAAGTTGA
>NZ_ANOH01000368.1 GCF_000346505.1 Aporhodopirellula sallentina SM41
GGGAAGCGTTCGAGGCTGCTGCTCGTCCTGACGTTGATCCTCGTTATCACAATCATGCCGTCGCGTGTCCCGATGACGTGGATGAATGGAAGGGCTATCACACGGTCTATGTCATTCCCGTCAATCCCCAGTACCGTTCACGACCGACTTCGATACATGGTTTCGGCGGAGGTCATGACCCGGTGGGATTTGCACTCAACGGCGTCAAGTTCGATCCACCGGCTCCGATCGAAGCCATCATCAAAGCTCACACGATCGCCCCTTTTGACGATGCGGGGGGGCACGTGAATCCGTTCGCTGGTTACCACTATCACGCGGCAACGGGACAAACCAAAGAGATCGCCCAGCCGGATGGTCATGCACCACTGATTGGCTATGCGTTGGATGGGTTTGCGATCTACGCACACCTAGACGAGTCCGGCAAAGCGTCCGAGGATCTAGACGAATGCAGTGGACACTACGACGATGTGCGAGGCTACCACTACCACGTCGGTGCCGCCGGAGACAATCAAATCATTGGGGCGTTTCGCGGCATCCCCGGTACGGTCGAGATCATTAAAAAGTGACACGCATGATTCACCAGTGGGATTGTGAGCCGCGAGGCGCTAGCCGCGGGTTCGACGCGACAGACGCGACCAGACAAAATCGGCGGCTAGCGCCTTGCCGCTCACAAAAGCACCGCAGTCACCGTCGCCGGACGGTGGTCGTGCTGCAATCTCCACGCCCTGGCAACCGACCTACTTGAATCGATCAGAAAATGATGGCGAATCCAGGCCCTGATAAAACAATGAAACGGCTTCTCTCTCGATGGGGCAAACGATTGTTGATCGTTCCGCCGATCGTGCTGGCGGTCGTTGCGTTGATCTATCTGACTCAGACGCGGCCACCGCCCAAGATCAAAACGGAATCCGAAGCACCGCGTGCTCTCAGCGTCATCGCGGCTCCGGAGATGGAGATTCAACCGCGGGCCGTTGGGTTTGGAACGGCGGAATTCGCGAAGAAGTGGCGTGCCGTCGCGCAGGTGTCTGGCCGGATTCAAGAGGTTCATCCCGAACTGCGCCCCGGTGCAATCATTGGTGCCAACGATTTGTTGTTGAAGATCGATGACGCGGATTATCGATCCGCGGTTGCCGAACTGACAGCGTTGATGGAACAGAAAGAAGCCGAGATTTCTCAACTCGAGCAAACCCGGTCGAACTACGACAAAACACTGGAACTAGAACGCGCGGCACTGACGTTGCTTGATCGCGAACTCAAACGACTGGAGTCTTTGATGGCTCGTCAAGCCGAATCGCAGTCCACCATCGACAGCACTCGTCGCTCGTACATAGCACAGCAGAACGTCGTGCAGGATCTGGAGAACAGCAAGTCATTGATCGACCCACAGATCCAAGTATTGCAGGCAGGCGTTCGGCAAACGGCGGCTCAACTCGAAAAAGCGAAACGCGATGTCGAGCGGACGGAGATCCGAGCCCCGTTCACCATGCGTATCGGTGAAGTCGACTTGGAACTGGATCAGTTCGTAGCGATCAATGAAACGCTGTTTGAGGGCTACAGCGACGCGGAGATGGAAATCGAAGTCCAGATCTCCACCACCGACATCCCCCGCCTGCTGGCGGCACCTCCGACCGGTCAACCTCCACCGGAGGAACAGACGATGGAACTGATGCGAGAGGTGTTCCGTGTTACGCCGACGGTCGAGATCTCCGGTGGCGAGTCCAATGCGGTTTACGAAGGTCAATTCTTGCGGGTCCGCGAAGTCGTTGACTCACAGACTCGGCAAGTCGGTGTGGTGATCGGTGTGACGAACAAACCGAAGGTTGCCAATGGTCGACCACGGCCTCCGGTGCTGGAAGGTTCGTTTTGCAAGGTCACATTGCGTGGCGAGCCGATCGGATCGCGAGTCGTTGTGCCTCGCATGTCGTTGCATGGCGATAGCGTTTATGTGCTCGACGAGGAAAGTCGTTTGGCCACTCGAAAGGTGGAGGTCGAGTTCTTTCAGGATGGCGTCGCGGTGTTGGCCAGTGGGCTTTCGCCGGGCGAGTTGATCATCGTCGCCGATCCGTCGCCCGCGGTCGCAGGAAGCTTGATCGAACCGGTCAACGATGAAGAGAGTTTGCAGTTGTTGAAGGATGCGGTGCAGTGAAGAGGGGCTTTCCGTAGTGGACGAGGCGACGAGTCCGAAGCTGTGATGTAGTTCTGGGACTCGTTGCCTCGTCCACTACGCACATCGGGTTCGTTACATGTCACGAGATATTTGATGCTGGAAAAATTCGTTCACCACCGCACGCTAGCCAATTTGCTGATGTTGTCCTTCATCGGCATGGGGCTCTATGCGCTGCCCAACCTCAAGAAGGAATCGTTTCCGGATTTCGACGCGTCCGAAGTGATGATCACCGTGATTTATCGCGGTGCCTCGGCCGAAGATGTCGAGCAAGGCATTTGTCTTCTGATCGAAGACGCCATCGACAGTGTCCAGAACATCAAGGAAGTCACCTCCGTTGCTCAGGAAGGCAGCGCGGCGATCACGATCGAGATCGAAGATGGTGCCGATGTCGCTGAAGCGCTCAGTGATATCGAAGTCGAAGTGGACGCCATCACGGACTTTCCCGCCGGTGCCGAAGATCCGATCATCACGCAGCTCAATCGCAGCGTTGAAGTCTTGACCGTGGCGGTTTCCGGCGACATGCCGGCGGCGGATTTGAAAGACTATTGCGAAGATTTAAAACGCCGAATTCGGCATTTACCGATCAGCCCGCTGGTCGAGATCTCAGGGTTTTCCGATCGGCAACTTCGCATCGAACTGGACAGTGACGCCCTGCGGCGACTGGGGCTTTCTGCCTCCGACATCGCGACCACCGTTGGCGTTCAGAACCTGGACCTGCCCGTGGGGATGATCGAAACTCACGACGAAGACCTCTTGCTACGCTTCGTCGAAGAACGCCAGCATCCTCAGGAGATTGAAAACATCGTCGTCTCCGGAGTGCCGGGCAAGTCGGAGATTCGATTGCGAGACATCGGACGAGTCGTCGACACGTTTGCCGATGCCGAAGACAAAGCGTGGTTGGACGGCCAGCGAGCCGGAATTTTGCAAATCAAGAAGACCAAATCACAAGACACGATCAAAGTCGCCGAGCAGCTCTACGAGTTTCTCGATGCTGAGCGAGCCCACAACCCGAAACTGCGGTTGGTCGTGACGTCGGATACCTCCGAGCTGATCGTTCAACGGTTGAGCTTGCTGATGACCAACGCGTGGCAAGGCATGGTGTTGGTGTTTTTCACGTTGTGGATGTTCTTCAATCTGCGGCTCAGCTTTTGGGTTGTGATGAGTCTGCCCGTTTCTTTCATGGCGGCTTTCTTTCTGATGCCGATGTTTGGCCAAACGATCAACATGATGTCGTCGGTCGCTTTGTTGATGGCAATCGGCGTGTTGATGGACGACGGGATCGTGATCGGCGAGAACGTTGCGCGGCACGTCGCGATGGGCAAAGACTCCATGCGCGCGGCCATCGACGGAGTTTCCGAGGTCGCCGGCGGCGTGGTGTCGTCGTTCCTGACGACCGTCTGCGTGCTCGGCCCGCTGCTTTTTTTGGAAGGCGACCTGGGCAAGGTGCTGTGTGTGATCCCGATCATCTTGATCGTGACCTTGGGAATCAGTCTGGTGGAGGCCTTCTTCATTCTGCCGGCTCACCTTGGTCACTCGTTGCATGGCCACGATCCGAACCAAGCCAACTTTGTGCGTCGCGGCGTCAACCGTTCGGTTGATTGGGTTCGCGAAAGCCTGTTTGGTTCGCTGGTCGACTGGTCGATTCGCTGGCGTTACCTGACGATCGGTGCGACGATCGGGATCTTTGTGCTATCGATTGCAATGTTCACCGGCGGGTTCGTGCCCTTCGTCGGCTTTCCTGAAATTGAAGGCGACGAGGTCGACGCGAAGATTCTATTGCCTCAAGGAACTCCGCTCAGTGAGACTGAGTCGATCGTGCGGCGAATCAACGAAGCGGTGAGGCGAACGAACGACCGTTTTCCGGATCAACCCTTGGTCGTTGACGCAGGCGATGCCGAGCCGACTTCCCCACCGTTGGTTCTGTCCACGGTTTCCACGTTCAACCAAAACACGGACGCCTCGGAGTCCGGTCCGCACGTGGCCACGGTGACGACGCGGATCCTGCCGCCGGAGTCACGGTCAACCAGCTTGGCGGACTTCATCGCCGCGTTGCGTGAAGAAGTGGGCGTGATCCCGAACGCGATCTCGGTTTCCCTCGCCGAATCCGTCCGCGGTCCGGCAGGTCGTCCGATCGAAGTCCGTTTTCTTTCCGACGATTTGGAACACGCCAAAGCCGCATCCGAAATGGCGCAGCAATGGTTCGCTCGCTACGAAGGCGTCTACGACCTAACGGATGACATGCGTCGTGGTAAGCAGGAGATTCGCCTGCGGCTCAAGCCCGATACGGTCGCTCTTGGTTTGAACGTGCGTGCGATGGCGACTCAGTTGAGCGCCGCGTATCAGGGAACGAAGGTCACCGATATGCAGATCGGCAACGACCTGTTTGAGATCAATGTGCAGTACGAAAAAGAGCATCGCGATAGCGTGCAGGAGTTCGCAGACTTTCAGTTCATGCTGGCCGGCGGCAAACAGGTTCCGCTGCAATCGTTGGCCGAAGTCGACTATCAATACGGTTGGTCACGGATTGCTCGCACCGACGGCTGGCGAACGGTCACGCTGATCGGCAACACGGACAGCGAAGTCGTCAATTCGTCTCAATTGATGAGCGTTTTCGCTCGCGATTTTCTGCCGGAACTGGAAGAGCAACTGCCCGACGTCGATGTCTCGTTCGGTGGGCAACGCGAAGCGTCGGACGAAACCGGATCGTCGATGGTTTACCTGTTCCTGTTGGGGCTGTTTGGCATCTATGCGATCTTGAGCTACCAGTTTGAAAGCTGGTTGGAGCCGTTGATTGTGATGTTCGCGATTCCGATGGCGTTGATCGGCGTCGTGTTTGGTCACCTGTTGATGGGAATGTCGCTCAGCATGCCCAGTCTGATTGGTTTCATTTCACTGGCAGGAATTGTCGTGAACGACTCGATCCTGTTAGTGCTCTTCCTCAAGCAGGCGCGAAGCGAAGGCGTTCCGACGCTGGAGGCCGCGAGTCAGGCGAGTCGACTGCGGTTTCGAGCCATCGTGTTGACCAGCGCCACGACCATGGCCGGACTGTTACCACTGGCGCTCGAACAAAGCACGCAAGCCCAAGTGTTACTGCCAGTCGCCGTCTCGATCGTCTTCGGCATGCTCAGCTCGACCGTCTTAATCCTGATCGTCATCCCCTGCCTCTACGTCGCCCTGCACGATTTTCAGACACCGTAATTATTGTTTTATGCTCGAGTAAATCATGAGCGGCAACCGCGATTTCATTCTATGGCAAAATAGCATTTCCGAAATTCATGCAAAAACCGAGTCAGGGCAGATCGAACAATTCGCTGATGAACGCTGCGATCACGCTGGGCGGGGTGCAAAGTTGAACGAGTGCCATGTTAGTGCGAAGGATTGATCGTTCTACGCGAGTTCGTTCGGTAATACTGTTGCCGAATTCAATACTTTTCAACGCGAGTGATACGATTTGCTCGTTGGTGAGATCATCGAAGGTTGTGGGGAAAATGCGACGGAGGTCAAACGGTTAAAACGCCACCCGTCCGTTTCTGTTTCCTTCGATTTTGCTCACGCTAGTTTGCTCTTCCATCGGGAGTCTTAGAACTCCATTTCAACACGGTCGAGGTTGGGTTTGGAATCGTTCTCAGTTGTGTCATTCAAGCGAATTTCAAATTGAAAACCGTATCCGGCAGGAAGGTCACTGAGATCCATTCGGGCTGGCGTTTTAGCAACTTGTTTGGCGAACCCGGGAACCGCTTCGTAGCTCTCCTTGAGAGTTTGCCATGAGGTCCATTGGTTGATCAGGGTATCGTTGTCGGTGTCCACGCCGACGCGAGCCTCGACTCCGTCCACCCATGGCCCTGGACTGACATAGTCTTCATTGGTTTGAGTCGCCAGATAAAAGCGTCCTTCAGCAAACATGATATCGGGATCCGGATGTCCTTTGCCGATATGGTCGCAGAACTGGAACGGCTCGTTGATGTCCGTTGAAGTGAACCATCCAACGCTCATGCCATCACGTTGATGAGACGTAGCAGGATCAACATCACAGAATAGGTAGTATTGCCCACCAATCGCGATCGCCGCCCAGTCGCCATAGGCGTTTTGTTCCGGTTCGTGGATTTCATATTTGGAAAATGACCGGATGTCCCCTTTTTTGATCCGGTGTTGCTTGATGTCCTGTGGAACCGGTTTGCCGGGGAATTTATTCGGGGCTGCAGCGTACCAGTGGGGATGAAAGTACTCGGCGAACTTCCCGGTAGGCTCGGTACGTTCATCAACCGCGATTCCCACAATCTCAAATGGTGTAATTCCGTCGGGGCTGACCGCATGTCCGGCCAATGGGGAATCCCATGAATGCGTACTCGGATCAATCGGGCTCCAGTCCTCATAGATGCAATGGAACGTGCCGTTTAGGTCACGGATTATCGCGACATCCGATCCATCGGAAGGATCACTGAAAACCATTCCCATCGATGTTCCGGGGACACCATCGAACAGATCGTCGTCGATCACCAGATGAGGATCCTGATCGTTAGGGAAATCGTAGAACAGATATACTTTCCCATCGACGACTTCCGCCGTGGTCACCCAACCGGCTTTTCCGCTGGTAACGCATCCATGGTGAACCCAATGGATCATGTCATGACTTTGCCATGCGTGGTATCCGCCTGCACTCTTTTTCAGACCGCCCGGCGCATCGTACTGATTGGGATACTGCGTGGTTTTGAGCGGAATGTCAAAACCCTTCAACTGAGCATCCGTGGCAGTAAACTTCTCGCTGCCGTTTTTGCCGGACTTGGGGCGACCAAACTTGGCGAAGAACCAGTAATCTTTTGGCCCCATCCGCAACAAGACGGGCGCATCCCGCGTCGCTTGGGGGCCAATGTCCGTGGGTTCCCAGTTCTGCCAAGCTGTCGTTTGGCTAACCACCATGGAACTCGCGCTGCGTTTCTCGGCGAAAGTTTTCAATTTGCTCTGAATGGTCGCGGATGAAACCTTCGGCGTTGCCAATCCGCCTTCGAGTTCAACTTCGGGGTTCGCCAATGTGTCTGACGTCCACTGAGTTTGGTCATCAACGATCCAACCATCTGCCTTGGCTAATGAAGTAATATTTAAAGCGACCAACAGACCCAAAAGGCCTGCACGACGGCATGATGAAACATTCATTTTTCGATGTGTCATATTCTTTTTCTTTGATCGAAAGTCTGCCCGAAAAAGGCGGTGAATCGATTGGTCAAGCGGCAGTGTTGTTCTCGAGTAGGTTCCGACGTTTCGTTCGTCGATTCATTCCAACGGACCTCGATGTTACGCTAACAACCGTTTGCAAACGGACGCCATGATAGCATTCGTCTTCTCTTTTCGTCCAAAAGATCTCTTGGTTGTTCCATCACGTGGCATCCATCATAATGGTCATCGCACAATTCGGCGGCAAGAAAGCAATTCTGCGAGCAATCTTGTTGGCGTTGACGAAAGTTCACAATCGCTGACATGCATGCCAGGTGTTCTATTGTGGTGAATTGCTCTGCCAAAGTGTGTCTTCAAACCCAAGCAATCCCCAGAGGCGCACGGTAGATCCACGAAATCCGCCCCCTAACTTTCGTGTGGTTCGAGTGTTTCGTGGTCAATCACTACGGACCTACAGGAGCTCCCAAAGAGTCGCGGCAGAAGCGAGCGCAGCAGTCGTAGCCTTCCTGGTCGCCCGAAGGCTTGACTCCAACGGTGAGCTGGTCGTCATCACCACGAAATCGCGAACCACACGAAAGAAATTCACCCGCTAACTTTCGTGTGGTTCGAGTGTTTCGTGGTCAATCAATACCACCGACATTGAGCACCCGGCACGCCGCAAAGGAGCGAGGCACGGATGCGATCATTCGATCGACGGGCATACCCACCAGGTCGTGGGAGCCCAACTCCAGGCAGAATGGAAGCATCCCCGGATCGTATTGCCGGTTCCATCCTTTCGCCGAAACAGTCGTTATCTTCGCCGGTTGCCGTTTGTATCGTCTCGGTCGCTGAAGAACGGATCGACGAGGTCAGGACGCAATGGCTGTCCTAACGCCTGATCGTCTCGGCCTGATCGATCGTTGTTGGACCGGGAATCGGAACCAAAGTTCGAACGCTGGCCGGACCTGGAATTCCGGCCGGAATCACGTTCTGATCGAGAACCGTTGCGGTCATCACGATCGCCCTCGTCGTCACCGTCATCATCGCCGATCGAAAAGTCGATGTCCTCCAGATGGATGTCGCCGGTCGTGATCGCGAACTCTTGCACGGCGATCGTGGTGGCAACTTCATCCACTTGCGAAATCAGGTGAACTTCGTATTCGCCCGTTCGAAGGCCATCTTGAACATCGAAGCTGTAGTTGCCGTCGGAATCGGTTGTCGTTTCCGCGACGACTTCTCCGTCGCTGACCAATTGAACGACTTGATCCGCCACACCTTGCTCCGCGTCACCGTCGTTCGAGTTGTTGTTGGAACCTGACTTTCGTCGATCGACGTTTTCCGTTTCATTGCTCTCCGTTGTAACGGTTCCGGACACCGAAGCACTGAAGAAGAACACGTCGTCTTGCAGGTCGGTCAGATCCGTGTTTCGTTCCACGATGTCGGCCAACGTGGTGCTTTCGATTTCAGCGAGCGCGGACCCAGAAAACGTGTTCTGGTACCAGAACCGGTCTGCATCGCGAAGTCGCTCGAATTGATCGGCGATGATGGTCTGGAACGTTTCCCCGACACTGGCACCATCAACATGGTCTTCCACCAATCCGCCCACCCACAAATCAATGTTGTCGACGGAGCCATAAAGATCTTCGAGATTGGCTTGGACGTCGGGGTCGGAGGTGATGTCAGCGAAGCTTTCAACCGGATCGAGTCCGTAGGCAACCCGGGTGGAGTTGTAATCCGACAACCCGTGATCTCTGCCACGTTGAATGTTCAAACTCACCAAGTCAAACCCGCCCGAACCGGGAGGCCCGAACAGGAAATTGCGGACGCTGTCGACGACCTGAATGTCCAGTTCCGACGAAGGGTCGGCCGCCAGATACTTGATGATCGAATCGATGCCGTTCTCAGACACCGCTTCCGGGTTGGAGAACGCTTGGCTGAGCGGAATCTCTTCGGCGATCTCGTTGCCCTCGTTGTCGAGGAACTCAACGTCATCGCCCAGCAGGCTGTGACCGAATCGGAACGCTGCGGTCGAAAACTCATTGGCAATCGTCGGGTCGACCGATGAGTCGTACCCTTCGTAGTCGCTCAAAACGTCTTCGCCCAAGACAGCCGGCAACCATTCGTTGTAGGTGATCGCTTGCAGTTCAGCGACCACAATCGCACGAGCTTGCTGATAGATTTCTTCGTCGGTCAACGTTGGATCAGCGGCGGAAATTTCTTCTGCCAAACGATTGTGTTCGCGGACGAACAAAGTTTGGATCGCAGTCAGTTCAATGTTCTCGTTGGCACGAACGTCGCCTGCGGCAAACAACTCCTCATCGGGAACAATCCCCGCGTCGTTGTCCATATCCAGCGTTCCGTCGGGAAAGGTTTCCTCATTGTTGTACGGCAACAAGTCGCCTTCGCTCGTTTTCAACAGACCGCCCGAAAGCGTCCTCAACGCGGTCGCGGTTTCGTCATCCGAACCATAGATCACTGAACCATCAATCCAAGTCGTGATCGCGTTGATCTGCTCGCGAGCCGAATCGGTTCCGGTTTCAGAATCGTAAGCCGATCGGGTGAGCGAGATGGTTTCGGTGCCCGTCCCGAACGGATCGAAGTACTCGTCGCCAAGCGGAACTTCGATGTCGAACGACTCCTCGCCCGAGGGCGTGCGAGAGATGTCGTGGTCGATGAATTGCCCCCACACGTAGACGAACGCGGACAAGTCACGGTCGCTGATCAGTTCTTCGTCGGTTGCCAACACGTTGCTGATCTCGCGTGCGCTTGGGCGATCTTCCCCGGCCGGCTCGGAAATTCCGTCGGCGTAGTCGCTGTCAGCAACCCGGGTCAGTTGGGTACCGGGGGTACCAAGTTCTGTGTTTTCGAGATTGTTGGCCGACCCGTCAATCGATCGGTATTCGGTCGGCAGGCCTTCCAAGGATGTATCCGTGGGCACATCGGTGGACGGGTCTTCCGTCCCGCTATCGGGCAAGTCGACTTCATCGACGATGTCCGGCAATCGCCTTGGGCCGTGTTGTTGTGGACCGTCGCTGTGGAATCGTTGGTTCACGCGATCGAGCGAGGTGAGTGTGTCAACAAGTGAAGCGATACCGTCGTCGTTGGGCGTTTCAGGTATCGCGTCGTTGTGAAAGATATTGGCAGCGAGTAGCTGGCGTGTTTCCAGTGTCTCGGACTTCAAACGTCGCTGAGTGCGTTTGCGAGCTTTTTTCGCAGAGCTTGATGATTTTTGACGAGAGGGTTGGCGGCCCTTGGCGGAGCGTCCGAAGAGGTTGTCCATATGCGCACCTGCAGTAGAGAAGTGTGGGGAGAAGCGATGCCGATAGCGGGTCTGCTCGACCGCAGAGCCGGCTCTTACTTCAAGGGCGAAGTCCTCCGGCAGGTGTCACGCCGGAAGGTTGCCACGTCGTTGCAAGCGGGCAACGCATCCAGTCCGTGATGCCAAAATCTCCATCCACTTCACCCTTCAGGCAGGAGGGTCGAGCGAAGCGAGGGGAGGTCGAACGGCGACTGGCCGGTTTGGTCTCGGTCCCGCTGCGGACTCTGCTTGTTGTCTACCACGAGAAACGCGAACGACACAAAAGTACTTCTCCGAGGGATTTCCTCTGTGGTCGAACGTCTCGCCACGAAATGGGGTGATCGTAGCGAATTGCCGGAACGTCGCTGCGCTTGGTCCGGCCTACGAATCGGCAACTTGATTAGCCTCGGTTGGGTCGATTTAACCGCGACCAACGCCGATCGGCTGATTGGTATTGAGATAGGTACTTCACTCTCCAGGTATGAGGGTCGAGCGGAGGTCGAACGGTGATTGGCCGGTTTGGTTTCTGTCCCGCTGTGGATTCTGTTTGTTGTCTACCACGAAAGACGCGAACCACACGAAAGTACTTCTCCGGGTGATTTCCTTTGCGGTCGACGATCCCGCCACGAACGGGTGATCCTAGCGAACCGCAGGGACATCGCTGCGCTTGGTGGGTGGCACTATCCGCGCCCGCCCTATCAATTGTAAAACGCCCCGCTGATCCGCCGATAAGCTGTAGATAAAGAATTTTTTATCTTGGGCTTCCAGGATCTTGGGCTTCGAGCACGAATCGTTCCTGTCGACTCAACGTTCCCGTAGTGGATCTTGTTAAAGATCCTGCTGCATGAAAATCGTTGACGAGCATAGTTGATTCGGGATGTTGGACAGGGATCTTTGACAAGATCCACTACCGACTACCGACTCGGTGGCTTGCGTGGGCTCTGGAGTGTGACGACGTACCCTCTCAATTCCAATCAACCGCGCCGACCGGCCAGCGTAGTGACATTCCACCGCGGTGGTTTGTCTAGGACGCAGCGGTCGAGCGGTACCAGGTCAATGCGTTTGAATCTTATACAGGTGTTCTTTGCCGCGAACAAAGATCGCCCCGTTGGACACAGCCGGGCATGCTGTCGTGCCCATTCCAGGCACATCGTTGACCGCGATGATCTCGGGCTCACGTTGTGCTTTTACGACCGT
The DNA here is from genome assembly GCF_000346505.1 of Aporhodopirellula sallentina SM41. Classification (GTDB taxonomy): domain Bacteria; phylum Planctomycetota; class Planctomycetia; order Pirellulales; family Pirellulaceae; genus Rhodopirellula; species Rhodopirellula sallentina. The sequence continues at coordinate 11,811 of NZ_ANOH01000368.1, forward strand.
GCCGAGCCCACTCTGATTGAAGAAGTACAAGCGATCGTTCGCGAGAACCGGGGAAGCTAAGTAGTCGCCCGATATTCGTTTCTTCCATAGCTCGTCGCCGGTTTCTAACTCGATGCAAGTCAACACACCGTTGTCAGTGACCTGAAAGATCAGACCATCGTGCTCGATCGGCATGGCGAAGCGAGGATTGCCTCGTTCGCGTACCCACTCGACGTGCGAATCGGTGACGTCTCCCTTGGTGGACTCGTCGAGCTGGACCGCGACTAGCTGCGCGCCACGCGAACCGGTGTTGATGATGGCTAGCTTCTTTTTCGGGATCCACAGTGGTCGAATGCCTGCGTTGTAGCTCTTGTGTCGTAGAGTCCATAGCTCTTCGCCGGTCTCCAGGTCGTAGCTTTGCATCGCCCGAGCACCGACTGAAAGAATTTGCCGTTGATCGCCGACTTGGACGATCGCGGGCGTGCAGTACGCTTTGCGCATGTCGCCGTCGCGTAGTGGCTTTCCATCGTCACCAAGATCTTCGTAGTCGGTGGTCCGGTCGGTACGCCACAGGGTTTTGCCCGTTTCGACATCGAGTGCGGTCGTGTATTGCTGGTCAACACCGTCGAATGTCAGCACCAATTTGTTGCCATGCAGGACGGGTGAGGAGCCGGGGCCTCGATAATGCCGACACGGTAAATCACGCCGTTGCCAAATCACCTCGGCTGTCTTCGCGTCGAGTTTCGCGGTCCCGTAGCTACCGAAGTGGGCGTAAACGACACCTGGCCCCAGCACGCAACTCGGAGCCGCGTAATTGTTGAATCCGACAGCTCCGCCGAGTTCCTCAACCTCGTCGTTTTCGAACAGCAAGCGATCGTGCAGGATTTCGCCGGTCTCCTCATCGATCGCGATGATAAATTGCTTCGTGCCGTCGGTGGTTGCCGCTGTCAACCAAATCTTTCCTTCCGCGATGACAGGGGAAGAGTGCCCCTCGTCGTGCAGCGGAGCCTTCCACGCGACGTTTTCGGTGTCAGTCCAGTGGATGGGAAGACGTTCGGCATCGACGTCAGCAACAACACCGTCATGAGTCGGTCCATGGCGATCGGGCCAGTTCGCCAAGCCTGTCGGCGCGGACACAGCAAACGACGCAATGAAGGCGACGGCAAGTAGGGTGAAGAGAAACAATCGAGTCATGGCGGTCGCTTAGTCGAAGCAATGCGGGTAGGGAGGATCAATGACGGCATTGTACTAAACGTTCATGGGGACTTCGCAAGGTGCCGTCCACCTTGCGTCGATCGGGTGTCACGCTGCGGCGTTCCCACGTCGTTGCGAACGGGCAACGCGTCCAGCCCGTGATCCCAAAATCGCCGTCCACGGCCCCTTCACCCTCCAGGCAGGAGGGTTGAGCGGAGCGAGGGGAGGTCGAACGGTCGTTGGCCGGTTTGGTTTCTGTCCCGCTGTGGACTCTGATTGTTGTTTACCACGAAAGACGCGGCCGACACGAAAGTATTTCTCCGGGTGATTTCGTTTGTGGTCGAACGTTCGGCCACGAAACCGGGTGATCACAGCGAGTTGCCGGAACGTCGCTGCGTTTGGTCCGGCCTACCAATCGCCGTCTCATACGTTTGTGTTTGCGAGGGACCGCAGCGTAGGGCAAACGCGAAAATGAGTTCGCAGTATTTCCAATGTCGGACGCATCGCAAAGGCCTGGCACACCAGACGATGTCAATTAGGTGGATGTCGTCCAGTTGCAACCCAAAGCGACCGGACACGAACGACTTGGTTGCGGTTCATCTTGAGTAAATTGACAGTCGCTTTTCCACTATCGGTCAGTCCAACAATAACCGTTCCGTCAACGGTCCAGTCAAAATGATCAGCCCAGTTGTCTCGTTGTGGATGGAAAAGCGGCACCTCGGTCCCATCAGGCAATTTCCCAGAAGTGCGATCAGACTTGAAACGATTGCACGCAGGACAAGCGAGGCAAAGGTTGTCAAAGCTCGACTGTCCATCACGCGAAATGGGAATGATGTGCTCAACCTCGAACGTAACCACGGTCAAGGATTCTGCAGTCTCGCAGTAGGCACAGCAGCTTCCAAACGCCTCTCGAACTCGCCGCCGTAGTTCAATGGGCACATACCGACTCACTGGCCGTTCGGCTGATCTTGCTGTCGGAGAGTGTACTCGGCACGCGCTTTCAAGAGATTCAATTCGTCGATTTGCTCGATGATCGCATCCAGCTCTTTCTGTTCTTCCGCAGCGAGCGTGCCGTCCGCATTACGTGCCAGTAGATCGTCGAGTTTGGCGTGCATTTTGGGAGCGAGCACGGCATCGGCAAGCGCTTTGAGTCCAGCCGCACTGACATTCGGCAGGATGTGGGTCTCGTTAGACATGAATGCACCTCGTCAGCCCTGGATATTTCACAGCACGATCGTACCAGAACCGATGACTACAAATCCATACGAGATGAAACCGCTCAAGACCAATCGTTTTGCCAGCAAAAACGTTGCTTCCTCATAAACCTCGAACGCCGAGAATATCAACTCAAGGAGGGGATGCAGCGACTCCCTGAGCCCTGGCCGATCGCGTCGCGGACTCCGCTGGTTGTCTACCACGAAAGGCGCGAACGACACGAAAGTATTTTTCCGGGCGTTGCCCTTTGTGGTCGAACGTCCGGTCGCGAAACGGGGTGATCGTATCTTGGCTTCGCTACCAAGTAGGCCGGATCCAGGAGCAACGTGACGCCGCTCCGGCATTGGGGTTGCGAACTGCCGGAGCGTCGCTGCGCTTGGTCCGGCCTACCGTTGGAGATTGATGAGTGTGGATTAGTGCAGATGAGTGTTCTTTTTGGAGGGGACACTCAGCGCCACTGATCTGCACTAATCGTTACGCGGTCCTGTCGATGCCGAAGAGCACTAAAGGGGACAGGGGCAAATAAGTGATGTGGTTCGGGTTCAGGAACTACGTGACGTCGCTTCGGGCATTGGTGTTGCGAACTGCCGGAACATCGCGCCGTTTGGTCCTGCGTACCAATCACCCGCGTTGTTGGGTGGCAGCATTCGGAACCGCTTGGCTGCTTCGACACTCACTTCAGCACCACCGTGACTTGTTTGATGGTTCCGTCAAATTCGAACGGCCGACGTTCGGCGTAGTCAAGCGACACGGGAGCCCCTAGGTCGACTCCGACGTCGAAGGTTTCGCTCGCAGTGAACGCGAGCGGCACTGTTCTCTCGACAATCGTGCGGGCAAGTTCTTCCCCATCGACTTTAAGAATGACGGTCGCCGGAGCCCCCGGCTTCGCGAGGGTGGTATCGACCTCAATGGTGTGCTCGCCCGGCGATAGTGGCTCGCTGGTTTCGGCACGGTACCTCTCCAGTAGCAACATGTTGTACTCGTAGACCAGCTTGCCTTCGTCCATGTACAGCGTCAGGCCTCCCGAGCTGCCACCGAGCGCGTAGAGCACTCCCGACGCATTCGCACCAGCGTCCAATTCAATCGTCACGACGTTGCTCTTTTTGCCCAGGCCGGGCGCGGTGAATTCAGGCATGCGCTGCGTCGTCGCGTCAAAACGCCATGAGGTGTACGGACTGGATATCACGTCCTCGGGATGAAAACGCGTCCACAACCCACCGCCGATGGGCAAGACCTTGTTCTCCTTGGCTTCGTCAAGAAACAGTTGCTTCATCTCGGCCAGCTGTCCGGGTTCGGATCCTGCGAGATCGTTCGCCTGAGAGAAATCATTTTCCAAATTGTAGAGCTCCCACTTCTCCTCCGATGGGTTCCAAGCCTGCAGCCGCTCAGCGGTGCTCGGCGTGTCCCACGGCAGGAACGGCCCAAACGTGCAGGCAAACCAACCATCGTGGTAGACGCCCCGGCTGGCGTTGTTTTCAAAGTACTGGGTTTTCTTCCGGCCCTTGGCGTTGGCGTCTGCGAACGAGTAGGCCATGCTCACACCATCGATCGGGTCCTGCTCATAGCCATTCACCGTTTTGGGTTCTGGGACGCCGACGATGTCGTACACCGTCGGCACAATGTCATTCACATGATGAAACTGGGAACGCGGCGAATCGTCGGGCTGGATCCCTTTCGGCCACGAAACGACCATCGGGTTTCTTGTGCCGCCGAAGTGGGCGGCAACGAGTTTCGTTGACTGCAGCGGCGTGGCGCCCGCCCAAGCCCATCCCGCGTGATACATGTTGTCCGTTTTGGATGTCCCGAGCGCCGCCAAACCGCCCAACTGGTCAAGAGCAACGATTTGCTGCTCCACCGTGTTCGGGATGTTGTTTTGGGCCAGCACTTCGCTGATGCTGCCCTGTTGTCCTTCGGCGCTGGCACCATTGTCGCCCCAAATGTAAAAAATCAACGTGTTCTCGCGGACTCCCAATTGCTCCAGACCATCGACCAGTTTCCCGACTTGAGCATCGGTGTGTTCAGCAAAGCCCGCGAAGACCTCCATCAACCGGCGCTGGAACGCTCGTTGTGATTCCGGGATGCGATCCCAAGCCGCCAGCGTGTCAGGACGAGGAGTCAGCTTGGTGTTCGCGGGGATCCATCCGAGCTGCTTCTGACGCTTGAACACTCGTTCTCGGTAAGCATCCCAGCCATCGTCGAACTTGCCCTGATACTTGTCGGCCCATTCGGAAAAGACATGATGCGGACCGTGCACGGCCCCGGGAGCCCAGTACATCAGGAAAGGCTTGTCGGGCGAGAACGCCTGGTGTCGCTTCAGCCACGCCATCGCCTTGTCCACCATGTCCTCCGTCAAGTGATAGCCTTCCTCTTGGGGCGGCTCGATCGGATCAAGGTTTTCGTACAGACGTGGCTCGTACTGCGACGTCTCTCCCGCCAGGAACCCGTAGAAGTAATCGAACCCGTGTCCCGTCGGCCAGCGATCAAACGGGCCCATCGCCGTGGTTTGATTGGCGGGAGTGTTGTGCCACTTGCCGAATGCGGCCGACTTGTATCCGTAGTAGTGCAAGACCTCAGGCAGCGTCGCCGAGGACTTGGGGATGACTCCCGTGTACCCGTCGAAGTCCGATGCCCGCTCAGCGATGGTTCCATTGCCAACCCGATGATGATTGCGTCCCGTCAACAACGCCGCTCGAGTCGGGGAGCAAATGGAAGTGGTGTGAAAACGGTTGTAGCTGACACCTTCCTGCGCAAGTCGCGACAGCGTCGGGGTGTGGATTTCGCCGCCGAAGGTGTCGGTCTGCCCGAATCCAACATCATCAATCAAGACAATCAGAATGTTGGGCGCGTCGTCGGGGAGGCGTTGCGGTTGTTCCCGCCACTGCATTTCCGATTCGAGAATGGTTTCCCCAGCGTGGCTGGCCGATGGCACGGGAGGGAACGGCAGGACTGAACCATCATTCGATTGGGCGCTGGCCGTTGTGGCTGCGATGGATAGCAGCAACGGCAACCACGCGGCAGCAATGAAAGGACGAGAGAACATGAGAAGGCCTTTGCAACGTGCTATCGTGCGAGGATCGAGGGAAACGCGACGGCCGTGCCTGAAACGCCGGCATTCCTGACCGACGGGAAACAATGAGGGCGACGTCATTCCAGCGTACCGAAAGCATACCAGCCGCGGTGGAACGAGTCGCCGTCGCAAGATGAATCTTTGCGGACAAGCAACAAAACCGGGTTCCCAACAGCGATGCGAAAACTCGGCAATGCCCTCGTTGCTTTCTGATCTAGCCACGATGGAACCATTCGTGTGCGATGAGCGAAGATCAGTGTCCTCACCAGCAGGAACGCTCCTCTCCCCTGATCAACACGAATTGTTGCGCGGTCCTGCCGAGACCTCAGACAAGAACGGAGACGGCGCGCACCTTCACCCTCCAGGCAGAATGGTCGAGCGGAGGTCGAACGGTGATTGGCCGGTTTGGTCTCGGTCTTGCTGTGGACTCTGGCGGTTGTTTACCACGAAATACGCGAACGACACGAAAGTACTTCTCCGGGTGTTTTCCTTTGCGGTCGACCGTCCGGCCACGAAATGGGGTGATCGTAGCGCACTGCCGGAACGTCGCTGCGCTTGGTCCGGCCTACCGTTGGGAATTGATGAGTGTTCTTTTTGGAGGGAACACTCCTCTCCACTGATCGACACGAATCTTTGCGTAGTCCTCCGGAATCCTGAGGCCAAAATGGGCACGGTAAGCAACAACCAAAGCACGCCCCACGTTCCACCAAATTTGCCCCACTCCTTCTTCACTCTCCTGGCAGGAGGGTCGAGAGAAGCGAGGAAAGGTCGAACGGCGACTGGCCGATTAGGTCTCGAGCACTTCACGGGCGCAGCCGGTTGCTAACCACGAAATACGCGAACCACACGAAAACGTATCTCCGTTTGTCGTCTTTTGTATGCTCCGTGCCAACCACGTGGCAGGCATTGGACCCGCGAAAACGACCCCCGTCCCATTTTCCTAGCCGCGTGAACTATTCGCAACTATAAACAGTATTGGCCCTGCCCCCTTCTGCTCTCTATCGCGCGAGGTCAACTAGCAGCCTCGGAAGGATTCTTGCCTTTCGTATAGATCCGGATTCCCTTCTTTTCTTTTTTGAAGCTTGAGATATATCCCGTTTGATGCAACGTATTCGCCAGAGCCAGGTTGATGTCGCTTTCTGGGATTAGCGGCTTCTTTCCATATTCAGCAATTTCTTTGTAGGGTGTACCAATTGTTTCAAGATTGCTCATCACGCGTACTTCGTTCCACATTGGAATCATCCGGGCGAGGAGTTTGGCTGCATCGCATTTTGGAACGACCTTGATAACCCGTTCCACGAAATCCTGGTTGAATTCGCCAATCACCGTTTCAAGGCTGGCGAGTATCTGAACAACTTCCTTCTGTAGCGTCTCGTCGTCTCCGCACTCGATCGTTCCAATATCCAAAAGCAAATTCCTCTTTGCGTCCTGCGGAATTGTTGACTTGAGGAGTCCAGCGACTTCCTCCTCCTGCAATGTCCAGTCCTGTTCATTTTCTTGAAAGGTAGAGAATTCTTTTTCGATCAGCGCCACGCGAAGCGTAGGATTCCCTTCTAACCAATCGTATGCTTCCTGGTTCAGTTCGATCATTCCTAACCGGATCAGATGGAGCCTTTTGTCGTTCTCAATCGCGGTTGGTAACTCGGCGACCTTTCCCAAATCGGGACCAATGAGAATCTTGTAGCTCTCCAAATCCATCTCATCGAAATCGACGAGGAAATCGAAAAGTTCCGGTCTGATTTCCTTCCGGTCTTCCGCTAACTCGAAGACGACATCGGGCGATCGGAAGATTGGAACGAGGTGCGCAGAATCGTCCGTCTCGGCAAAGAGTTCTTCAAAATTTTGCCAGCCGATAATGAATTTTCTTTCCGCGATAATCGTCGGCCAATAGCGCGTCGGCACATGCAAAAACATGACCCGTGTCTGCTGTCTCTTGATTACCCGTTCTCCGAGATTCTCTTCAAGATCCTGTGTTGACAGCAAGTTCTCGACGCCCTCTTGCGGTTCGGAGACGGTCCAGTCCGCCTTCAGAAAGCAATTGTCAACAAAATCGTTGATACGCCCCTCAACATGGTCGAAGACGGGCGACGGAGCGTTTTTCAAGCTGAGGAACATCTTGGAATGGGCCGCCTTATCTTCCACTCCGTGCCACGCAAGAATCGTGTCGACGTTCTTCGGTGTCAATTTCCAGATCGCATGCTCAGCCACGCGTTCGATTGCTGCGGAGCGTTCTTCGACGGAAAGGTTTGGAAAGCTGATGTCACCGATTAGCAATCCACTTTCCGCCAACGATGGAAGTCGTTCGGCAAGTTTAGGGAGATCAAAGATATTTGGAGCGGATCCCTCAATCAATTGCGTGAACGCACAAGGATGCCGCAGCGCTGTGAGTGTTTCATCTGACGCTACGTTTAGAATCTGTTTTATGTGAGGAACTGGATTCTCGCATTCGGCCGCGGCTTCGAGGAAATCCTTCCAGTCCTCAAGGAGTGTCCCTAGTAGCCTTTTGGTATGCTTTCCTTCAGCGTAGTAGACTTCGAGAAACCGGAATGCTTCGTTTGGAAACGTCTTAG
>NZ_ANOH01000369.1 GCF_000346505.1 Aporhodopirellula sallentina SM41
GGTTTGTGCCTCGTGTTCCTGGTGCTGGCGTTCTTTCTCGAAGTACGTCTGGCGTTTTGGGTGGCGTTGGGGATTCCGATTTCGATCATGGGTGCGGGGGCTGCGCTCGCGTACGGTGATCAGACTCTGAACATGCTGTCCCTGTTCTCGTTTTTGATCGCACTCGGGATCGTTGTCGACGACGCGATTGTGATCGGCGAAAACATTTACGCTCACCGACAGATGGGCAAGACGTTGATGGATTCGGCGGTGGACGGTGCGACGGAGGTGTTGCCGAGTGTGACCGCATCGATCGCAACGACCGTGATCGCATTCTCGCCGATGTTCTTTGTGTCCGGTGTGATGGGCAAATTCATGGCGGTGATCCCTTTTGCGGTGATCGCAATGCTGATCATTTCGTTGTGGGAAAGCACGTTTGTTCTGCCATGTCACTTGGCTCATTCGCATGCCGGATTCTTTCGCTTTGCCGCGATTATTACCTATCCCCTGCGTCCGTTCATGCTGCTGTTGCTGTGGATCAATTCCCACGCGAGCGACGCGATGGAATGGTTTGCGGAGAATATCTACGTGCCGACGCTGCACTTCTGCTTGCGGAACCCGGTGTTGCCGATCGCGGTCGCGTTCGGAATGTTGGTCGGGACGTTTGGGATGATCCGCGGTGGTGTGGTGCAGACGGTTTTGTTTCCCAAGACGGACAACAACTACCTGCAGGCGACGGTGGTTTTTCCCAACGGAACCCCCGCCGGTGCGACCGATGCCGCGACACGGCGGATGGAAATTGCGTTGGCGGAAGTCAGCCGCGAAATCGCTGAAGAACGCGCGGCCAAGGAACGCCGTCCGATCGAAGCAATCTACACCCCGGGACAAGGAAAGTACGTCGGTCCGGTTCGATTGGCCTATCGTGAAGTCGGTGCGATCACCAACACACAGGGGCCGATGGGCGGACAAAACAACAGCGGCAGCAACGCCGGTCAGATCTTTGCGGAACTGCACGACACCGAAATACGAAACGTCCACAGTGACGAGTTAATCAACAGGTGGCGTCGCAGAGTCGGCGAGATACCGGGGATCGAAAGAATCACATTCGGAAGCGTCGGCACCGGTCCGGGTGGCAAGCCGATTGAGTTCAAATTGCTCGCCTCGAGCGAGGACATTGACGAACTGCTCGAAGCGACCGAGACGATGAAGAAACGCGTCGAAAAATTCGCCGGCGTCTATGACATCTCCGACGACAACACGCCGGGCAAGTGGGAGTTTCAATTCCGCGTCAAAGACAGCGCCCTGTCGACCGGTGTAACACCAACGGACCTCGGACAAACGGTTCGTAACACCTACTACGGTGCCGAAGTGATGCGTTTGCAACGCGGCCGGCACGAGGTGAAATTGATGGTGCGTTATCCCGAAGACGAACGTGCCTCGCTCGTGAATTTCCGCGAGATCCGCGTCAGTGACAACAGCGGAACGATGCGGCCGATCGGTGAACTCGCCGAGATTGATTTAGAGCGAGGTTTCTCGGAAATCAACCGCGTCGACCAACAACGCAGTGTCACGATCTCGGCCGACCTCGATGAAACGACCGCCAACGCCGACACGATCATTTCCGAATTGAAACGCGACTACCTGCCTGAGTTTTCTCGCATGTACCCCAACGTTTCGATCCGGTGGGAAGGTCAGCAGGAACAAAGCCGTGAATCGGTCGGCAGCCTGTTGATCGGCTTTGTGGTCGCGATCGTTTGCATGTTCGTTCTGCTCGTGCTGCAGTTCCGCAGCTACGCACAACCGTTGTTGATTTTGGCCATCGTCCCGTTCGGAATGATCGGTGCAGTTTGGGGACACGCGGTATTAGGATTACCACTGACCCTTTTCAGCATGTTCGGATTGGTCGCGTTGGCCGGGGTGGTGGTGAACGACTCGATCGTGCTGATCGACTTCATCAATTCCCGGGTCCGGGCTGGCGAACCGCCACTGCAGGCTTTGCTCGAATCGGGGCAACGTCGTTTTCGACCGATCATGTTGACGAGCTTGACAACGATCGCGGGCTTGGTTCCGCTGCTGACCGAAAAGTCATTCCAAGCCCAACTGCTGATTCCGATGGCGACTAGCCTGGCGTTCGGACTGATGGTCGCAACGGTGTTGGTGTTGCTGCTGATTCCGGTGCTGTATCTGCTTTATCTCGTCTGCCTACAGGCGTTCGGGATTTCATTTGTGGAGATTCAGGAGTAAGGCTGAATCGAGCAAACGCCGCATTTCGGCAACCGCTTCTTTCATCCCGACCATGACCGCTCGGCTGACGATGCTGTGACCGATGTTGAGTTCACACATCCCGGCGATCGCGGCGACGGGTTGAACGTTCGCGTAGGTAAGCCCATGGCCGGCGTGCAGACGCATGCCGGCCTGCGTGACTTGTTCGCCAACGGTGCGCAGTCGCTCGAGTTCCGCAGACACGTTCTCGCGAGTTGCGACCGCGTAGGGACCGGTGTGCAGTTCAACGGCGTCGACACCGAGTTTCGCGGCGGCATCGATCTGACGCGGATCGGGATCAAGGAAGAGGCTCGTTTGGATCCCCGCGTCGGTGATTCGTTGGACGGCGTCACGAATCCGTCCGCTGTCCGAGGCCACATCGAGACCGCCTTCGGTCGTCACCTCTTGGCGACTCTCGGGAACGAGCAACGCCCAATCCGGTTTCAGACGACAACAAATGTTGAGCACGTCATCGGCACACGCCAACTCAAAATTGGTACTGACCTGAACCGTTTTCATGAACAGTTCGACGTCACGGTCCTGTATGTGTCGGCGATCCTCTCGCAGGTGAAACGTGATCCCGTTGGCACCTCCCTGTTCGGCAAGGGCGGCCGCGATCACCGGATCTGGTTCGGTTGTCCGGCGAGCCTGACGTACGGTTGCGACATGATCAACATTGACACCGAGAGAGATGAAAGAGGTCATGGGAGTGATTAAGAAAGAGGCTGAAGAGTGGGGAAGATCGCTCGCCGGATCACTTCAATAAGGTTTCGACGTAGTCGAGTTCGTAGGCGATGTCTCTCGCCATGGCTTGATCACGGGTGAGCGAATCATCAATCGCCAACACCCCGGTGCGTTCGGCGTCGGGCAAAACGGACCAAGCATACGTTTCCACCTCGAGGTGGCCGGTGAATTCGAGCGGCGGCTGGTTCGCGCCGCCTTCGGTCGACGACAGCTCCTTGACCGCGTCGAGCGCGTCCGCGATCTCGTCGCGGGTCGTCTTCAGCAGCCCGAAACTCTCGAGGAACACAGGAACGTGAAAATGGATCACCCATCGTTGATCGCTCACCGGCGCGGTCGTTTGGTCGAGCAGTTCAGGCAAGTCATCCGACAACACGAATCGTCCGTCCGCGGTTCGCCGTCCCGTTTGATGCAGATAGCGGTCTTCGGCGAACGATCGCAACTGTTCTAGAACAGCCGCGTGATCGGAAGGTTCGACCGATTTCCAATCGGCGACAATCGCGCTGCTGATTTGGACCTTTCCGAGAACGATCCCCGCCTCGGCATATCGCCGCAGGGTCTCGCGTTGGTCTTCCATCATCACCGCCGAATGGCAGACATCGTGGCAAACGCCGATGTATCGTCGGTGCGTCGGGTCGGGCAGTTGTTTTTGGAACCACTCGACGAGTTGCTCGGGCGAATCGAGGAGGCAGCCCGGTTCGGGTTCGATCGCGACCACGATCCGTTTGCCGGTTCGGTTTTCGAGCATCCGCAGGTCTTCTGCGAGCCTTCGGAAGTTGGTGCCTGCGTGATGCAGTTCGTCTTCGGTGACATCGCGCCACACGGTCTCGGAGTCGGAGGATTCGACCTCGTCGACTTGCCGTGGCCAACCCAGCGGCAATGTGCTGATCGTGCCTGTCTCCTCTCCCGCGGGCAACAGCTCACCGAGAATCTTTGCGAGATCTCTCGTGTACGCGACGCGGTCATCGCTCCACCACGGCGGTTGATAGACCGCATGCTTGACACGTTCACCGTGAAAGTTGTCGTAGGGGAAGCCGTTGATCGTGTAGGCGAGGAGTTTGTTGCCGTTGATCGCGTCCACGAGCGGTGGCATGCCGTGACGACGCAGCGCGACCGACGCGACATGCGGGATCCACAGCCCGACGCCGAGTGGGCCGGTTGCTTCCTGGCGACGCTCGGCCACCTCGGCGGAAACGGATTGTAAGTTTTGACAGATCGCGTCAACTTCGATACCGGGATGGATGTTCGTGCAGTAACCCAGTGTCCAACGGGCCAGCGACCGATTTGAGGGTGAAGCAGATGGCATGGATGAATTGGTTGACGTAGAAACGGTTCCCGCCTCCGACCTGTTCGGCAGCGAGGCGTAAAGGGTAAGCTGCACAGGCTGACTTGTCGCCCCGCCGGGCATTTTTCTAACCCACGTGATTTCACATGCCTCACCTGAATGCCGAAATAATTGCCATTGGTGATGAAATGATTAGCGGCGCTCGTATCGATACCAACACGGCATGGCTGAGCCGCCGGCTCGCCGAGTTAGGCGTCGACGTTCATTTCCACAGCACGGTGGGCGATACCCTCTCGCATAATACCGACGCGTTTCGAATCGCGGTACGCCGAGCGGACATCGTCGTGGCCACCGGCGGTCTCGGCCCGACCCGTGACGACCTGACTCGTGAAGCGATTGCCGAGGCACTCGGCCGACCGCTGCAACTCGACGAGGCCTCGCTGAAACATATCGAATCGATGTTCGCGGTTCGTGGACGCGAAATGCCACAGCGGAACCGATCCCAAGCGATGTTCCCACTCGGTGCCTCGGCGATTCCCAACCCGCAGGGAACCGCACCGGGAGTCGACGCACCCTCGCCACGCGAAGACGGAACCGAGTCGCGGATTTTTGCGTTACCCGGTGTGCCCGATGAAATGAAAACCATGTTCGACGCGTCCGTCGCACCGGCAATCCTGTCGCTCAATCACGCCGGTCGTCACATCCGTCACAGCGTGATGAAATTCTTTGGTGTCGGCGAGAGCGACATGGAAGAACGACTCGGTGACATGATCGATCGAGAACGGCAACCACGAGTCGGCATCACCGTCAGCTCCGCAACGATCTCTCTGCGCATCAGCGCGATGGGCGAAACGGTCGCGCAGTGTGAAGAGATGATCGCGTCGACGCGAAAAGAGATTCTCGATCGCGTCGGTGATCTCTACTTCGGTGACGGAGAAACGTTCGAACAACAACACGCGGTGGAAGCGATCTTGCGAGAGCGAGAACAACGGTTGGTGGTAATCGAACTGGGCAACGCGGCACCGCTCGGCGACTGGCTCGCAGCGTTGGGGGATTCGCCTGTGATTGCCGGTGGACTCTCCCTCGCCAACGTCGGCGAGTTGTCACGTTTCGCCCGCGAGCCGATCCCGCCTGCATCCGATGATGCGGATGATTTTGCCGAGCGATACAACGCGTGCCTGCAAGTCGTCCGCAAACGATTCCACGCAGATTGGATCGTGATGGTCGACGCCTACCCGGACCTCACGATTCACGAGGGCTCCGTACTGCCGGCCTCACCTCTGACGATCCATGTTTGCGATCCTCAAGGGAACGTCGCATCGCAGCACAAACGAATCGGTGGCCACCCTAGCATCGTCCATCCACGGATCGCCAAAGCCGCCCTGATGTTCCTGCGAAGCGAACTGAAAGCGGCCGCAACGAAGTAGCCGGAAAAACGCTTGACGTGTCAGCGAACGCCGCGGAGGATTGGTTGTGATGTGTGGATGGGCAATCGAGGATGATTGTTCGACACGGGCTGATCGGCCCCCACCATCTTCACTCCCAACTCAGATCGCTCAATCCCGATGTCCATGCTTTTGAACGGACGTTATTCCACGACGGCGGTGGCGGACATTGGAACGTCATCAACTCGCGTTTCGTCGGGTGCTCGATCGTTAGTCGATAACTGTGAAGCGCGATCCCCGACGGCCAGTCCGATTGGCTGCCGTATTTGCGATCACCCAACAGGGGCCAACCGCGGGCAGCAAACTGAACCCGGATTTGATGCTTGCGTCCGGTCAGTGGTGCGACCGCAAAAACGTTCCACTCATCGGTCCGGTGCAACGTCTGGTACAACAACGACGCGGGTTTAGCGTCGTCGCGTTTTGTGCGGTGAGTTCGCATTCGGTGGGCACGGTCGTCTTTGTAGACGAAATCATCCAACCGACCACCCTCGTCGAGCGGCGCGGCGGGATTGGGTTCCGGGCGAGCCACCGCGAGGTAAGTCTTTCGAATTTGCTTGACCGCCGGATGCTGTTGCCGGCTCTCGGATTCGAGTGACTTGGCGTGTTGGGCGAACTGCGTGTTCAGCCGAGCGGCCGCCTTGCTGGTCCGAGCTAACACGATCACACCGGACGTGAATGAGTCCAACCGGCTGACGATTCCCACGTAGACGCCGTGCGGCTTCTGATACTTTTCCTTCAGGTAGGCCGCCGCGACCGAGTGCAGCGTCGTGCGCCCGGCATCCCCCATCGTGGCGAGCCCCGCCGGTTTGTTGACCACGAGCAAATGATTGTCTTCGTAGATCACATCCAATGCCGCAACTGAGGTGGGCGGTTTCCTACGCGCGGGGGCCATCGATGTCGTTTCCGTTGCTTGAAACGCTGTCAAGTTCGTCGTGGGGGGGATCGTCGCCGTCCGGTTCAGAAGCATCACCGATCAGTTGAAAACGGCTGCTGTGAATCCACCGTTCCCAGATCCGAGCTTTGCGGAGATTCAGATCGTCGGCGGAGACTTCATGCCGTTTGCCACGACGCGTGCGGAGCACCAACGTTCCATTGTCCCCGACCGAATCGATGATCCAGTACTTTTCGACCGTGTACCGGTAGAGGTTGCCCTTTGACGCCGCGTGAACGTTTTCGGCGCGCGGCCCGGGACTCGTGCTGCTCTTTTGCTTCGTGTAAATCACCCAATCGCCCGGCTTGTAGTTGAATTTGGATGACATGCGGGGACCTGGAGAGCGAAGCGGGGAGCGTGAGTTGTACCTTGGACGAGGGGAGTTTGCTACCGAGCCAATTTGTCGCAGCGTGATTCGGGGATTAGATTAGTATGTCTCCTGCAGCTTTCCGACTCCCCTCTCCCTCACCGCTTTTTCCTCATGCTCTATTTCATCTGCTGGGTCGTGTTCTTGGTCGGCGTCATCCTTTCTGTTGTCGTCGCGCACGTGATGAGCAACCGCGGCAACAAGGCCAATGTCGCTCCGGCAGCGGATGACGAAATGATGCTCAGCGAGGAGATGCCCGACGACGAAGGAGCGATCGAAGACCCGCAGGCGTTCGAGGAAGTCGCCGAGTTCGGAAGCGACGCAGTCGAGCAGGTAGACGATTTTGAGGCGTTCGAAGAAGAGTTCAAGTAACCCGCAAACCACTCACTAGCATTCCACTGCAGCGTGGCTTTCGGGTGGAATCGTAGTGGATGACGCAAGGAATCCCCTTGCGTTTCTAGCGCATCAAGGACTCGTCGCCTCGTCCACTACCCGAAAATCAAGTTGACATGAAGGACTAGGCCACCTGCCAAACCAACGGCAGGCTATTTGTCGTCACGCCACGTCGGACGTTTGCGACGGGCGCGTGGATGGTGGAAAACGATCTCGTAAGGCGAATCGCTCGCTTTCAATTTCCTGCCCGCTGGCCGTTCGGTCGGCCGGACCACTTTCGCACGCAGCTTTTTCGTCTTCTCGTAATGCTCGTCGTCGAGTTCGAATTCGACGTACATCAGAGGCTGCGGCAACACTCGCGGGTCCGCTTCCCACGCCATCTTGTGAAAGAATACGTCCTCGCGGAAATCCTCGGCTTGGATGAAACCGAATTCGTTGTCGTCACGAACGTACTTGATTTCGCCGAGCCGCTTCTTTTGGATTCGAAACGGCTTGTCCAACTCGTCGTCACCGCCGCGTTGCTGTTTCGAGGTAAAACCAGAGAGCGGACGATCGGACACGTGAGACTTTGTGCAAATGAGTGGACAGCGGGAAATCGACGTCGATCTTAGTTCAGTTGGTGGGCGTCGGCAACGTGCGGAACGCCTAACCAACGCGAAACGCTGCTTGCGGTCGCCGAACGGATGAGTTTTGGCCATAGCCATTCGTCAGCCGTCGACAGGATATCGGCGGTGGCGGGGATCCGGTGCCACACCCCAGCGGCGATCTCTTCGCAGAGCTGCTCCTGCGTCCACCCCAAGTGGCCGATGATCAGCCGATAAGGAATCGGTTGTCCAGATTGTATCAATGCCTCGAGATGATCCCGATGCGCGGCGACGTAGATGCCTTCACCCGCCTCGGCTTCACCGAATTCACGCGATCCGTGAACAGCCACAATCGGCCCCGACAATGGCCCACCGAAGTGCAGCGCTTTGCCGACGAGCAGTTTGTCCGCGTCGGTTTCCTCGCCCGAACCGATCAGGGCAAGGTGTGCCTGCGCCGGGATATTTCCGTCCGCTGGTGTTTGATCATGTGCATCGGTTGATTCGGCATCGGTAGGTTCGACATCGTAGGCATCAACCGTCTCCTCACCATCGACCTGTGCGCCCCCAACCTGTTCGCCCCCTTCGCCAAAGACACCGGCGAGCCGGTTTGACGCAGCCTCGCTAATGGGCGTCATACCGCTATGGGGCTCCGGCGCACCCATCGCGGGACCGGCGACCGCGGAGGGATCGTCGACGCCAACGGGAATCGCGAGCTGCAGTGGACGATTCAGCATCAATCCGATCGCTGTTTGATCATCCTCGTAAACGAGCAAGCACACGCCACGATTCAAGATTGTGCCATCGACATTGGTGGACGCCACCAAAAGATCGCCCACTTGAGAATTTCGCATTACAACTTTCCAAATTGAGACGCGGTTGACGAGATACGTTGTTCTAAAGAAACCGCGGAAACACACACTGGCGTCACCGGCTGTCTTCGTTTGCACATCACCGATGGATCGCCGAACAGTACGCCCACAGGCGTTGGGAGGCATGCCACCTTGGCAGACTGACGAGAACCCATTCCTATATGGCAAGCGGCGCGCCAAACCCGCTTTATTTCAGCCTGAAAGGGCTTTCCCCCTTCAATGTGCATAGCGATGAATTCAAATTCAGGAGACGTTTCAAACTCGCGAACCGACGCAACGCCGGGCTCCCCCGACACCAATGTGACAGCGCCGGTCGGCCGCGTGGATCAAATGCGGCGTAACTACACACTCGGTGGCCTCTTAGAGAAAGACGTTGCCTCGGACCCGTTGGTTCAGTTTCACCACTGGTTCAATGAGGCCGCAGGGCATCGAGCCACCTTCGACACCGACGCTCAGGCGGGTGATGCCGACGAAGGATCGCCCTCAGGAATCCCCGAGTGGTTCGAACCCAACGCAATGACCTTGTCCACCTCTACCCCGGAAGGTCATGTGTCCAGCCGGATCGTCTTGCTCAAAGGCGTCGAAGAAGAACAGTTCGTGTTCTTTACCAATTACGACTCGGTCAAAAGCCAACAGATCGACGTCAACCCGATGGTAAGCCTGTGCTTCTTTTGGCCGCACCTGCAGCGTCAAGTGATGATCTCGGGACGTGCCGAGCGAATCGCGAGAGAACGCTCGGAACGCTATTTTCATTCGCGGCCGAGAGCCAGCCAACTCGGCGCTCACGCGAGCACACAATCATCGGTGATCGAGTCCCGTGAGGTACTGGAGGCTCGATTCGAGAAGCTCGCTGAACAGTTCCCAGACGAAACCACGATCCCCCTTCCCGACAACTGGGGAGGCTTCGCCGTGACACCAACCGAAATGGAGTTCTGGCAAGGCAGGACCAGTCGCTTGCACGACCGAATCGTCTACCGACGCGACCTGGACCAACCACCGGGAACCCCATGGAAGATCGAACGATTGTCCCCCTAGCGATCCGGAGCAGCGAAATCTCTGTGTAGCGAAATCCCTGGGTAGCGAAACTCGCCAAGAGTTTCGATAGGCCTCTTGCATCACAGAGAGTCTTGGCGGGTTGCTGATTCAATCGTTTAACGGCAATACCGTTCAATGAAGCACCGGGTTGTGGCGTTTTCGTTTAACCGGTAGCCGTAGGCGACGCTTGACGGAACACAACCTACCCTTGGGGCACGGGTTAAACGAAAATTGAACGGTATTGCGTTTAACGGGCAGCCGTAGGCGACCTACTTGCCACTGCACGTCGCCTACGGCTACCGGTTAAACGAAAACAGGTTGACTCTTGATTAAAGCGACAAACCGGCGAGCGAGTGGTCGCCCGTGATCCCTTGCTTGCGCGGCGGGCTAGTAAATCAACATCCTGTTGGCGACTTTCGCAACGGCCTCAACTCTCATGTTTGGCTGTAGCAATCCACTACCGGAAGTCTTCGATGAGTTTGGCGGGCATGAACCGGTCGCCCATAAGCTCTTGGAAGTAACGGATCGTCTCTCCGCCGTTGCTCTTCCGGTCGCGTGCTTCAATCCCCATCGCTTCGAGCATTTTCTTTGCTTCCTGTTGATCGTCAACGAGAAGGAAATACTCGTTCTCCGAGATAATATTTCCATCGCCATCCTGCAGTTGCATCTCAACGTAGAACTTATCTCCACGTTTTCCGGGAACGGGTACCTTCACCGCGGCGAATGATTTCGCGCTGTCGGCACCAACGTCTCCGATCCGCCGAGTCGTCTGGTGGAACTCGCGATTTTGGTCATCGAGGAAGCGGACCGACACGGTGCAATTGGGGTAGTCTTCGAAGAGATCGTTAACCACCCAAATCTGCCCCTCGAACGTTTCACCGGGATTCCACCTTCGCTTGTCGTATTGCATCGAAACCAGAACCGGTTGGAAAGTTCGTTTGACATACTCAAACGATTTTTTCGGCTGCAGATAGAAGTCGACGATCGCCCATTTCATGTCGGGCGTGTGCAGCATCAAGTGGCAAAACGATACGCCGCTGTTCTTCGGTTTCATCCGGCGGAAGTGTTCTCCGGAATACTGGAAGTACACACCTTGGGCGATCTGAGTTGCCTCAACAAACTGATCAAAACCTTCGGTCAGTTGGTCACCGAAGACTTCGTAGTTATGGATGCGAAGGATATCGAGATCGGCCCAGTGATAACCCCAACTCGGCCCGGGCGGCCAAACTTCTTTCTCCGGGATGAACTTGCGAATACTCTCAGGGCTCGGGCACGACGTGATCGCCAATTCCGGAACAAACGCGTATTCAAGGCTGCTGTAGTATTCCTCGAGCATCACCAACCCCGCGCCATAGTGCGGTGCGTGAGCGTGGATGGAATCGCGCGGCTTGAATTCCTTCTGCACATTCGGCCAACTCAACGGACACGTTGGGATCCACTGGACGGAGTGGTACGGCGCCACGGCACGTTCGAGTTCCGTAATCAGTTGCAAAAAGAAATCCGAATCGTCGTCCGAGTTGGTGTAGAGAATCTCTTCACCACCGCTAAGAAAAATCACGCACGGGTTGTTGCGGATCTGCTTAACGATATCGATGCTTTCGTCAAAGATTTTTTGAATCGTTTCACGATCACGTGGGTAGAGATAGTGACTCAGGCTGAAGTCCTGCCAAACCGTAATACCTGCCTCATCACATAGCCGGTAAAACAACTCCGTCTCCGGCGGATGCCAACAAAAGATACGCAAGTTGTTAATGTTGGCCTCTTTGGCCAAACGAATGTATTCGCGATACATCGACTCAGTCGCTCGGCCGGTGAACATGTCCGGCGGGCCGCCCCAACACGCACTCCGCATGTAGTGACGGTTCCCATTGAGCATCACGGTCCACGGAAACTCCACTTCCTCGGGTGTCCATCCCGGGTTCATTTCCATCTGCAAATCGCGGATCGCAAACGACTGAGTCTCGCGGTCTTGAAACGATGAGCCATCATGAACGGTGACTTCCGCACGATACAGATTTTGATCACCGAGATCCCAGGTTGTCCAAAGTTGGGCATCCTCGACACGCAGTGGAATCGTGAAAACGTTTTCCCCCGGTTCGGCGTCTCGCACAATTAATGTTGTGACTGGGCTAGACGAAAAATTGTCCCCTTGAACCGACATGTCGAACGTCAATTCGCGGGTTCGATAAGAATCGTTTCGCACGGTCACCTGCACATTCACATCGGCCGCATCACCGGATTGCAAATCGGACGTGACGTAGATGTCTTCGATCGTGACCGGGCCGGTCGCCTCCAATCGAACCGGACGCCAGATCCCAAACGGTGTGACGTTGTTTCCATAATCACCATGCCATCGATACTTGCGTCCGCAAACAAGAGCAAACGTTCGCGGCGGAGGCGGCAACCTGATCGCGAGCAGATTGTTTTCCGTTCGGTCACGTTTGCTGTTGTAGTTCACGAGTTCCGACACATCAAAATCGAACCGCGAGTAGGCCCCCTCGTGCGAACCGAGCGATTCGCCGTTGAGCCAAACGTCGCACTCATAGTCGATTCCATCGAACATCAAACGAATTTGTTTGCCCTTCATTTCCGGTGGAACCTTGAAGGTCTTGAAGTACCACCATTCGTAGTCCATCACCCATTTGGCCCGTTGCCCGTTTCGACCCACGTGCGGATCGTCAATCCGGCCGACTCGCCACAAATCCGTGTAGACATCGCCGGGGACGTTCGCCGGACCGCAATCTGGATGCAGTTTATGAAAGAGTTTCTTTTCGCCTTCGCCTGGCAGAACGCCCTCCATCTCCCACGCTCCCGACAGATCCAAGACGATCTTGTCCGCGTCAGAATTCTGTTCGTCCGCGCTATCCTCGGCATGCACGCGCCCCACACACGCAACTCCCCCAAACACGATCAACGCCGCGAGAGAGATTGCGTTCACACATTTGTTGTTCATCAGGTCACCTTCACTTCGTTGGGGGACGTGGCTCATCTGAAAACGGCAACTCAAGTGACGCTTCCGTTTCGATCAACTCTCAGCGTTGAAACAAGATGCCGTCAGCGGGAGACAGGGTGTACGGATTCTCAATCGCGCGGCTCTCTTCTCACGCCTCGCGACCTTCGAGTTTCCGCGAGCTGATTTCGAGTCGGAACGTTTGACCCAAACAGGAATCTGCACTCGGAAATCGACCTTCCCAAACGATACCTGGATCGCATTGTTCGGCAATGCAAATCAACCTAAAAGCTGGCCTAGCGATTCGAAATGCCGCACTACCGAAGCCCGCGCTGGCGATACATGGTTTGTTTGAAGAGCGATGCAGGTCTATGGATGTCATGAACAACCGGGCCGATGTTGATGCGGTTGGCCGCTACTCAAAACAAAACGCCGGCGGAAGGTACATTTTGCCGCTCGCCGCGTTCTTCCAATCCGCTACGATGCATCTTCTCTACAGACCTCTCATCGACAAAGTTGGGGACGCGGCACGCGACGTATTCAGGCTCGACAGAACGGCGGTCAATCGAGCAAGCGAGAACGTGGCAAACGAAAGCGAGCGTCCCCGATTGGCGAGACAACCCACAGGACACACTTATGCTCCGCATCATCACAGCATCTGTCTCGATCGTCTGCTTGACCGCTTTGGCGAGCCACGCGGAAGTCATCGACATGCCGCGAAATCTCGACCAGGAACGTGACCGCAACGTTCCGATCGCGTTCCATCTTCCCGACCAGACCGATGCCCGACCTTTGGTCTTGGTGTCTCACGGCGGTGCGGGCAGTCGTCACGGCATGTACGCACTCGCATCGCAGATCGCGACCCGTGGTTACGTGGTTGCTTGTTTGGAACACGTGACCAGCAACACCGACAACATTCGTCAACGGATGCGAACCAAGCGACTCGGTTTTCGCGACGCGTTGCTCGATAGCGCCGAGGACATGGTGCCGAGGAAACAACGCCCGTTGGACGTTCGATTCGCAATCGATTTGGCCGAACGACTCAACCGCGATGACTCGCGATTTCGTGACCGCATGGACTTGTCTCAAATCGCCATCGTCGGTCACTCCTACGGTGCTTACACCGCGATGACTTGCTGCGGCGTCAAACCGGTCAAAATCAAGCAGGACTTAACCGAACCCAGGATCAAACTGGCGATCGCATTAAGCCCTCAAAGCGCCAACGGCAACTTCTTTCAACGCAGTAGTTTCTCCGACGTCACGCAGCCGTTTGTGGGAATCTCCGGAACGCGAGACATTTCAGGTGAAGGGCACAAAGACTTCTTCCGACTGATGCCGAAAGGTGACAAGCATTTGATTTGGTTCACCAACGCGAACCACTTTAGTTTCTCGGATCCGAGCGGTGGCCCGAGACGGCTTCCCAACCCAGACACCGATGTTACAGGCGCGCTCCAGACGATCGTACCGAGCATCCTCGACTTCTACCTTCTCGGCGAAGGGAAACTCGACGAAGAGAACCGCCGAGATCTCATCAAGCAAAGCCTCGGCGGAAAAGTCCGTCGCATTGACTGGCACGTCAATTAGATCCGATCGAGGCCCGGTTGGTTTCCCTCCACATGCAGGAGGTCGTGCGGTTTATCGAGGACGCGTTTTAGCGGGTTTCAGCATTTGAGAACCTCTCCCGAAACGAAGTTTTGGGGGGAGGTCGAGCGTCGCTGTTCAGGCGTACGCGAAGGAGGGGCCGAGCATGGGAAGTGGCGCGGATTGCCCTCCCCCGAAAAGCTCGCTGATCGCTCGCTTTCCGCCCCCTCCCGCTGTGGATGCTGATTGATTAAAGGCAGCATTTGGTAGTGGACGAGGCGACGAGTCCCTTGCGTGGGGAAGGACTCGTCGGCTCGTCCACTACGGTTCAGGTCTCGGGCCAAGGACGCCTCGAAGAACGTCAGTAATAAAATCGACTTCCCGCGCGAGCGGGTTTCTCAAGGCGTTGCTGGCACAGCACCTAAAAACTGCACAACCTCGCAGGATGGAGGGCTCCTAAGAACCGATCCGAACGGCTCGATAAATTCGCCGGTGAGAGTTTGCCCTGGTTACCCATGAAAACCGCGGCTAACGCCGATCGGCTGATGAGTGTGGATTCCACAACATCCACGTGCGCTATCGCCGGGGTCTGTTTCCTGGTCGATTTGCGGGGCCTGTTGGCAACTCATCGCCTCTCAGTTTTCCATCGTTGTTCTTATCGAGCCGGTCGAAGTGGTGACCGGGTCCGTCGAACTCTTGTTTTGAAAGCGCCCCATCGCCGTCCCGGTCGAGTCGCCCGAGGAGCGGATTTGCTAGGATCATGCCGGCCCCCGGCTTTCCGACCATCGATTCGCGTTTGGGTGGCGGTCCTTGACGGACTGTGATGGGGTTTCCACCACGAACCGCTCGCACATAGTTGAAGATGCGAATCTCGTCCGCTTGCGGGCCGAGCCCATCGGGCCAGCGACCGGGGTCGCCTTCTTTGGGATCGCTGCGAACGGCCCCGGCACCGTGAGCGTTGATTTGCTTCCCTCGGATCTTTCGGGCTGATAAAGCCTGACCGAAGCAGACGTAATAGGCTCCCCCGGTTTCGATATGAGTCGTGCTCGACCAGAACCAACTTTCGGTTGTTGTCAGTTGGAACAGTGGATCAATGGCCGCACCACGATTGGCGGAAACAGTGGCGTCGGGTGCCCTGCTGTAGTCGACAAGGGACTGGAGTTCCTTCACGTTCGGAAGACGCCAATCATCCTTGCCCCCCAGCACGAGTCCTTCGGCATAGGCAAGAGCCCCCTTCCAGTCCATTGGCTGACCACTGTCCATCGTCTGCCACATCAATCCGGTGGCGTGATCGGCGATCGTCCCATCCCCGTTGTCTTGAAAACGGTTCTTTCCATAGTTGGGATTTCCACGAACGCATCGCAGGTATCTGGTGGCCTTCAGTGGATAACTCTTGATACGTCCGTCGGCAAAATTGAATCCGAAGGCGCTTCGATCACGCCCCATGGTGATCCCCACACACCGGTTTGACGAAGCGTACTGAGCATCCATATCTCGGCTTCCTGGTCGGCCGGTTTCTCCTTGGGTGGTATTGGGGTACACGAAGGAGAAAACCGTGGTGTCGATATAGGGCGTGCGGGAGTGCATGTTGCCACAAAAGTCGGCAATGCTGAAAAGCTCCTTGATCGTGGGGACACGCCAATCATGGTGACCTCCCGTCGTGAGTTGCTTCGCTCGCACTTCCGCTTGATCTTGGGTGACCTTCGTAAAGTCGGGCGTTTTCTCCCACATCAGACCGGTGATCAAATCACTGACCGTACCGTCACCATTATCGCGGTAACTGGGTGCGTTCGTGCTGTACTGCGCGTCTTGACCGTGATAGGGCTCACCTGCTGAGGGGAACATGATCTCATTCCTGTTCCCATAACAACGTTGTTGGCCGGTATCTGGGACCGGGGCAGGAACACTTTCGGTCGCCCGCAACATCGCCGGATCACTCGTGATCAGCAGGGTCATGATGATGAATGCAAGACGCTTCCAGCGGGACATGTTTTTTTCTCTATGTTGGAATCAGCAACTCAGGACTTTCGAATCGAGCGTAGCTTTTACTCGATCGCGATACACGTTCTCAGCGAGCCCGACGTCCACGACCGTTCATCGGATCAACTTCCCCCCAGTAGCCGCCAATGATATGAGGGAACTGCCCGGGGGTCACATGATAATGCGGGCCACGTTCGTCGTCCGTGTGCAAGTTGAAGTCGTTGAGCGGGTTTTGCGTATCGTCTTTCGCCAACAATCCGTCGGCCTCGTATGGCCCGTACACCGGAATACCGTCGAAGGCGAAACCGATCACCGACGAGTGCATTTTGCCTTCGTCACTCCATGGCGTTTTGACGCATATCGGGTACTTATGATAGTGGTACGCACTCTGTGGGCTCGGGTGACCACAGCAGCGGTCCAGTCGCCACACCGCATCGGTTTCAAAAATATGATCGAACGGATTGAAGAAGATCACGCCGTTGGTCGCGACACCGATCGGTCCCATCGGCAACGCTCCGTTGGAGTTCTTGGCATCCATTGCGATCGGATCGGCCGCCAACTTGGGATACTTGGGTAGATACCAGGTGTTCGCCTTCTCCTGAATGTACGAAGGGTTGCCGTCGAGCATTCGCCATTTATCGGGGAACGTCGCGGTTGGGTGATTCGGTAAATTGCGGCTACGCATGACGATGTGATCGTCGGTGACCTGGATGACGACCGCGTAAGGTTTGTACTCATCCTTCTCGACCAAATCACCTGCGAAGTCTTTGTAGCCGGCTCGCAACCAAGAAGACATGTTGCCCGCAAACGGTGCCTCAAAGCGAGCGGACTTGTAGAGCAATTGATCGGAGTTCGTATAGTCAAACTGCTTGGGAACTTCTTTGCTGCCGCCTTGAGGGTCGTAGTACCAACGACCGCCGAGTGCGACCAACGATTCGGCATCGGGCTGTGGGAATTGTCTCGGAGCGGTCGGCGGTTGATAGTCCGCAGGAGCCGCGATCGGCCTCAGACTGATCGTCTGAACCCAAAACTCTGACTTCTTGCCTCGCCCTGTGCCGTCGTTGAAACCGACACTCAGTTTGACCATGTCGACTTCGGCGAACGGCGTGCGAAAATCCATCGCATACGTTCGCCAAGTGGCATGGCCAAGACTTGCGTTGGTCGACTCGTCTCGAAAGTCTCGTCGCTCTCGCTCAACTTGCGGATAGATCCGTGATTTTATCGAGTCCAACGAATCAGTGCCCGCTTTCTGAAAGAACTCGACCATCAAATACAAGTTATCGTTGTTGACCTCGAATCCGTCTTGAGCCATGGCGGTGATGTCGAATCGGTACCAGCGAGAATCCGGTGCCACGTCCGTACGGTAGATCGATGCTTCACCGGCCAGTTCGCCATCGCCGTTTCGGTCCTCGCCGGACAGCAGCCGAATACCGCGACCGTTGGATTCGACCAGCCGATCACCGAGAACGCTGAAGTCGACATCACCGTGCAGTTCCGCGTTGGACAACGAAGCCCCCTCTTGGATGTCGACGTCGGTGGTCACAAGCTTTGCCGGCTGAGCATCAACTTGGCTTTCGAACGGTTGGTCGGCCGCCACTCGTTTCTTGAAAGTATTCAGTTCGCCTGCCAATTGTTTGACGATCGCGTTTCGCTGCGAACTCAGGTCGTGTTGCTCGGTCGGGTCGCTGATGATGTCATAGAGTTCCAATTCGCCGTTGTCGGATTGAATGAGTTTCCATTGGTCTCGGTAAATCGCATAGTCTGCTTCGGCAATCACCATCGTTCGATTGATAGTGTCGCCTCCCACAAGGCTGTCCCAGAGATCAACGCCATCGAGAGGACGGCCGTCTTTCAACGCGACCCCCGTCGCACCGGCGAGCGTCGGCAACAGATCGTGAATCGCCATGAACTGCTCTGACTTCGTGCCGGGCTTGGTAACGCCTAGCGTTTTGACAATACAAGGGACTCGAATGCCGCCCTCGTTGACTTGACGTTTCTGTCCTCGCAGCGGTGCGTTCGATCCCATCCGCGCGGCTCCGTTGTCGGACGCGAACACGACAATGGTTTCATTGCTGATGCCTTGCTGATCAATTGCCGCAAGGATTCGTCCGATTCCTTGGTCCAACGAGTCCACCATCGCCGCGTAGGTCGCGTGTTGCCGACTGAGGTGGCTGTATTTCGCTTCGAGATGCTGCGGTGCCTGAAACGGAGTGTGCGGTGCGTTGAAGGAGACCACCATGCACAGCGGTTGACGTTTATCGCGTTTCGCAAGAACCTTGATCGCTTCGTTGGCCAGCAGGTCGGTTGCATATCCTTCCTCATGAACCGGCGTGCCGTTTCGCTGCCAGTCCAGGTTGCCCCGGTTGTCGGTGTGCTTGTAGTAGTCGACCGAGGCTTCGAGGAATCCGTAGAAGTGGTCGAATCCGCGGCGAACCGGGTTCCGCGTCATGTCGGTAGAGTGACTCAGGTGCCACTTCCCGATCAGTGCCGTTTGGTATCCCGCTTCCTGGAAGTCGGCGACCAACAAACGTTCGCTCAGCGGCAAACCTTCGTCGCGAGGTCGGACAGGTCCTTCAATCCCGTATCGATGAGGAAACCGTCCCGTCAGCATCGCCGCGCGAGCGGGACTGCAGGCCGGGTAGGCATAGAACCGCTGTAGCTGCACACCTTCGCGAGCGAGCCGGTTGATGTTCGGTGTTTCAGCAACGCCTCCGTGGAAACCGACGTCTCCCCAGCCTAAATCGTCCGCGAGAAGAATGACGATGTTTGGACGTGCGGGCGTGGCGGGTTTCGCGTGCAGGACCGTCGCCGCGCCACCGGATAGCAAGAAAATGAAAGCTGCCACCGCGACCAAACGGGTGATCCGGGATTCAATAAGGCGTCGAATCGTTTTCATGCGGGAGTTTCACTGATAGATTGATGATTCGGAAAGGTCTCACGCACTGAAACCCGCTCAAACCCAGCGATCTACAGCTAATTCACAAAGTTTTGTCTTCATGCGCGATGACCTCGAAGAACGACTCGCTGGCGGCGACACGACCGTATTCGGCGAACTCTTCACGATTCATCGGCCACGGATTTGGCAGATCATTCACTTCCGACTTAGCGACCAGATCCGAAGTCGCGTGGATACCGACGACGTCGTTCAGGAAGTCTATCTGGACGCGGAAAAGCGGCTACAGCACTACATCGACGGCGACTTTCCATCGCTTTTTTTGTGGCTGCGTCTGGTTGTTGGACAGACCCTCAGCAACATTCACCGGATGCACCTCGGCACCGCATCACGCTCGGTGCTGAGGGAATTCGATGCCGACCGTTCGGGTCTGTGGGAGAACACCTCGGTGTGTCTTTCCCAACGGTTCATCGCGCACCTGACATCCCCCAGTCAGATTGCGGTCAAAGGTGAATTGATGGACGAAGTTCGAAAAGCACTCGACAACATCAGCGAAATGGACCAGGAGATCCTCGCCCTTCGGCACTTCGAGGAACTGACCAACCAAGAAGTCGCGATCGAGTTGGGGATCAATCCGAAAACCGCAAGTATTCGATACATGCGGGCGTTGACGCGTCTGCGCGGTGTGCTGGAGCGATTGCCGTAGCATCTGCAGATCTCTTCACATTGCCTTGTAGATACTCACTGCGATCCGGGTTTAAGAACCTACCCGAGACCTGTTGACGGTCGATGAGCCTTCGTGCCGATCGGTCCGCCGTCGGGCGTCGCCCTGTTTGTTTGTCCCGAACCGCAGCCAACGCGGGGCGGGCAATGGGCTGCCGGATACTCTTCTCGTTGGACTAACGTCACTTTCCGTTTCGCTCGATCTCTCCAAGACCTCGATGGCAGGCATCTATCGCTATTCGAGCCCGGCACGGCATCAGCGACATGAAAACCAAGGCCTCGCGATTTGCGATGAAACGTGACGTTCCCCGACGAGTCACCCATACGAACTTCCTTAACCGCCGAGACTCCCGATGCGTCGTTGTCAATTTCTGATCGCCCTTTGCTTTCTTTCGTTCCTGGTGTTCGAACCCTACGTGCAGGCTCAGCCACCCGGTCGGCAGAGAGGCGAAGGGAATTTTGAACGCGGTGCGGGAGGTCAACGACGAGGCCAAGGCCAGGGTTGGGCTGGAGGTCGGCAGCGTTCCAGTGGGCAGGGCCCCAGTGGGCAGAGCTCCACTCGGCAGGGCTCCAGCCAGCAAGGATCCGGCCAGCGCCCCGGTCAACAGTCTCCACCGTGGGTTGCCATTTTTGACGCCGATTCCGACGGCATCCTTTCAGCCGACGAGATTAAGAACGCGACGACCGCGCTTAGTGAGATGGATCGAAACCGAGACGGCCAGTTGACCGGCGACGAACTGCGGTCAACGTATGGTGCAAGATCGCAAGCCCGCCCGGGCAGTCGGGCTGGATCGGGCAGTATGCAACCGGACAGCGGACGTGGTCCCAGTGATGGACGTGGCCCCAGTGGCCGAAGCCCCGATGGACGAGGCCCGAGTGGTGGGCGTGGAGCAGCAGGTGGGCGTGGAGTGGCCGGCGGCGGTGAAAGGAACGCCGATCCCTCGCGGGCTGACGCCTCATTCGCGGCTCAGCTCCTTTCGCTTGATACCGATGCCGATGGGTTGATTGCAAACGCCGAACTTCCCGAACACATGCACGACGCGTTTGGTGTGGCCGATGCTGACAAGAACGGATCGCTCGACGAAGACGAACTTCTCGTGCTAGCGTCTCAGTTTCGTCGCAACCAACTTAACCCCGACAACGACCAAGAAGTTAAGAACGCCCCCACCCAAGGCCGCCACGCTCCCGAAATGGGAGAGCGTGGCGAGAGACAACGCAGCGCAGGACAGCCTGGCCCAGGACAACGCGGCTCACGAGAAGTTTCACTCGGACAAAACCAACGTGGCTCAGGTCAACGCGGTCAAGCACAACGCGGTCAAAGCCGAGGACAAAGTGCCGGTGCCGGGCGCGGTGGACCTCGTGATCGGGTGCGTCCTCGCGACATCGAATTCAAAGAAAACTTCGCGGTGGGAACCCAGATGCCGACCAACCTGCAGGTCTACAACGTGGATCGCGAGCTGGTGCCTACCCGTAGTGTCTTTGAGTCCAAGTACACGGTCGTCGTATCTGGATGTTTGACATGCCCTGCCTTCCGCAGTTCGTATCCTGAAATCGAAGCCGTTGCTCGCGACTTCTCCGATCGTGGCGTCAACTTCTACTTCCTCTATCAATCGCTCGCGCACCCCGAGAACTGGGGTTTTGTGCAGCCGACGTCGATCGAAGATCGTTTTGCCCAAGTCGAACATGCCAAAGAGTTGCTGCAAACCGAGATACCTTGGTTGACCGACCCAATGGACAACCAAATGAAAACTTACTTCAAGGGCACGCCGAACTCACAGTTCGTATTCGATCAGTCGGGAAGTGTGGTGCATCGCGATTCATGGGGACGCGGGTCGAGCCTGCGTGAATCGCTCGAGAGCCTCGTCGGCAAGCCATCAACACTCACATCGGTCGCCGACCTGAATCTCCCACGCTTCGAACGTCACTTAACTCCCGAAAGTCAGATGCTGATCGAGCGGGTCAAGGTCGAAGGTGTTGCGGTTCCTCTGCGGGTTGCCGCCGCCGGTGAGAGCAATCCGGTCAACGCATTGCTTTCGAGTGACTTCATTGAGTCGAATCGCTACGTGAAGTTACGTCCCGAGGCCGACCAAGAACTGCTGCGAACCGGAACGGGAAAACTCTATCTGGGCTTTCGACAGGATCCGGTTCTCGGTGCGAGTTGGAACAATCTGGCCACTCCACCCGAATACCGAATCCTGGCCGAAGGAGCGTCGGTGACCCCCGCGACGGGTCAATCCCCCAAACTGGATATTGAGTCGGACAACGAACCACGAGAGTTTTTGGTCGACGTCAAGAATTGGGAATCGGGGGAACCGATAACGATCCAAATTCAGTACTTCGCGTGCAACAAAGAGAAAGGTTGGTGCAAGTCGGTTCAACAGGAATTCACGGTTTGGTTGGACCGGGATGAAACGGGCGGCATGGTCAATGGACGCTCACACTTCCCAGGCGGCGGAGGACGTCGTAGCCAGGGAGGCCACGAACGTTCGGGTTCGGGCACACGCCCCGGTGGGCGTTCGGACCGATAGAGCACCACTCCAAACGGCAACGCTAGGTCAATCGCGCAGCGGGCGTCCCAGCGAACGACGTCCGCGTTTTGAGGAAACGTCCGCTTGCGCTATATTTCATCTGTCGCGAAATCATTCGAGGTTGCACGAGAATACGGAAACAGACAATGCACACTTTCTCGCAAAGATCGAGCGACGCAAAACGTACGGTACTCGCGTTTCGCTACTGTTTAATTTCGCTTTTGTGATTGCCTCCAACCGCTCATGCATGATCCCGAAACATCCGACGACGATCTTGCGGCGGTCGATACCTTAGCATCCGATTTCCTCGCCAGGTATCGCGATGGCGAACGGCCCTCGGTCGAAGAGTACGCTCGTCGACATCCGCAACATAGCGATACGATTCGAGAGATGTTTCCGCTCGTGGCATCCGTCGAACGTATCAAGATTATCGAACAAGTCGCCGAGGATGGTAGTGCCACCTTGGCGGGTCGGGAGCTATCGCAATTAGGCGACTTCCGCATCGTTCGCGAGATCGGTCGCGGAGGGATGGGCATCGTTTTCGAAGCCCACCAGGAATCACTCGACCGTGTTGTCGCGATCAAGGTGCTTCCCAAACGTAGTCTGCTGGACGACGAGGCGTTAACACGCTTCCGCACGGAAGCCACCACCGCCGCCTCGATGCACCATGCCAATATCGTTCCGATCTATGGGTCCGGCGAATCGGAAGGGGCGCACTTCCTGGTCATGCAGCTCGTCCGGGGGGATTCTCTGGACAAGATGCTCTCGGCAGGTACCGAGTTCTCTTTCCATCGAGTAGCAACGATTGGTGCACAGGTCTCCGATGCCATCGCCTACGCGCATGCTGCCGGAGTGCTTCACCGCGATATCAAACCTGCCAACATCTTGATTGAAGAACAAGGGACCGCGCAAGTCACCGATTTTGGACTCGCTCGAAATCTCGACAACGAGGCGACCAAAACCCATGCCGTCAGCGGAAGTCTTCGTTACATGGCTCCCGAACGGTTTACCGGTGTATCCGAAGAGACCGGTGACGTTTACGGGATTGGAATCACGCTTCATGAGCTGCTCGTCGGGCAACCAGCGTTCCAAGCCAACGACGCCGAACACCTGATGGGATTGATTGCGCAGGGACGAATCAAACCGGTGAACACCCTCCGCCCCGACGTACCGATCGATCTTGCGACAATCGTCAGCAAAGCGATTCATGTAGATCCTTCGTTGAGGTACCCGTCGGCAGCGGAACTCGGTGACGACCTGAAACGATTCCTGGCAGACGAGCCGATCCATGCCCGCCGCACCTCGATTTGCGGACGTTTGTTTCGATGGATTCGCCGCAATCCCAAACTCGCCGGCGCGGTCGGCATTGCCGCTTTCGCGTTGACCGCCGCAACGGTCATTTCGACCATCGCCCTTTTTGTCACGGCGGCAGCGAATCAACGATCGGAGGAAGCCTTGCGATCTTCCGAGGAAACGGTCGACCTCGCACTCCAATCGCTCGACGGGGTCGTCGACATCGTTTCGCAATCACCGACTTCGGCGTCCCTTCCTTTCGATGATGCGTTTGATGACGACCTCTTGCCAAAGGTCGACCTCGAAATCTCTCCCTCAACGGCACAGGTGTTGGAACGATTGCAGCCAATCTACGAACGCCTCTCGCAGCAATCACCGACTCGCAGTGACATCGTTCTGAGACGCGTCGACTCCAGTATTCAGTTGGCGCGAATCCAACACAGCCTCGGCCGGACGGCAGACAGTATCGAGACGCTTCGATCCAGCCTGACGCTGCTGAGCGAACGCGACACGAGCAACTCAACTCTCGAATCCGACCTGCAGTTGCGGATCGCACGGTTGAACAATGAGCTCGGGACCATGTACGCCGCGGAGTATCAACGTGACGGGTCGGTTAGTTGCTACCTGGCCGCGATTGACGCCGCGTCTGAACTCGGAACGACGAACGTGGCGGGACAGACCGAACTCGCTCGCGCGCATTTGTACCTGGGTGATCGCCCGCCGCAATTGCGCCATGACGAGACGTTCACGCGTGAACGACGTTCCGATGCTCTCTCGCATATCGATCAGGCCATTCTCATTTTGGAGGAACTGCGGGAATCGTCAACGCCGACGAAAACCATCAACATCCTCTACGCGAGCAGCCTTTCCGCCCGTTCCCAACTCATGCAGGGGCCGAAACTCAATCACATCGATTTCGACGCGGCGATCTCGGTCCTTCGCCAACAACTGGAATCGACTCCGCAAGATGCCACCGTGCGATTCGAGTTGGTCAAGACGCTCGCCGAAATTAATCTGCGGGGTCCGCGGTCGCCGCGGCAACTCGGGGAAGCCAGAAAACGACTCAGCGAAGCATTGCGGGAAATCGAAACGCTACTCGCGAGTCATCCAGCCAACACGGTCTATCTGACGACCGAAGTTCATCTGCGTCACAAGTTGTCGGCGATAGCGAGAACGCAGGCACGTTACGACCATGCCGCCGACCTGCTGTCCGAAGCGATCCAGATTCAAACGCGACTCTTGCAAGCCCAACCTGACAGTGTTGCCCAGCGTTGCTGGCGCGCGATGCTCTACCGCAGCCAAGCGACGCTCTACCACCAATGGGATAAGCCGGATGCCGCCGAAACTGCATTCGCGAACGCCAAAGCGGACGTCCTAGCGATCGATCCCGAATGGAAAGACCACCCCTTTGTCGTTCGAACGAGCGACACCGTTCGAAAGTTGGATGAGACGCTAACAAGACCGACTCGATAATTCATCGGACGGTCACACTGCTGAAGAACAGCGATCTTCAGTTGGTTCTCAGGTAGACCGTAGTGGATCTTGTTAAAGATCCTCATAACGCAGGACCTCTAACAAGATCCACTACCCGAAAAGAGAGCTGGCACAAACTACCGATACTCCGTCACGACGACCTATGCTCCCTCCGAAACGCAGTACAACGCTTGATCGCTGCGGAGATACAGCTTGCCATCGGAAACCGCGGGCGAAGCATTGAAGTCACTCTCGTCCCCGGCGATGCGGTTTCGGGCAATCGGTTCGAACGAGTCATTCGGTTTGTAGACGATGGTTCCGCTTCGACGCGTGACGACGTAGATATAGTCGCCAATCAGCACCGGCGACGCATAGACAGGACGCCCGCTCGCCAAGTCGCCTACCCGTTCGCGATAGACGACCTCTCCATCGGTGGCGGACGTGCAATAAGCAATCCCGCGATCGTCGACCCAATAAAACCGATCGTTCACGAGCAGCGGTGTCGCCACATACGAGCTCGATCGATTCGTCCATTCGACACGAGAGTCGGTTACGTCGTCTTCGCCGCCCGCCTTCACCGCGATACTGCCTGACGCCCGATAACCTCCGAAACTGTAGATCGTTTCATCGTCGACGATCACCGACGGACAAACGTTGCCGGTCATTGGCGTTTCGCAGTACCACTTCAGTTTTCCTGTCGTGGGTTTGAGCGACCAAATTTCGCCAGGAACACTGATGACGATTTCGGTGTCACCGCCGTCAAGATTGACGAGACGTGGCGTTCCGTAGGTCAACTCAAGCATGCCGGCTTCCTGTTTCCAACGCTGTTGGCCGGTTGCCTTGTCGAGGGCGATGATGGCTTGCGATTCTTCAGACGCGTTGACGACCACGGTGTCCTGGTAAAGGATCAAACTCGCCGCGGATCCCCACTGGCGATTACTCGATTCTTTTCCTACATCGACGCTCCAATTTTTCTTTCCCTCGAGCGTGATCGAGTGCACGCCACCTTTGCCTAGAAACACGTAGACGTTTTCACCATCGGTCACCGGCGTGTTGCTCGCGTAGCCGTGCTCGGTGATGTAACCGCGATAGCTGTCTTCGCGATAGTCGATCGGATAGTCGACCGACCAAAGCTGATCGCCAGAGTTCTTATCGAAACACAACACAACCCGTTTCGCGTCACCGTCTCCGCCAACGTAGCAGGTCACGATCAGTCGGTCGCCAACAATGATGGGACTCGACGAACCGGTCCCCGGCAGATCAACCTTCCACGCCAAGCTATTCGATTCGCTCCAGGTCGTCGGAACCTGTTCAGCGGACCGAGCGGAACCGTTCGGGCCCAAGAAGCATGGCCAATCGCTCGCGATAAGATTAGCGGCGGTAACAACCAAACACACAGCAGCAATCCACGCACGTAGCATAAGATTTCGTTTCCAAAGAAGGGGAGATGAGTTGTTTTCCGAAACCATCGCATTGCAATGATGCATCGGCAGCAATGGGATCGACAACGATCGACTGCACGAGAAATTGCCACTGCTCCGCGGCAGTGGCAATTGGCATTATGCACGTTCACGCATTCGGCGCACGTGCGTGATTTTCCAATTCGGATGTTTTACTGTGGCCGCTGAGGACGATCCGGTCGGTCGCTGCCGCGTCCACCGCCACCGTCTCCGCCTCGTGGCCCGCCTTGACGCGGCCCCCCTTCACGCGGCCCGCCTTCACGCGGCCCGCCTTCACGGTGCTGACCGGCCCCGGGGCCATGACCTTGGGGCGGGCCGGCGGTTTTGAATTGTTCCATTTGCTCGCTCGTGAAAATTTCGGCGAGTCGCTTGTCAACGTCGGCCTGCAAGGCGGCGAGATCGGCTTGTTGCTTCGCGTTCAAATCCAACGTGTTCGCAATGGGCTCGGGCACGACTTGACCGGGCTCAGGCGGTGCACCATGTGGACCGTGCCCACCATCGCCACCTTCATGAGGCGGCGGTCCGCCGGGACCATCCTGCCTGCCTTGTCCACCGAACCCATGTTCCCCGTGGGGAGGCCCGCCGGGGCCACGTTCGCCGCGCGGAGGCCCAAAGTCGCCTTGGCCGTGCTCTCCGGGTCCGTGCTCACCTGGCCCCATACGTCCGGGACCCTGACCGCCGGGGCCATGTTCTCTGCGACCGCGCTCTCCGCGTCCCTGTTCAGTGCCGACCTGTTCAGTGCCGGCCTGTTCGCGGCGGCCATGAACTTCGCGGCCCCGTTCGCCACCTGGTCTCATGGTCTCCAACGCTTTGGTCAAATCTTCCTTGGTCACACTGCCGTCGCCATCCGCGTCAGCACGATCAAACAGTTGCATGATCATTTCGTTTGGAGGACCGCCACGCATGCCACGGTGCATTTCACCGCGCATTTCGCCGTGCATTTCGCCGTGCATTTCGCCGTGCATTTCGCCGTGCATTTCGCCGCGTGGACCGCCCCGCGGGCCACCACCTCCGGGAGGCTGGGCGACCAAAAGATTGGGAACACATATCACGCCAGCAACCACGGCGCATTGAATCTTTCGCGAGACCATTGTTTTTCCTCTGAACCTGAACGCGGGGAATCATTTCGATAGGGATCGTTGGCGATTTCGCCGGACAGACTGACATGCGTCTTTCTCGATCCGATCGGGCCAGAGTTTTTGATTTTTTATCCCACGGTGTCCGCAGACCGCTTTTCGATGAGGCTCTACGTCAACCCGGTCATCGTGCCAGTGCTGGTGGCAAAAGAATCCATCTCCATCCCCAATTTCTGCAGCACGGACGTGTAGAGAATCGGCAGCGGGTAGTTGTTGTTGGCACGATCGAACGCGAGCAGAACTGACGAAACCGTTTGCATTGTGTTCACGCAACGGCGGACTCGGAGTGTTTTGACACCGCAACGTATCTGAAGCCGCGTTCACAAAATTCAGTGACGGGATCGCGGTTATGACAGGTCACCTTCAGAGCGTTACCGACCGCTCACATCGATGCGCACGCATTCAGAGATTCCGTACCTTTGGCGTGAGCAAATCAGTGCACAAAAATCTTCACGAAAAAACCCGCGTCTCTTTTTGAAACGCGGGTTTTGATTATCTGAGATGCCAGGCAGAGATCAGTCAGGCTTGCTGCCCGCTGCCTTGGCCTCTTCGTCGAGCTGAGCCATACTTTCTTCAGATTCCTTCAAAAGACGGCGGTACTCTTCTTTCGCATCTTCACTCGCACTCTCGGCAACGTTGCTGTTACCGCCGGAATCGCAACCGACGGATACGCAACCGATGAAGAGCGCGGAAAAAAGCACAAATGTTTTCATCGTCAGGATATTCCTTGGGGACACATGGCTGTCTTCGGAGGCAGCCTTAAAACGGGAAGACCGTCGACGCGTGCTCCGCGAACAGAGCACATGAATTTCGACGGGAGAGCAAGCCCACCGGGGCGATTCCCGATGGGCGGAAGACTCGAAACTTGGAACCTATCTTAAAACTCATCAGCCGATCGGCGCTAGCCGCGGTTTGGTTCGGACAACCTGGGCGAACACCCACCGGCTAATTGGTTTATCGATTCTTGGATCGGTTCTTAGAATTCGGAGTCGATCACTTCTTTGTTCGCACGGGTACCGAGTGCACCCCACAAACCGTATGGGCTCATCGAACCTGGTGTACGATTTCCGCTGGTCGCCCATTCGACGATCGGCAGATCGCTTTGGTTACCGGCTTCGATCGAGTCGGTGATGAACTTGACCGCACCGTCCGCCATCAGCACGTGCACACCACCTTGGTGACGACTCGACGCGGTGTAGTAGCCTTCGCCGCTGCCTTGGTCCGAGGTGCACAATGGTTTGTTCGGTGGGCTCGCGGTCATGAATCCGGAAAAGACAGCAAACGCGTCTGCCCAGCGATATCCACGAACGTTGATTGGCTCATCAAACGCCAACGACGAGTCCCAAAACTGTGGACGCGACGGATCAACCATGTTGTCACACGAGTTTGGAGCTTGGCTCTGCATGTTCACGTAGCTGGCACGATCCACCGCTACGGTGCGGGCGTCGTGGTCGCCGAGGTCGGTCGCGATTTCGCCTGCCATCACGGTGTTGGCCAAACCGTCGAGAATGTCACGGAAACGAGTCGGTGCCGATCGGATCCGGAACACGCCACGGTGGCACGCACGCACCTGAGTGGCGCGGTCGTTGTTGGGCAGAGTCTTGGAGTCGTCCCAAGGCCCTGTTTGGATCCAACGGCCGACGTCGCCCATGCAGGCGGCGTAATTTGTACGGCCCAGTGCGGGCAGGCCTTCACCTGGATCGCTCGGGCAACGGAACGTTGCGATGTCGGTCGCCCATGGGGTGTAGTCAATGTTCGACGGGATCGGTCCCATCGCCGGGAAGTCGACCGTGCCGTCTTCGTT
>NZ_ANOH01000370.1 GCF_000346505.1 Aporhodopirellula sallentina SM41
AGGCAGTTCACCGGTCCTCGCCAATGATCGAATCATCCTCCCGTGGGACCACGAAGGACAATCCAAACTTTACGCGATCGATAAAGCGACCGGCGCGACCATTTGGGAGGTCGATCGGGATGAACCAACGAACTGGGGAACTCCGTTGATCGTGGATTTTCGAGGTCGTACCGAAGTCATCACAACCGGTGAAAACTACGCTCGCGGATACGACCTGGACAGCGGCGCGGAACTATGGCGATGCGCGGGCCAAACGGCACGCCCCGCCGCTTCACCCGTCTATCGAGACGGAGTGGTCTACATCGCCAGCGGATTCCGCGGTGCGTTTCTCGGTGCGTTTCGTGTCGGCGGACGCGGCGACATCCAAGGTACCACCAACGTTCTGTGGACGATCCAACGCAACACGCCGGACATCGCATCTCCACTGCTATCCGAAGACCGACTGTATTTCTACAAAGGCAAATCAGGCGTACTGAGCTGCGTGGATGCCCAGACCGGCAAACCTCACTACAACGCCCAACGAGTTAGCGGTCTCAACAACATTTACGCTTCACCTGTTGCTGCTGGCGGACACGTCTATCTCTGCGATCGTGATGGCACCGTGGTCGTTATCAAAGACGCCGAACAGTTCGAAGTCGTTGCAACTAACGAACTCGGCGAAACAATCGATGCGACGCCAGCCCCGGTCGACAACCAATTGATCATTCGCGGCGAAAAGCACCTCTTCAATTTCTCCGGCACCTAGAGCGTCGTTGCGAATGAAATCGCCAGACTTCGGTACTTGAACTCTGGCGAATCCAGCTACGAGGATGTCTGTTGTGTGTCACCGTGACGGCATGAAAAATCCCGCAGAAGCAATTGCTTCTGCGGGATCGATGGTTTGCGTTTTTTTGGTGAAGCTTTTCACCAAACTGGCAATCTACAGACTAACGAGTCTTTAGATACCAGCGTCTGTGGCAGGCAGCTCGTGAGCTTTGATTTTCTCACCGAAAGTGCGACCGTCTTTGCTCTTCTCTGCGCCTGCCTTTTTGAAGCCTTCGAGAATCTTGGCTTTGGCTTCTTCAGGATTCTTCTTGATGTAGTCCTTCGGGAAGTCTTCGGCGTCGAGGAATTTGCCGACTGCTACGCCGTACTCGTTGCGGACTTCGTCTTTGTCTTCGCCTTTAACGTGGCAAATGTAGCAGTTTGCCTTTTTCACAGCCTTTTTGAAGTCATCGGGAGCTTCCGATTCCATTACGTGAGCCTTGAACTGCTTGCCGAATTCGCTAATCGCGAACGATGGAGTGGCAAAACAAACAAGGAGGCCGAACACGAGAGCCAAACGTTTCATCGAGTTGTTTCCTAATTGAGTCGGTGGGTTAAGAAGGTGGGCATCACGGTCAGTGGATCTTTAACCGCCACTATTAAAGTCACCCATAGGGGGCAAAGTCAAACGACCGTGGCGATGGAACCGTAAAATTCCACGTCCGGATTTTATACGAAACCGTCCCGACTAGGGGAGATCGGTCGTCGAGAAGTCCAATGTTCGCTGCATCGGCATTTTTGGCAAGCTTTTTTCTTGAAAACCCGCGAATAATGAGCCATCTTGGCGAAAATCTGCTGGCACCAATCTGCTCACCGACACCGAATCGGGCAACGGCTGAGACCAGCGAACCACCCAACGTGGAGTTCTTTCATCGGCCCAATCCGGTTGATTCACGATTAAATCGTTCAATGTCGTTGTGGTTTTCTGACCGGCCTGATCGCGAACCACGAACAAGGGATCACTCAACGTTGTATCGGCTTCGTAGGCGTTGGACGCTCCCCTGAGCCGCAACCACGATTGCAACTCGTCTTCTCGCGAAATCCCGGTAATTTCGACGTGTGGCACGCCACGCCCGACGACAAAGACACTTTCCTCGGCCTGACGTTCGATCGCGACCGGATGGATTCCGCCGACGCCCAATCGCATCGACAGCAGCCCGCGTGGGACATAGGCCGTCAGCCGCTGCAGCGACAACCGGATCGATCCCGATTTGGGCTGCGGCAATTGCATCGAACCACCGGTTTCAATCATCCGACGCGAAACCGCGAGCAATCCGTTTTCCCACAGCAATTGCAACTCCGCGGCAACATCCATCCGCAACATGGATATCTGTCCGCGAACAATAACGTTGTACAGCTCGATCGAAATCAGCGGCAACGGATCTGTCAGCCCGGTGCGGGACGCGGCCCCCCGCACGCTCGTCGTGAGAGGTGATCGCGCCGGCCCCCGATTCGATCGCGTCCGGGTCGGTGACAATATTGAACGCGTGGATTTCGTCTCGCCGCGACGGGTTGTCGATCGTGATCGAACAGTCTGTCAAACGCACCTGACGGTTATCGTTCATGGCCAACATGGAACCGCCATCGGTCTCGCTCGCCGGAACGGTCCAGTACAGATGCAAATCCACTAAGTCGATTCGGTTCGATCCGATCGACAGCATGTCACTGCGTTGCATGTCGACGTCACGATTCGACGTGAACACGATCGCCGTGCCGCCCGGAACCGAGGAGGCAATGACGAGATCATCCTCCTCCACCACCACCGGACCGCTGGCCAACATCGGCGTATCAATATCGATCTGTTCGACACGATGCCTGCGGGCCAATTCCAACGCATCGGAGAGCGTCGTGGTCAGCACCACACCGTCATTCTGCGCATTCTCTCGAATCGCCATGCTTTGCATCGCGTCGGCCGAGACGATCCGAACCAAATGCGGAGGGTCGAGAATCGTTGTCCGTTCAGGCGGCTCTCCCGCGGTGAGCGATCGTTCCAAATCCGAACGACTCATCGCGATCGTCGACGGATCGTTCGTGCCCACGTCCATGCCGCCAAACGAGGGCACACGTGGCGTCAACGGAACGTCGTCGATGTCATCGACAACCGCCTCTGATCCGATCGGCAATGGAAAGTTCTGCAAACTCGGTGGGTCGCTCGGCAAACGACTCATCCCGGTTCGCCGCGGTTCGTCGTTGCCCATCGCGACGGCACTCGGCGGTGCCCCCGGCGATGACAGGTCCGGTGCCATCGTGCCCCCACGAGGATCGAGCCCGGGCAACACGTCAACAATCGCAGGAGACTTACTGGACATCGAAGGGAGCACCGATGGTTGCATCGGCCCCGCAATCGGCAACCGAGGCCCCTCACTCGGATCGAGCAAATCCCGTTCTGATGAACTCATCGCAGCCGGGAGACTCGGACCGATCATCCTTCCCGAGTTCGCCGCGGTGTTTCCCGCAGCGTAATCCGTCCCGGGAATCAGGCTGCCGCCCCCGCCGCGAGAACCATCGTTTGCACCGGAACCTCCCGTTCCCTGCGACGAATAAAGTCGATCGGTTGGGTTGGATGAGAGCGTAAAACTCGGTGTCCCGTTGCCGGCGGAACCGGACGAAGCACGCCGGGTCGTTTCCCCAGGCGAAGCGAGCCCGTCCACCGAATTCAACACCGGAACCGACTCGAACGCACCATCGGGAACCGTCGACGCCACCTGCGAGCTGAACTCACTTCGTTCCTGCCACGAGAACATTTCTAGCCCGACCGCACTGATCGCCAAAACCGACGCGGCAACCACCCACGGCAAATGACGTAGCAACCGATGCAAAATCGCACGATCGTCCTCGACCGCAACGGCATCAACACCACGACTGCGGCGGAGGTTTTCTCGCAACGCCAACTCACGCAGGTCAGCGATCAAGCTCTGTGAATTTTGATAACGTTGCTCGGGCTGCTTTGCGAGCATCTTCCGCACAATGGCGGCCAAGTCATCACTGGCATCCTCACGATGCTCGCGAATATCGGGGATCGCTGCGTTGCCATGATTGAGCAACTTCTGCAACATCGTCCCGCCGGGGTACGGGGGCGATCCGGTCAACATGTAGAAGAACGTGCATCCGAGCGAATAAAGGTCGCTGCGGATATCGGCGAGCCTCGGATCGTGCGCCTGTTCGGGCGAGATATAATCGAACGTTCCGAGCGTCACGCCGCTCGCGGTCATGTCCTCGCTCGTGTCGAAACTCTCCGACCGGGCCAAACCCATGTCGACGAGTTTGATCGAACTCTCCTCCGTCACCACAACGTTGGACGGTTTGATGTCACGGTGAACAATCCCACGACGTGACGCGTGACCGATCGCTTCGGCAACCTGGCACGTGTAGTAGACCGCATCATCGAGCGACAACGGACCGCTGCCCGAAACGATGTCCCGGATGTTTCGGCCGTCGATGTATTCAAAGACGATGTAGTACCAAGGCCCGTCATTACCGACCTCGAAAACACGCGCGATCAGCGGGTGATCGAGCTTCGCGGCACTTTGGGCTTCATTGCGAAACCGCCGCTGCAAATCGGGATCGCCCGCGGCAAAGGGAACCACCTTCACCGCCACGGTCCGTCCCAACCGTTCGTCGAGGGCACGGAAAACGGCCCCCATCCCGCCACCGCCGATTTGTTCGAGCAGTTCGAAATGGTTCAGCCGCTGCCCCTGCAGATCGCGGGTCAGCGATGCCGGCGTGTGATGAGTCGGTCGAGGCAGCGAACCGCTACCCGAACCACCGGAGCGGGATTGCGATCCGGACCGTGAACCGCTGTCCGAGCCGGCCTCACCGGAGCCTTCCGGCGTTGCCGATCCGTCTGCCGAGGCTCCCGAGAGCGATCCACGCGGGTCCTGGCGGATGACCGTCTCGGCCGCCTCGAGTTCCTGTTCGTTGACCGACAACGGTGCGGCCTTGTCCTCAGGCAGAACCTCCCCGGTCGATTCGGCGCGGTGCACCGTCGATGCTTCTGGTCGGATTGCAGAAGAGGGATCCATGCGGCCGTGCATCGAGGAACTAAAGAGGAGAAAAGAAGCGATCCTTCACCACGTGCAGACTAGTCTCGTTGCCACATTCTGGCAAGAAATCAGGGCGTCTGTTTATAGAACGCGTAACAGCGATGACTGTTCAGTGGATTTTTCGGATTGCCCGGCCATTTCGCTCAATTTTTGCAAAGCATCGCGGCCAACCTCGCCCAGATCGACTGTCCAATCGTTCACATACAAATCCACGTGCTGCATCAATACGGCGTCATCCATCGCCTGAGCGTAACGCCGCATCGCCGGAAGAGCCGTCTCGGGAGATTCCAGTGACATCGCGAGCGAACGTGAAATCACCTTGCTGACTCGCCGCATGGTCGCCTCCTCGTGCCTCACCCGCATGACCAATCCTCCCAACGGGAGGGGGCAATCGGTGGACGACTCCCACAGCTCCCCCAGATCGGCGACTCGGTGCAGCCCGGCCTGTTCGTACGTGAATCGCCCCTCATGAATGCAAACGCCGAAATCCGCAGTCCCCTCGCTCAGCCGGGGCATGATCTCGGAAAACACCACATGCTCGACCGGCGTCGTCCCGGGATAGAACAAATCGAACAGCAATTTCGCCGTCGTTAATTCCCCCGGACACAGCGTCAATTGACCGTCGCCCCCCGACGCACTCGGCCTTGGAACCTCGCCAGGTCGAGCCGCCAACAGCAGCGGCCCAACACCGAAGCCAAGCGCCGAACCGACAGGCAAAACGACCAC
This sequence comes from Aporhodopirellula sallentina SM41, assembly GCF_000346505.1. GTDB lineage: Bacteria > Planctomycetota > Planctomycetia > Pirellulales > Pirellulaceae > Rhodopirellula > Rhodopirellula sallentina. The sequence goes on from NZ_ANOH01000370.1 coordinate 5,574, forward strand.
CTCCTCGGTCATCGTCAACGCCGCGTGAAAGCTGGTCTTGGCAACGTCGAACTTTCCTTCGAGCAGACCATGATTGAGTTGATCGATGTCGAGCAGATCGATCTCGAATTCGAAACCACCGGTGTCGACACGTCCCTCGAGCAACGCCGCAAACGCAAACGTATCATTGGGGCACGTCGAAATCGCCAAATGCAATTTCTCACCGCCGCCGACGCGTACACGGTCACTCATCACTGACCGTCTGCCATCCCGAGTACGTCGAACATGTTGTACATCCCGGCCGGTTTGGGGCCTCCCGCTTCGCCCTGCATCAACCATTTGGCCGCGGCCAGGGCTCCGGAGGCGTAACAGTCACGATTGCTCGCCGCAACGTTCAACTCAATCTTCTCGCCCAACATCCCGAACACGATCGTGTGTTCGCCGGGGTTGTCGCCGACGCGAATCGCGTGATATCCGATTTCGTTTCGCGTCCGCTGGCCGGTATGCCCTTCGCGTCCGTGGACATGCGCGACCGGCTGCTCCGTGTCCATCGCATCGGCGATCAACTCGCCGAACTTCAACGCCGTGCCGCTCGGCGCGTCCGCTTTGAAACGATGGTGGCGTTCGAGAATTTCGATGTCGACGCCGCCGGCGACGTCACGCAGTGCCGATGTGATCCGCTCTGCCATCTTCATCGACAGATTCACCGCCAACGACATGCTCGGCGCCCACACGATCGGGATCGTCCGAGCGGCTTCGGCGAGCGATTCCTTTTGCCCGTCACTCAGCCCCGTGGTCGCGATCACCAACGGTAAATTGTTGGCAACGCAGTGTTCCACACACGAATCAAGAGCCTCGGGCAGAGAGAAATCGATCACCACCTGAACGTCGTCAGGCCACTGAGCAGAGATCGGCACCTCGATCGGGCTCAGTCCCGCGACCACGCCGGCATCCTGACCGCTCTTGGGGTGTTCGGCATGGTCAATCGCACCGACCACGGTAAAGCCTGATGCGTCGTCGACAGAATCCGCGCCGCTAGCCAGAGCGACGACGCGCTGTCCCATTCGTCCGGCGGCCCCGTGGACCGCGAGTTTGATTGTGTTGTTCATTCCCAAAATCTACTCGCACACCGCCATCAAACAAACCGGCGGCAAAAGATTTCCAGCCCCGGCCGCCCCCTCTGCCGATCCCTACCGAGTACGAAAAAATTCAAACTCAGTGTAAGATACGGCGATGCTCCCCATACTCCAGCAAATATCGGTAACCTGCTTCACCGCGAGTTATCTCGTCGTCCTCGCCATCGAACTGCTCCGGCTGATCGGCCGTCCGCTGCCCGGTCGCGGATTGGCGGGCCTCGTCATGATGCTCGTCGGCATTTTCACTCATTTCGTCTACCTGTCGCTGCGTGCAACGATGGTCGATTCCGGTGACGCCACCAGCGAAATTGGTCGGCTCGCCACCTGGACGGACTGGTCGCTGATGGTCGCCCTCGGCCTCGCCATTGCTTACTTCATTTTGTATCTGCGTCGGCCCGACACGGTCATCGGGTTCTTCTTCCTGCCCGCGATTTTGGCGATGATCGCTTTGGCGATGTCGGTTCGCCACCTTCCCGCGTTTGATCGCACCGAGGCGACCGAATTTTGGAGGAGCGTGCACGGGATCTCCATGATGGTCGGATCCGCGGCGGTCCTGTTCGGGTTCCTCGCCGGTGCCATGTACATGGTTCAGTCATGGAGGCTCAAGCAAAAACGAGCCGGATCGGCTCTGCGTCTTCCCACACTCGAGACGCTGCAAAACCTCAACCGCCGCTGCCTCGTCGTCAGCACCGTGGCGGTCGGGATCGGTTTGGTCTCCGGTGTGGTGATGAACCTCAACAAACTCGGTGAAATCCCGTGGACGAACCGCGGCATCATGTTGTCGGCACTGCTGTTCATTTGGCTCGCGTCGGCCACCGCGGTCGAGTTTCTCTACGCCCCCGCCAGCCGCGGTCGCAAAGTCGCGTATCTCACCCTGGCGAGCTTTGGCTTCCTCGTTCTCGCCATGTCTGGGCTGCTGACCACGTCCCACGGAGGCGGCACCAAAGTTGAAAACGGAATCGACGCGAGCGATACGGTGCTGATGCAATGGACTCCCGCTGATCGGTTTGCCGAAACCGCGTCACCAGGGCAACGCTTGCTCTCATCGAACACGACCAACACATCGAACACATCGAACACATCGACACCGCGGGGGATCGCATGACCCTGCAAATGATCGGATGTTCGCACCATGACGCCGCCGTTGAAATTCGCGAACAACTCTCCTTCTCTACCGAGCACACCGAACAGGCTCTTTCGAGCTTTGGTGAACGATTCGACGGTGCTGAGCTGGTCGTCTTGTCGACTTGCAACCGCGTCGAACTCTACGCCGCCGGCGGACCGTTCGGCAGTGGACTGATCGCCAGCGAAGCCGCCTCCGGTTCGTTCTCCTTCGACGAAGTCCGCAAAGCACTGATCGATTTTGTCGCCGAGTGCCTGGAAAAGCCAGCGGACTTTGTCGCCGAGCATATGGCAGTCCGGCAGGGCCGCGAAGCGGTCGACCATCTGTTCCTCGTCGCCGCGAGTCTCGACAGCATGGTGGTGGGCGAAGCTCAGATTTTGTCGCAGGTCAAACAAGCTTACGACCTGTCGAACGTCGCCGGCGCGACCGGTCCGGTGACCCACGCCGCCTTCCAAGCCGCCAACCGCGCGGCCAAACGCGTCCAAACCGAAACAACAATCCATCGACGACGGCTCAGCGTCCCGAGTGTCGCCGTTGGTGAAGTCGTCCCGGAGGTCTTTGAAACACTCCGCGGCAAACGGGTCGTGCTCTGCGGTGCCGGTGAGATGGCCGAGGAAACACTCCGCTATCTCAAAAATGGGGGCAGTGACAATCTTTGCATCGTCAACCGTGGCCAAGAACGCGGTGCCGCGTTGGCGAGCAATTTTGGCGCACAATCCAAACCGCTCGACGACCTCTTCGAAGAAATCGTTGCGGCCGATTTGCTGATCGGTACCACTTCGGCCGAAGAACCACTCGTCGATGCGGATACCTTCGCACGTCTCAACGCCCAACGAGGCGGACGCATCATGTTGGTCCTCGATCTCGCCGTCCCACGCGATTTCGACCCCGTGATCGGTGACGAAACGGGCGTTTACCTTTATCAGATCGACGACCTCCAAGCCGCCTGCAATCGCAACCGCCGCGAACGCGAAAAACAATGGCCCAAAGCAAAACGAATTCTTGATGAAGAAGTCGATCGCTTCATCGCGTCGTTGCAACAACGTGCGACCGGCCCTGTCATTCGCAAACTCCGCGAACGGGCCGATCAAGTCAAGTCGGCGGAACTCCAACGCTTGCTTGACAAACTCAACGGCACCACGGACGCTGCAATGACGAAAGAAATTGAAAAGTCGTTCGATCGCCTGACCAACAAACTACTCCATCCACCGATGGCCTCCATTCGCGATGATGCCGCGGCCGGTCATTCCCGAGGACTCCTCGAAGCCCTGCGGCATCTGTTCAACCTCGGCGACGAAACGTAACCCACCCTCACATCCCCTTCGCTCCCACCTTTTAAACTCCCCCAATTCCGATGACTGCAACCTCGCTTCGATACCCAACCTGGTTGATTCTCCTTGCCTCCGCCGCATCGCTCGTCGCCCCCCCGGCCATCGCCCAAGCCGACGACACGAGCGCCGAGCAGCCTGCGAAAAGCGAATCGGCAAACGACTCGCTCTCACCGTCCATACGATCGCTCAAAGGCGGCAAGGTCGAGCCACTTTTCGACGGAAAGTCCCTCGACGTTTGGCGCGGCCGCGATGACCTTTGGTCGGTCGAAGACGGATGCATCGTCGGGCGAACCACTGACGAAGCCCCAATCACCCAAAACACATTCCTGATCCTTAACGAAAAAGTCTCCGGTGATTTCGAACTAACCCTGCAGTTCAAAATCGAAGGCGGAAACTCAGGCATTCAGTACCACAGTCGCGTGCTCGACGAAAAAGAATTTGTTGTCTCTGGGTACCAAGCCGACATTGACTCGGCCAACCGATTCGCCGGCATTCTCTACGAAGAAAAAGGACGCGGAATCCTCGCCCGTCGTGGCCAAAGCGTCGTCATCGGCCCATCAGGCAAAAAGCAAGTCGAAACATTCGCCGACGCCAACGCACTCGGCAAAGGGATCCACCCCGGCCAGTGGAACGATTACCGAATCGTCGTCCGCGGCAACCAACTCGAACACTTCATCAACGAAGCCCTAATGATGAAAGTGACCGACAATCAGAGTGACAAAGCCAGCCAATCGGGTGTGATCGCACTGCAACTGCACAAAGGCCCAGCGATGAAAGTCAGCTTCCAAAAGATCACCTTGCGACAGTGGTAATCGAGCCAACGCCAGTTCGGGATTCACCCGAATCCCAAACACCACCGTAACTGGATTCACCCGAATTCAGCTCACTCCCCCACCGACGCTACTCCGCGTTCTCCAACGGCAAGGGCTCAATCGCATCGGCCGGCAAACGATCAAACCATAACTCGTACTGCTGCGCCCTCTCAGCCCCCCAACTGCGTTTACTATACGGGATGCTTCCCACTCCCTTTTCTTCCCCCGCACGCGACACCCGGTCATCCATCCAAAACACCGCCATCCGCCCCTGCGGCCTGCCATAACCCGAAGCGCCGTACCCGAACCTCTCTCCCGTGGTCTGCGTCCAGGTTTCCGCATCAGCTCCGACCGAACGCAACGCGTCTAACGATTCAGGAAAATGCCCATTCTCGACATGGTATTTGCGCAAACAAATCGCAGTCAGCGTCCATCTCTGTTCGTCTTCGAATCGGTCCCAAACCTGTTTCGCCTGAGACTCCGCAACCTCCCAATCTGAACGCATCGCCCAGTTCAACGTCGCAAACGGAACCGACACCCAACTACGCGATCGATTCTCGATTCGACGAAGCCGCTCTTTTTGCTCGTGGTACTGCCAAACGTCACCTCGCGTTCGTTTGCCTACGTTTGGATCCCCTTGGATCCAGTCCAAGGCCGCCAATGCGTGCTGGCCCGACATCCCGAATGGCGCAGAATCCCGGACGTGTTCACCTTGATACAACACCCAAGCACCTTCGGCCTTCAGTGGGTCAGACACGACAAAGTTGGATACCACGAATGGATTGAAGACCGGCACCACGCGCGAATCACGTTGCCTCAGTGGACGGGCCAACTTTTCTAACTGTTCCGAGTTCCAGAACCGATATCGCAAAGTGGCTCGAATTCCGACCAATCGCTCTTCGATGAGCGTGTACTTGGCACGCTTTTGAAACTCGGTTGTCCGGCCAGCACGATCCGCCAAATCGACACACTTCTGCACCCACTCCATCGCGCGTTCAGAATCACCAGCGTGATAGGCCAGACGCAGTTCCTCGATCAACAGTGCTTGTAGCGAACTCAGTCCATAATCCCAACGCAGATACAGGTGCCCACCGTATGCATCGATAGGGATCCACAGTGGAACCTCGCTTGCCATCAATTCCTCAAACCGCTCCAACAGCGGTTTTGCTTGTTCGCTCATCCGTATGGCAAACGGTTCGGCCGGCCACGGTTCTCCGGCAGGAACCCATTCATCGATCCCTTCGACAGAGTCGCGCTGCATCTCGCCAAAGATATCGATCGCGTCAAACAACTCCTTCCATGCCTGCCGATCTTCCGCGGAGATCATCGACTCGTAGCGCAGCTTCCTTTCAGATGCCGTGACCGAAACTCCCTCACGCTCGAGTTGGACAAGGCGCGTTTCAAATCGCTCGCGTGCCCCATACTCGCGAGCAACACCCCACATCAACACGGTCATTGCCAACAAGGGCGACGCCCACATCCCAAGCCGATATCGAGATTCAGAAACTCGAAAATTCATCGCACCACCTCCCACTGTGATAACAGAGAATCGGACAACGATGATTCGTCACCAACCTGCTCGCCGGAATACTCGTCAAACATCTCGAGGCCTTCGCGTTCCCATGGCTCGAACCAATTGGTAGCAGGATAGGACGGATAGCTCCAATTCCACGCATGCACTGCAGAACCGCCTTCCGACGCAAACATGTCACCGTAAGGTCCGGCCTTAAATTCTCCTCCCGGTTCGCCAACCAGTTGATCCAAATCGCGAAGCTCCGCCTCGATGCCTTTTCCCGCCTGACCAGCATCCAACAGTTTCAAACAGCGATCCGTCACCGCCCCCAAACCTCGCACCATGATCGAACTTCGCCACCCGGAGGGAACGTCATCAAACCAAAATGCCATCGCACTGACGCCATGGATGCCTCCACGTCGGCCATGCGGTGCCGTTTGGTCGCGATACCAACTGATCAACATCGCTCGCCGCCGGGCACGCTGCCTGCCCTCAAAATCACCGACCTGCCGCAAGGCATTTTGAAAGCCCGCCCGCGATCGCAAACCGGATATCGCGTCATCCGACAGGAGGTCGACTAACCAAATCTCAACGACGTCCGCCACTTCCTGATCGTACCAACGGTAACTCAATCGCAACCTCCTCGCCGTCAGGCTCAGATGATCGACAAACGCCACCAACTCTTCTTGTGTAGCATCGTCCTGCCACTGTTGCCATCGAAGCTTCGCCAACGAAGCGGCTTCCAATCCGTGCTGGACGATTACCACATCGGCGAGCAAAGGCACGCTCTCTCGATCGCCGATCGCCATCCAGGTATCGGGCGACATGTAGTCGCGTTGCTCAAAACGCTGCACCGCTATTTCGCCATCGATCTCGCCAGGCAAGTTCCCGAGTGCATCGCGTAGATCTAAATCGCCGTATCGCATCGACGTCGGCCGTGTCGTCACACTATCGCTCAACTGCCGAGCCTCCGGAAACAGCACGGCAAATCGGTCTTCCGTCATTGAGGGAAAACGCGACTTGGCGATCCAAACAGGAACACTCGGCGCAACCATGAACACCGATGCCGCGACACCCACCATCGACCAATACTTCCATCCCCGTCGCCCGTCCATGAAGTCTTTCATCAACAGAAACGTCGAAACGAACGGCAGCGACGCCACCAATAACAACCACGACAATCGCACACCGTTGACGACTCCCGCATTGATCAGCAGTGCCAACGCCACCAACGACAACACCGGTGCCAGAAAAGCCGACGCGGCCAACATCGGAACCACTTGGCTCGTCCACTGCGAAACGCCGTAGATCACCACGAACACGAGCAAAATCGACAAAAACGACAACTCAAACATCGCCGCACGATGGTAGGTATCCGAATGGCTCGCCGTCCCCAAGAAGGACTGAATCGCCAAGATCACGAGCGCTACCCCGCACAGCAGACTGACGCCCAACCAGTGTCGCCCCAACCACACTCTTCCGGGCGAAACGCCACGATCCGCCAAGAACTTCAATCGTGTCGCCGAGCCATCACCTGCAAAGACGGCAACACCCAACCACGAGACGGCGAGCAACGCTGTTCCGATCCCCGTACCCACCGCCGTCTCGGTCCACCCGGTGAGACGTTCCGTGCAGTTCGTCAGTACCAACCAACCGATCACGCCGAAAAACAGCGGCACACTCAATCCGATCGACATCCATGGTGATCCGTGAATGGATTGCCACACCATCGACGTGTGCGAATCCCGAAACGGCATCACCGTCGGTGCAGAAACATCCGGCGGTCGCCATGCATCGGCCGACGACAATGCGTCTCGCGTGAGCAACTTCTCCGGTTCATCGGCTTGCAACTCACTCCGTCCGGCACGATAGGAAAGCCATCCGACGACCGGAATCGCGAGCGACGTCACCATCCCCATCACCCACGTCCTCCAGGCGACGCTCGCGTATTGCACCGGCGACGTATGCGGCAGCGCCATCCAGACCTCAGCGATCACAAACGGCAACAAAGCAAAAGGAATGATCAACACCAGCGCGGCAAACGCGTTCTTATTCCGCCATGCGGTGTAGAACCCACACAACAAAACGTAGATCGAATGCAAAAACCAAAACGCCGGATGAATCTGCCGCCACTCGGAAAAACCGCCCCCGCCGCTGCTGTTCAAACCAGCAACCGCCCCTAGGAATCCGCAACCGATCCACATCAAGACCAAACCGGCAAAGGCAACTACCAACTTCGTCACGACAATCGGTTGCCAAGGAATCGGAAGCGAAGCGAGCCAACGCAGCGATCGAGTTTCCTTTTCATGGCTGATCAAGATCGCTCCGGCGCCGGCCGCAAACAGTGCCGGCATGATCAACGGCACAATGTCCCCCACCGTCCGCAATGAGATATTGACTTGCCGGGACGTCGTCGTCCAAACGATCACCAGGAACGTCGACACCGCAAACAGTATCCCGATCAACGGCAAGATCTGTTTGGTTTCCTTCCACAACAAACCCTGCCAAACTCGCGTTTCGTTCATGACGATTCTCCTGTCGCGATCACCTCGGGACCGCTCTTCGAATCATCGGGTGAATGATCCCCCGAACCGTCAGACGGCCCGTCCGAACGTCCTGATCCCGGTGGCGGATCAGCCGGACCAGAGAAACCTTTGCGCGTATGAGCGATGAAGATTTCCTCCAACGTCATCGCTCGCTCACGAACCCCGACAACGCCTTCGGCCGATTCAATGAATGGAATCATCGACGAATCAAAATGGCGGACCAGCACGCGGCGCTGTCGTCCTTGGTTTTCTTCGAGCAGCGTTTGCGCGGGCTCAGGCAACGTCGGTACCTCGACCAAGGAGTCATCCATCGACACGGTCAACTCCGTCATCGATCCTTTGAGGTCATTGAGCGGTTCGCATGTTTGCAACTTCCCGTTGTGTAAGATGCCGATCGTGTCGGCGACCCGCTCGACCTCGTTGATTTGGTGACTCGATAGAAAAACCGTTCGCCCCGAAGCCGCTCGTCCGATCATGCTTTCGAGAAACTCGCGTCGCACCATCGGATCCAATCCCGAGGTCGGTTCGTCCAAAATCAACAACTCCGGATCATGGGCGAGCGACAAAGACAACGCGATCTTGGCTCGCTGTCCTTTGCTGAGCACGCGGATCTTTCGGTCTTCGGGAATCTCGTACCGGGCGATCTGTTCTCGATAGCAATCGTAGAATCCCTCCGGATAAAACGACGCCGTGAACCATCCGATCTGGCCCACCGTCATCCAGTCATACATCACCGGATTGTCCGACACGTAGCCGACTCGCCGACGAACCTCCATCGGCTGTTTCAACGGATCGAAACCGCACACGTTTGCCGAGCCCCCGGTCGGCTTTTGAAAACCGGTCAGGATGCGAATAAGCGTTGTTTTGCCCGCGCCGTTCTCGCCCAACAGTGCGAACACCGTCCCGGGTTGAATCTTCAGATCCACCCCCATCAATGCGTCACAACCACGAAATCGCATCGTCAATTGGTCGGTCGAGATGACTGGGTTCATGATCACGATCCTGTTCTAAAAAGAGAGTGGGGACACGTTCGAAAGACGCCGCGCGGCGGATAAGACAAGGCGATGGATCACTGCAATTCCGCGATCGCTTCGATGGTTCCTTCGAGGCTCCGCAATTGCTTGTCGACGAGTTTGCGAACCTCTTCGGGTGAGAGGCCCGCTTGCAGAGCCTCCGTCAAGACAGCCGACAAACGTTCGGCCAAGATCGATTGCCGCTGTTTGCGACATCGCTCAACAGCGCCTTTGCAAACGACGACGCCACGTCCGCGGAGCGTTTCGATCACGCCCTCGGATTGCAGTTCTTGGAACGCGCGAGCGACCGTGTTCGGGTTGACCGCGAGCTGTTGACTCAATTGCCGAACGCTCGGCAGCAACTGCCCGGGCCGCAGGGTCCGCTCGGCCACCGCAAACTTCACCTGGCGAACGATCTGGGAATAGATCGGAACTCCGTTGGAAGGGTCCACTGTAAAAAACATGTTCGCACCGACTCCCAACACTGGTTAACTGGTGTACTAGAGACACCATACAGCCGTCAGATCAGCGGGTCAACGATTTTTCTTAGGATTTTGCCCCGGCATGAAAGAGCCGCAAAAAAGAGAGACGCGTCGTCAGACGAACGCGACTACTGTTCGGTCACCCGTTCGACGACCTCATACAGATCGTCCCAGAGGTCACGAAGGTTGCTCACGTCCGACAGATCGATACCGCCGAGATACCGCCGCACTTCCGTACTGACGTTTCGCTCGTGCTCGGGTGCCTTCGCGGGGGGATCGTGTGCTAAGAGTTCGCTCACGAGTTCTTCGATCAATTCCGCCGACAAACTCGTTTGATACAACGTCTCAAACCCGGCGACGCTCGCGTGGCTGGTCATCAGACAAAACCTGCCTCGACGTTTGATCTGAATTGACAGCCACATCCGATAGACCGCTGGCAACTGCTCGCCTCCGTCAATAACCAACACCCCGCCTGGTTCAGTCTGTCTCGCGAGCCGACGAACCGTCGCGATATTGGCGACCGTTTCACGCAGATGCCATCGCGAACCACCTTCAGGCAGCGTCAACTGAACCCACTGACCGCCGGGCATCTCGTCGGCGAGCGTTGCGGCGAGTTCCCGCAGCAACGTTGACTTGCCCGTCCCATGATCGCCAACGATCATCCCGCAGCGATGCTGCCGAAGTGAGTCCACGAGCGAGCGAACAAACTCCTCGTTTGATTCATCGCGAATCCCAGGTTTCGATCGAAACGTGAGCGATCCCGGCCGAACGTATCGGCTAGCGAACGGGTTCGAATGGGGAGACGGCGGTGGATTGTTGGCTGACATCACCGACATGATACCGGTGACAGGTCGTGCAGTGATCCCCTGCGGCGCTAGCCGTATGACAATGGGCACACGCGGCTTTGCGAAGCGGCAGGAAGTCCGAATGACCGTGTCGCGTCGTTTCATCCGCGTCGGTATCTCCAAACGCCAGATGTGGCGACACATCGGACGACGCATCCGGCCGGGCCGACACGTGATTGAGCAACCCAATCGTGTCATACAACGCATCACCGGTGAGCGGCGACGGCTGGGTCGCTGCCGCGAAGGAAGGAGAACTTGCTTCCGATTCCGAACCGGGCCGCATCGAGTGACAATGTTCGCAGTTTTGCAGCGCCGTGATATCCAGGTGCGGACGGTGTGAGAACTTCGTCAAACGGTTGCGGAGCGAACTCTCGTGCGACTCTCTCCATGGCAAACTGGTGTGGCAGGAAACACACGCCGCGACAGCAGGTTGCTGCATCACCAGTTCACGGATCACCGGGTCACTCTTCGATGCCACTTCCACGAGGCTACGCAGCACCGCGTCGGAGTGCCCGGAACCTCGGTAGCGGATCGACAACGTCAAATCGTCGCGATACCAACCGCCGAGCGACTGGGCCCGCGCCGCGTCGAATCGCTTGCCGAGTTCGTCTTCCCAATTCGCCAAGCCCCGATCGGTCGCGCCGCCACCGGGCAGTAACAAATTCGACTGGGTGTCCCCATTCGATGACGAACCGCCTAGCAACAAAGGATCGTCGTTCGCTCCGCCGGACAGCAACAAATCGTCGCCGCCCTCCGCCGACCAATCCACCAACAAATCGCCATCGCCTGAATCCGGTGTCGCCGCGAGCGAATCCGACGCTGCAGACTGCCTCGCCGAGAAACGATCGCTCGCCGAAACGTTCGATCGTCCGAACCATTCCGAGGCCGCGTCACGCATCACCTGCGTCGGGAACGAACCCGCGAAGGCTTTGGAGGTTTCCAAATCAGCTCCCGCTCTTTGGGCGGCATCCAGCAAGAACGCCTGCCCATCGATCGACAACGCGATCGCGAATTCTCGCACGGCTTTGCCCAATCGAACCGCGAGTTCCTGATTGCTCCTGGACTGCCAATCGACCAACGCCAAATTCGACAACGGTGCAAAATCAACCGACGGGTCTTGGTCATGAAGCAACAACAGCATCCACGCCGATAGTTTTCCATCAGGCGGGCCGATCGCGTCCTCGGGCCACGATTCGATCTGCTCAGCGACCTCTCGCGGCAGAATCGGTAACTCGATCAATGCAGGACCGCTCGCGATCTGTACCCCGAGCGACTCTTCGTGGCAGGCGGCACAGGTCGCCTCAAACGGCAACGTTCCGACGATCGAATCATTCAACAAAGCGTCACGGGTATCGCTCTGAGACGCCGGATCGATCATGTGACAGGATCGGCAATCGAACTGCGACGCGAGCGTCTGATTCGGCCCTTCGGCTTCGGCCGTTTTGGGAAAATGCATGTTCGCGTGACGCGAGTGATCGAACGCGATCGCATGTTCGCTCGACGTCGGCCAATTGGTAAATTCCGGATGCGAATCAGCAAACGATCCGAACCGATTGGAGTGACACGTTTGGCAACGTGAATCCGCAATCGCTTTCAAATCAGCGTCCGCCCCGTGGTGCTCGCGGTGACAAACGCTGCACGCGACGTCGTCTTGCGAAACCGCCGGCGGGGGCCACCACTTCGAAACGCCCGAACCCGACACCGTACGAACGGACGACGAGTCCGTCGCTGCGGCGAGCATAATCTCACGTCGTTGTTCGCCAATCGCGAGACGGGTTTCCGCGCTCACGTTGTGTGCCGACGTTGCCAGGTCCACCGGGATTCGGTCGTGGTGACACGCGACACACCGATCGGTCATCGTCAGGGATTCTTCGGTTCCGACATGACCGGCCTCTTTCATCGCCATCCAGGTTTCTGCGGACACGTTGCCGTGACAAACCGTGCAGCCACCGGCCGTCAAATCACCCGTGAGGATTTGAGCATGTGACGTCGAAAGATTTCCCGGACGCACAAATTCTGGGGCCAACGAAGTGCCGAATACTCCCACGAGAGCAAACGCGAACAGCAACAGCACACCGGCCGTCCATCGTCGTCTGCGTCCCGCCCATGTCGGAATCGGCCGACACGGTGAAAAATCGTTTGCCCCCTTTTTCCCGGCGGTCTTTTTCTTGCCCGAACCGGATCCCGAATCGTCATGGCATCGCCCGGCGAACGGACACTCGCCGGCAATGGTCGGTCCTTCGGCGCAAGGCGTGGCGGTCTGCGTGTCGCCCGCGGAATGGTTACCGTGCTGGCCGCGTCCACACAAAAACGGTCGGCCCGGACGCTGAATCCGGGGTGGATCAGGCAGATCGACTTCGTCGCGTCGGGGAGATCGACTCATGATTCAACGAACCGCATCGCAAGAATTCCGTGAATGATCGCCATCACCAACAAGGCAACCGACGCGGCACTGTGCAGCATCACCCAAACCCGCAATCGCAACTGCAGGGCATACTGGTAATCCAAATCATCGCGTCGACGCACCAACGCGGCGATACGCCCGCAGACGCGGCAATCTTCTTCTTCGAGGTATCGGTTCAATTCGACGAGCCCCGCGAGCACCCGACGTCGTCGAACCGATGTCGGGTAGATCAGATACAACCACGACGGCTTACTAGAGAGATAACGACTAAGATAACGACGATGAAATTCGCCGATCACCGAGATCGCGGCCGGATTGGTCAGCGACTGGACTTCATCCGAAACGCTGCGCGAAATCTGCTCGCGGTACCACGGGATCTGATCCAAACGGACTTGTTCGCCTACGTTCGTTAAACGCCAAGGAATGCGGCGACTCGCGATCAGCCCGTACACACCTGACGCACTCACAAACCAAAACAAACCGCTGAGCGTTCCCTCCAAATACCCGGTCGCGATCAAACGCCCGTGCAAAATCGCGGGAACGTGCAACAAAAACACTCCGACCGCAAACAGCCCGGTGTAGATGTGAACCTGGGTCCAAACGCTCATCGTCCCGAGCGGCAAGACCGGAATACGACGCCGCACACCGATCAACACTAAAAGGAACAGACAACTGATCAACATCCATCCCGTCATCACTCCGGAATGCAGGAGCGCTGCGTGCATCCCGGAAGCGAGCAACGCGGCCAAGGCCAGCGACACCACCACGACTCCGCACGCGACCACCCGCCGACGCCGAAACGAGTACGCTCGCCCCGCACCGGTCACTCGGTTCACGAGTCCAGACGCAGCCGCCTTGCATCGCTGAGTGGTCGAGATCGCCCCACCGTGCCTTCGTTCAACGACACTCATGTGCGCCTCCGTAGCCAGTCTTCCAACGGCGGTGATTCGCTCAAATCAATCCGCACCAACGCGTCATGAGGACACGCGGCGGCACATGCCGGTCCGCTCGGCAGTCCGCTGCACATGTCGCATTTGGTTGCCTTCGTGATCGGCTGTTTGCTTTTCATATCGAGGTAAGGCCGTCCCGATGGATCCGAGATCGCCACCATCTCAATGTTGTCGTACGGGCACCCTTTCGCGCAGACACCACAACCGATGCAGATGTTTTCGGAAATGTTGACCAACCCCGTCGACTCGTCGCGATGCAAGGCTCCCGTCGGACAACCGATCATGCAAACCGGATCGGTGCAGTGCATGCACGCCTCAACGAACTGCAACCGTTCGTGATGGTTACCGATGCGGGCAAAACGCGGGTTGCCGTCATGGACGCTGGCACACGCTTTCACGCAATCGTCGCATCGCGTGCAGCGGTGCAGGTCGATGATCATCGCCTGGCGGCCGTTGTTGTATCGATTCTGAACGATGAACTCCAACAATCCGGTCGGTTCGAACGACGTTCCGGTCGAACTCGGTAGATCATCCCATGTCTTCGCCGTAGTCGATACACTCGCGGTCTCGGTCTCCTCCGTCGTCGACTGTGCATCGTCACGACGAGATTCCTCACGTGCGACGCTGCGTCGTTCTCGTTTGGTCGGCCCCTGTGGCCGATGCAACATCGCCTCGGCGGCGTTCGGCGGCAGTTCGGACCGACGGATGTGCGGCAGGACTTCTCGAGCAAAACACTCGACCGGTATGTGCAGCGTATCGAGAAAACCGACCGCCCGCAGAGAATGCTGCAAAGGCATGGGTGCCCCGTTTCCACCGGTCACACTGAGCGTGATCTCCTCGAGCCCGAACACATGGCCTTTGCCGAGGTACGCCGTCGTTCGCTGTGCCGAACCATAGTTCTGACAGACCCGACCGAACCCGCTGCGGACGACAATCAGGTCGGTCACGTGATGCCCTTCCTGAGCAACCACCGGTTCCGACTCGATCTGTTGGGCCGGCGAGAGTTTGCGTGTTTTGGAATAGTCCGCATTCCATTGCAGACGACCGAACGACCTCAACTGCGTGTGCTCGACCACGTTGCGAAGGTTGGACTCGGGAACGAACCTCAACAGCGGAATCTCTTTGAGATGGATCGCGAGCCAATGCTGCCGGTAATGCTCCTCCATCCGCTCGGCGAACGCCGTGTCCCGCTGCAGCATCTTGAGCCCCTGCAACCGAATTTCGAGCAACGTTGCGTTCTCACCAGCAACGACCGTTGCACCGTGAGGACCGCGGAGCATCGTGGCGACTTCGCCGAACAACTCTCCCGCGACGAGTCTCGCCGTTTGACCGGCACGAACCAGACCACCGAAATCCTGCAGGTACAACGTCGGCTGAGCGTCAGCATCGCCGGCGATCGGCGACGTGTTCTCGTTTCCCGACGCCCGGTGTTCAGTCCCCGGACGATCATGCAATTCGACGTCGGGTGTGACGTTTTCCGGACGCCGAGCCTCACGCACGCCGCTCGGCCGCAAGAATTGCCACAACGCGTCCGACCAACTGCGTTTCTCCACCTCGCGGCGACCGAGCACGTCCGGAGGCAGGGGGCGCGTGATTAACTCGGCGTTCCCCTCGAGCACCAAAAATGCGCTGTTGGCGTAATCCCCCTCACGCACGATCACCTGACCGGGCGCGAACCGATGCAACCGACAGTCGTTCTTCAAAACGCCATCGAGTGGAATTGATTTCGGAAACTGACTCGCGTCCAACGCGGCAAACGGCATCCGCGTGAGCAACCAATCGACGTCCGCATCGGTCATGTGCGGGTCCATTGGCTCATCCCAACGTCGGGGACGAGGCACGGCGATGCTATCAGCAGACGACATGAAGTGAGAGAACCGAATGAAGCGAGAGAACCGAGGCGGTTTGGGCAAAGTTCAAAACGCCCATCATGGGCGCGTTTTTCAGATTCACCCCGGTGAGTACCCCGTAGATCGCCGCCACGTCAAGTCGGTTCGAAAAGTCGTGTTTTCGCAACGTTTCCGATCGTCCGAAACGCTTAACACCTGTGCGCCGTTAGCGGTTTTGGAACATGCTAGCGTCCCAAACCAAATTACCGTTTCTCAGCCGTACCCGTGGCGGAGTAATCGCCAGCACCTCGACCTCGCCGACCTTGTCCCCGACGACGACAAAACGACTCTGATCATCGATCTTGAGAATCGCCTGCTGTTCCTTCAGCTTGGCAAAACCCACCACGCTGATGTTGCTCGCGGTGATTTTTTTGTTCTGAGGAGCCGCGCCTTTTCGCACGATTTGAAACGGATCTTGGCGATCAGGAAACGGAACCACAAACCCTTCCCCGGACGTCCGCGTCACGTCCAACTCCGGGGGCTGATCCATCGATGCAAACGCAGACGACTTCTGCATCGACATCTGTTCAATGCGGGAGATCGTCTCGGGCTCGATCCCGCACCCTCCGGCGAACATCAATCCCATCAAAACGCCTAATTGGCAAACAACTCCGCTTCGGCGGTGAAACACATGCATCGAAGGTCTCACTGGTTCATAGGAATGGGGGCAGGGATGTTTTCATAGGGAGCCACCTCGACCGGCGAATGACCCGACAACACCGATTGGTTGTTGTGTGTCCCCAACATTTCCGAATACCCGTCACCGATCGACGCACCATCAACGTAAGACGATCCGTTCGTCGCGGCCGGATAGTAAGGTTGGTTCTCGTCGATCGAATAGGAGAACGGAGTGATCCCGACACCACCGAGCATCTGCAGCTCCGTGCTACCGCCATTGATCCGTGCCCGTGGATGGTGGTTCGGACAATTCAAATCGTTGCAGTATGGCGTTTGCGGACAAAGGCTCGCGTAAGGAATCTGGTCGAGTTGGCACATCGCGATCCGTGCCGCCTGTCGTTCGCGTGCCAATCCAGGATGACACGGGCTAACGATTTCCGGCTTCAAGAACACGATCAATTCGCTTTCAACGATCGAAGTCTTATGGCTCTGGAACAGTTTGCCGACGTACTTCATCTCTTGCAGGTAAGGAATCCCGTAGACGTTTTCGACAATCTTCTTCTGCCGCAGCCCCCCCATCACGAACGTCTGCCCGTTGGCGACCCGTACGGTCGTTTCGGCTTCGCGTTCATCAATGATCGGAAGGAAGTTAACCGTTCCCGTTTGAGTGCTGTGTTTCGGTTTGACAACCATCTCGATGATGCCGTCGTTGCTGATCCGTGGACGAACGACGAGCGTGATCCCGGCCTCTTTGAACTCAACGGTTGGGATTTGTTGCGTGATCACCGAAGTCCCTTCGTCACTCGTGGACTGCTCCGGTGTTTCCGCTGTCCGGTACGGGATCTGTGTCACAATTTTGATCGTGGCATCCCGACGGTCTCCCACCGTGATCGAAGGGTTGGCGAGCAGTTTTGCTTCCGCTGTGCTGTCGAGGGCCTCCACGATCAACGATGCGTTGAAGTCTTTTGCGATCGATCCCATCGTTAACGTAGACGCACCTGCTTCGGCGATCGCTCCGGTAGGCACGAGACTGGCGAACTCGAGTGTTTTCGAGGCGGCTTGTCCGCCCAATGTTCCGCGTCCCCACTGGATCCCGAGGCTTTCGAGTTCTTCCAGGTTCACGTCATAGATCAATGCCGAGATTCGCACCTGCGCCCGCGGCACGTCGAGTTGTTGGAACGCTTCGGCGGCGAGCGTCAGTTGCTCCGGCGTGCCGCGTACCATGATGCGGTTCTCTTCTTCGTAGACCGCAACGATCGGTGCGTCGGAGTTGGTTGCCGCGGCCGTCGATGAGGCATCGGGGGTCGACGCGACCACGCCGCTGCCGAGTGCCTCGCTGAGCGAGACGCCCATCTCTGCCGCCTCGGTGTACTGAGGGGTAAAGTACGCGATGCGAGTTCGCGCCCAACCCACGCTTCCCGGCACGCTCGCACCGAGGGACGACGTCGCCGTCCCCGACTGGGCCGCGGAAGATCCGGTTCCCGTCGAGAGTTCGCCGAACATTCTCTCAACGCTGGCGATGCGTTCGGGTGAGTCGATCACCAACACCCGTCCGTTGCCAAACGCTTGGATTTTCCCTCGATCACTGAGCAACATTTTTGCCGCTTCGATCATCGAACTCTGCTGCTGGGAGTTTGCGACCGGCAACGCGATCGTGCGTGAACGGAACTCGGGACTGCTCGTTCCGACTTCATCAATCGGAAGCACCACCAAACTGCTGCCCGCCGAGGTGTAACCGTATCCCGACGACGTCAGGACCGCCGCGAGCACGTCACGCAGTGGCGCGTCATTGAACACGCCCGAGACTTCGCCGGTGACTTTCTCTCCGGCAACGATGTTGATTTGCCACAACTCCGAAAGCGAGAACACGACTTCCTGCAGCGGCATCTTCCGAAACGTGATGCTGCCGCGGCGGTTGAGCGCCTCTTCAATGGTCGCTTGAGCCGGAGTCTGACAACTATCCGATGAGGACGATGATGGTGCGGTCTCGTTCGAAACGTTTGCCGCATGAATACGGTTGGCGTCCGCCGAACCCGACGCGTTTAATGAAAACGAATGCGTCGCGTTAGGATTCGTGGGTGCGGAATCGCTCTGCGCCGGAGCAGGAAGTGTTTGGGCGGACGCTTCCTGCGATGACACACCGAGTGGAGAAACCGTTGGAGATCCGCCGGGCTCAGCGGACTGGGTTGTCGGTAGTGGGGCGAGTACAAACGCGGCAATCAGGCAACCGCAGAATCGCAGTTTCCAATGCCAGTTCGTTTGTACCGCCATGCCTTCCGTGGCCATAAGCGTTCAGTTCATCATAAGGACAAGTTCTGGGACGGACGGGGCAGTCCGTCACCGTCATATTCAGTCGATCATCGCAAACGCGTCTTCCATCCCCGCAGGGGCATGCATGAGACCAAAGAGCGTCATGTTCATCTCTAAGCTGAGTACCGAATCACCTCCAGCGACCGGTTCTAAAGTCAACGTGTTGATGTTCAACAACCAGTGATGATCATCAACAACACGAACGATTTCCAATACGGCCTCGAGCGGTCCGACGACCGACAAGGACACTTCATGTGAGTGGAGATTGAATTCCGATTCAGTTCCGAAGTCGGGCGATCGACGGCTGCGTGGGTCATCATCTTCCGTGCCCCACGATCGCTTCTGCTCGTCTTCGATTTCCAACGCACGCAAACTGCCGCCACAGTCGCGGATCATCGTGATCAGTTCGTCTCGCACCACCGGAATGCGTGATTGGGTCACACATTGCTTTACGAGTTGCAGTTTTTGTTCTTGCAACTTCGATTCGATTCGGTGCAGACGCACGTCACGCGATTGCGATTGCTCGAAATCTTTCTCGAGCTCCGAGAGGGCACGATGGTCCTCGCGAAGCCTAAGACCTTCATCGACTAGTGGATACCCGATCACGATCAAGGCGACAAAACTACCACACGCAACAATCGCTCTGATTACCCGATCGTTCTGTTTATTCATCTTACAACTCCTGCACCGGTTCGGCGTCCGCACTATCGACACCAATCGTTTCACCGGTGTCGGCGGCAACCCACGACAGTCGCATTTCGAACTGCGATTCGTTCGCTACCACACCGCTCGTCGTAGCCAGCAACGCGACCTGATCGATCCCCGGAATCCGGCGAAGGTATCCGACGATTTCATAGATCTCCGCCTCGTTGGCGGTGCGACCGGTCAACATGATGTTGTGTTCCACGTCAAAACGCACCGCCGTGAGAGCGGCCTGCGGAGGCAGACACTGCGTGATTTGACGGGTCAAATCCACAATCGGTGGCGACACGGTTTTCTTCTGAATTTGACCGAGGTGTTGGACCCACGAACGGTCCAACTGCAACGACGCCATCCGAACCCGCGTGGCTCGCATTTGGTCTTCAACAAATTGACGTTGTTGGTGTTTCTGTTCGGCTTCCCGGCGCAGCGACCCGACCCACAAAGATGTCGTCAGCAGCAAAACCGCCGCAACCGCGAGAGGCCACAAAGCCAACACCGCGCGGATCACTTTGGATTGAGCGCGGTCACGACGGATCGTTTGCAAAAGGTCCGGCGGGCTCTGCATCACCGTTGGTTGGATCAATGGCAACACCGAGGCAAACGCCGCAACCCCGTCGGATTCAATCTCCTCGGGAACGTTCAGGTTCACGCAGGACGTGGGCAGATGAAACGGTTTGGCATCGAGATTGGTTTTCTGGCCGAAGTGAGCAAGCACCTCGTCGACTTTATCCGGCGGGCCGCCCACGTAGAGATCACTCAATTCGCTCTGCGTCATCCCTCGGTGACGTTGGCAAAACCGACGCAACCTCGCGAGGTGCTGATCGACCGCGATCGCGAACGTCTGCGCATCGTGTGCCGCCGCAGGTCGGTAATCCAACAACAATCGACCTTGGTGGGTGATGCCAACTTCCCACGATTGACCGAACGAGTCCGCAATCAAAATGGGTTTCTCGTCATCAATCCCGAGCATCCCAACCATCCGCGCCATGCTGACCAGCGAAGGCTCGATCCAAGCCACATCGAGATGACAACTTACGAAGGCTTCATAAAGAGCATTCAGCCGCGTGAAATTACCGACCGCCGTCAACGCGTGATCGATACCGGGGCTCAACGTTTCGCGAATTTGACCGATGAGTTTTCCACCGGGACCGAGCTGCAGGTAACGTGGGATCCGTCCGGCGAGTGCCCCGAGTTCTCCTTCCACGTCATCGACGGTCCCCGTAGAAATACGGGTCACACAGAAGTCTCCGGTCAGCGAAACCGCAACGCTCTCGCCTCCAATTTTGTGCCGTGTCGCGAGTGTATCGATCGCGTCTCGCAAACGTTGCCAACCGTCACCGTGTATCCAATCGAATGCGGTACGGGTTGGTTGCGAACCAGATGACGTTCGACGCTGGTCATCGTCTGCGATCCGCTCCTCGGCGACATCGCCTTCGTATTCCCCTGGGACTTCACCAACGGACGAATCCAACGACTTCGTCAAACGGATGTAGTCCACGTCGACATCGACCGGTCCCCCTTCGCGACGCGTCGCCACCACCAAAATGACCCGATCGCACTCGATCCGAAATGCAAAACGACGAGAGACACCGGGATCCGGTTCTGTATCGCGTTGTCGGAAAGCTGAGAAAGACGAGAGCATCGGCGCGTGTTCGAAAAGGCGTAGCGAGTGTCTCGCCCGGACCGTATCCCGTTGCACTGAAGCGTAATTCGGATGCGTTGGATTCGGTTCCGTTGCGGTAAATCCGTATCACGTGCACTGGCATTTTGCCGCTGCAAAGGCAGCTTGCAGGTGCACTGAAATCGGCCGCTCGGCGAGAGCAATGGGTATGAAATCCCCTCGAACGATTTGTCGTCGTCCGATTCGCCCGCATCAAAACGGGGCAGGGAACGTGATACACTGACGCTTACCTATCTCCTCCACTTCCCTGCGGATTCCTTCATTATGTTTCGACATCCTTTGCGTCTCGTGCGACTCCTCTCGCCAGACGCTCGGTTTTGCCGACAAATCGGAATGGTCGCTTTGTTTGGCTTTTCGAGTTTGTACGCTTCAGCCGCCATGGCACAGAACGGTTCATTCTTAGAAAGTCTGTTCCGATCGATCGCAGAAAAGCAGATGCAGGAGGCACGCAATCGAGCGGGCCAGGCCCCGACGCCCGATCCCGAACCTCGCGATCGCCCCAACAGCACCCCCGGTGGATTCCCGGCAGGACCACTCGGCCCCGCCGCCGGTCCCACTCGAAAAACACCGCCATCCTCAAACACAACTCCATCCCGGGAACCGACACGTCCGTCACACCCCGGCGACGGTCGCCGCGATCGTTCGCCGGCGGACGCCCCTCGAAACGAACGTGATGCCGATCCTCGTTACCGCCGGAGGCCTCCTACCCACGATGACCGTCACCGGCGTGACTTGCATGAGTTCGACGTTGCGTTGAATCAGTTTCAAGATGAGCTGAGCCAGCTCATGCGAACCGTTCAATCCGAAGCTCGATCGAATCGTGAGTACCGCGCTCAGCTGCCGTCGGTCTATCAACTCCGAGCTCAAGTCGATGCTCTGAGAGCGCAAACTCAAACGTCCTCATCGTTGTCGCGTTTGATCCCCGCCTATCAAGAAATCGACCAACGTTACCGAGAGGTGTCCTTCCGTTTGCGTTCGGTACCCGACCGCAGCCGAGCGATGCGTTCCCAAATCGCACAGTGCGATTCGACATGCCGGTCCTTGGCGAAGATATGCGACATCACCCCACAATTTGATCGTCATGGCTTGCACGACCAAATGATCATCGCCGCGACATACATTCAAGCTTTGATTGATGACCTTCCCGACGCGCGGATGCCGAGTGATCGCTCGCGGGAACTGATTCACGAGGCACGTTTGCTCCGCCAGGCCATCATGGAGGAAGCCGATCATTTGCCGTCGATGTCGTACGACGAAATCGTCGCGAACTTCACCAACTTCGTCGCCCGTTGGCGGCCTTTCGCGGAATCGGTGGCTGAACATCGCGATACGGTGCTCGAGCGACGTTTGGCCCGCGTAACGCAGTGCGGTGACGAAACCTACGCGTTGCTGTGGATGGCACCTCCGCCGAGCAACCTTCCTGCGCCGGGGATTCCACAAATCGACCGCGAGAAATGGATGTCCGAGGCCGCCGCATTGGAAGGAACCGCAGAATACTTCTACGCCGACCTCAAACGTTTGCGACGTTATCTCCGACCGGACGACTACGCGAGGTCGATCGTCGATCATTCGCACGATGTTTACGAGGCCGCCCGAACGATTCTCTCGCTCCTTGAAGCAAACCAACCCTACGAACGCATGCAACGTCCCGCCGCCGATTTGGCGTCGGCGTGGAAAGCTCTCTCGTCCGAACTCGAGCATATTGACCACCATGGGTTGTCCGGCCAACGTGCCTACGCATTGCAACAACAGCAACAACAAATGCTGCCGATGGTTGCCTCATTGACCGCAGGACTCTTGCAGGAGCTGCCATGAGCGTCCGTGTATTGAAGTGTCCCAAATGCGCGGCCGCGGTGAATGTCCCCGCGGCGATGCATTCGGTCCGTTGCCCGACATGCGGCAACGTCTTCGCCGCATCGGCGTCGGCGCAGGCGGCCGCTCCCGCAGACAATCGCGAGGACGCCGCCCTCCGGGGCGCCGCTGGCCCGCAAGACGATGACGCGGACAGCATACCGAACGACCAAACGATGACCATCATCGCTGTCGGTGCGGGACTGGCGTTGGTCGCGATTCTCTGCATCGTTGGCATCTGGTCGTTGACGCGGAGCAGCGAAGATTCCGCCGGAGAAGTCGCCGCCGAGCCACCGCAGCCGGTCTTCGCAGAGGCCACACCGGAAGAACTCGCCGCGCTCACTATCGTCAACATCCCTGAACAACAACGACGCGATATCTATAACGACGTTCGCGGCAGTGCTCGGACGACCACCGAAAAAGCGTTGGTTTTGCCGGGCAGCAACGTGCGTGACAAGCTCGAGAACATGCTCGACAAAACTCACGAGAACACACTCCGGCAACTCGCCGCCCTGCATGACTTGTCTGTCGATCAGGTTCGCGATATCGTCGCCGAAGGGGACACCAAAAACTGGGACACCCGTGCACGAAGCCGCGCCTACCGCGACGGAGAACGGATCTACTCCGACGAAGAAACTCAGGGATACCAACAGAAAAGCCCGCTGCGTTGAACGACCCGACCATCATCTCCCCGTTCGATTTCGAAGCGATCGAACGGTTCCGACAACAACATCGACTCGACCCGCAACACATCCGCGTGCTGCGAAATCGGTTGATGAAGCATTTTCGCTCGGACGAAGAAGCAGCCGCTGATTTTCCTCTGCCTCAATCGCTGCGGTTTCACGTCCTCGATCGCTACCGCCGATTCGATTCCGATGTCGACGGCGCGACCAAGATGCTCTTTCGAACCGATGCGGGCATGCTGATTGAGGCCGTCATCCTGCGAATCGCAACCGGTCGGACGACGTTATGTGTCTCCAGCCAAGTCGGCTGCGCGGCGGCATGCGATTTCTGCGCAACTGGCAAAATGGGGATCGCGAAAAATCTGCATTCTTTTGAAATTCTCGATCAAGTTTTGCAAGCCGGACAAATTCTCGCGGCCGAACAAACCAGCCTCGACAACATTGTCTTCATGGGAATGGGCGAACCATTCCACAACGAATCCAACCTCACCGACGCCATCGATCTGCTGACCGCGACCGATCACTTCAACCGTTCGCCTTCCCGGATTCTCGTTTCCACCGTTGGCGTGTGCGACGGCATGATACGCTTGGCCGAACGGTTCCCCAAAATCAATCTCGCACTCAGCCTTCATAGCGCCGATCAATCAACCCGCGAAACCATCATCCCGCTGGCCAAACGCTATCCGCTCGATCAATTGCGGGAAACGATCGCACGGTGCAACGCCATGCAAGGCCATGAAGTGATGATCGAGTATCTGATGCTCGACGGCGTCAACGATACCGAGGTGGATCGCGAACGACTTTCGCGGTGGCTCGATGGACTCGACGTTCATCTGAACCTGATCCCGTACAACCCCATCGAAGACGCCCCGCACCTTCGAGGAACCGCACCGGACGAGATCACCGATTTTGCATCCGCGATGAAGTCCCGCGGAATCAAAACAACCGTCCGCTATTCACTCGGCCGCGACATCGATGCCGCCTGCGGTCAGTTGGTTCGCAAGGAAAATCGCACCTTTGCGATTCAATCGCACTCGGCCGCCGCGTCAATCTCAACCGGTTCGCAAACCGGTGACTTCAAGAACTGAAACTTTGCCGTGATCGACCTCTCTGATCAACCTCTGCGATCGACACTCTGATCGACACTCTGATCACGCTTGCCAGCATGGGTTGCGAACCTCCCCGCGGAGGAACCCGGTGGCGTCCGATACGCTTCCCCAAGCGAAATCGCCCGCAACGCACGTTTGCTCCCCTCGGCTGGGAGTTCACTTGAGCGAGGTTTGAATTTTTGCGGCAATCTTTGCGTCGTGAGCGTCCCAAATTCACCCGGAAAAGGAACGACCGTCACGGTTTGACAAAGCGCCCTATCTTACCCAGTCAAGCTCCAACGTTTGGCGTGGTAAACCTTGCGGGGCAGGTTATGCCTGATCAAGCGATCGAACGCGAACGTCCGATGCTACCCCTTGTGCCGGTCACTCCGGCTGGCACGCGGCTTCCGTTTTCTTCGGTCGGCTCGGTGGGTGCGGGGATACATGCGTTTTAATTATCAGAATATCGATACCAGTCTCCCCGTTTCGGCGACACGGTCTGTGGGTGCATCACACCGTCGCGGTCTGACTCAGATTCGCCGATGGGTGGGTGGCCTCGCCCTGATTACGATCACGGCGATGGGCACAGCCAACTGCGACTTCGCTTCCGCCGAAGACCTGCAATCGGTCACCGCAACGAGCTACCGAAACTCGGCCAGCGAAGATCGATCCGCCCACGCCAGCCGTCGTTCCAACCGGGAAACGCCCACGGTCACGGCCATCCGTCGTGCGGCACCCTCGGTGGTGAACCTGCACGGTCAAAAGACGATCCGTCAAACCGCCGCTTCGATGGCCGGTGCATCCGGCGACGTCGCCCGACAGGTTAACGGAATGGGAACCGGCGTCGTCATCGATCAACGTGGCTACGTCGTGACCAACTACCACGTTGTCGAAGACGTCTACGAAATCAACGTCACGTTGCACGACGGTTCGACCACCACGGCGGAGCTCGTCGCGTCGGACCCGAGCAACGATTTGGCACTCGTGAAACTGCGAGGCGCAGGTCCTTACGCGACCATTCCGCGCGGACACAGCAACGATTTAATGGTGGGTGAACCCGTGATCGCGATCGGTAACGCGTTCGGGTACGTGCACACCAGCACCACGGGCATCATCAGCGCACTGCATCGCGACATCCCGGTCAACGAAACCCAAAGTTACCGTGACTTGATTCAAACCAGTGCCGGCATCAACCCAGGAAACTCGGGTGGCCCCTTATTGAATATCGACGGCGAGATCATCGGTGTGAACGTCGCCGTCCGTGTCGGTGCTCAGCAAATCGCGTTTGCCATTCCGATCGACCAGGTACTCGACACGGTGACCGAAATGGTCAACCGACACAACGACCGCCGGTTCGTGATTGGACTGCAAGGCAAATCGTACCGCGAAGGTGGTCTGCAGGTGGTCGATCTGATTGATGGTGGCTCGGCCCAACGTGGCGGCCTGAAACCGGGTGACCGGATCATTAAGGTCGACCAAGATCGGATCAACACACCTCTGCAATATGCCCTGTCGGTACTCGACGCAACGCCCGGAGATGAACTGCGGGTGGAGTTCCAACGCGGCAACGAAACATACGAAACGTTTGTCTCGACCGTGCCTTCGACGAAAAACACATCGGACCCGACCGCCGCACTCGCGTGGCAGGTGATCGGGGTTGCCGTGCGACCCGCCGGTGATGCCTTCACCCGCCGGATGAACAGCCAAATGCAGACGAACTATCGTGGCGGACTCGTCGTCACCGATGTTCGCCCCGGATCGGCTGCCGACGAACAAAGCATTCGCGTCGGCGACGTGCTACTCGGCATTCACTCGTGGCAAACATCGAGCCTCGCCGATCTCGCAGAGATCCTCAATCATCCTGAGATCCGCCAAGGTCCGAACGCCAAGTTCTACATCGTCCGCCGCGACCAAACGCTCTACGGACACATGCAACTCGCCGTGCAATCCTCCTCCAAGCGGCGTTAATCGAATCGTCATCTCGATCCGCCACCTGCACGCAACCACATCTTCTGTTGTTCGGTTGAAAAACGTGTGAGGCGAGATCGAAGTGCGTCCCCCACACCGGCGGTGGACACGTCCTGGGACGAATGTTCTGACTCACCCGTACGCCCGCACGTACAGCCTGAGTGAGAACATTCGTCGACCCAGCCGGGACTGGTCCATCGCCGGTGTTTTGTCGCCATGCAGTAGAACGCACGCTTTGGGTCTTCACCGGAGTGCCAGCAAGGCAGCTAGCATCATCCCAGTGCCCGCGGTAACTCATTCCCGCGACGCCTCATCTCGCGACGACTCATCTCGCGACGACTCATTCAAAGAGGCGAGTATCCACGAAAAACGGGATGAGCCCGGTGAACTCATCCCGTTGTCGTTTTAATTGATTTGGAACGCGACGGGAACTCATCAGGTGTCCCTAATGGTTATCGCGTTCTCCCTTGGGTGACCTTCCAAGCACCGGTTTACCGTTGATGGCTCAACGGTTGTGGTGCCCGGATCGGTGGATCCTAGTAACGGTCGCCGCCGCGTCCGCCACCGCCTCCGCCGTAACCGCCGCCGCCACCACCACCGTAGCCGCCGCGACCACCGCCGCCACCGCCACCGTAGCCGCCACGTCCACCTCCGCCGCCGCCACCGCCGCCACCACCGCGTGGGGCACGAGGACGAGCTTCGTTTACAGTCACATTACGACCGCTGATCGCTTGACCATCCAGATTTTCGATCGCGTCTTTTGCACCGTCAGCGTCTGACATTTCGACAAACGCGAAACCACGACTGCGACCGGTTTCCCGATCCATGATGATGTTGACAGTCGACACTTCGCCGTACTGCTCAAACGCTCCCCGAAGATCGTCTTCGGTCGCCGAGAACGCCAAGTTCCCTACATAAATATTCGTCACAAAACTAACCTTACGAACCGTCACCAACGAGACAAAATGCCTCTCGCATTCCCGACGGAATCACTGGAAAACGTTTCCAAAACTCAATCACCGCCGAGAGTGTGGTGCTCAACTAGTTCGAAGCGTGAACCAAACCGATGCGCCAGTCAATGCCAAGAATGTTAAAAAGCCGCGGTTTGGAACGAATGGCATCTTGAACGGCCTCGACGCCGCGCCAACAATTCCCACCCGCAGGAGCTTTTCCTGTACCCTTGTGCATTGAACCGATTCCCATCAGGGAACGTAGTCGGCAGCGGATGGGGTCGATATCGGCTCCAATCGACGTCGGCTCCGATCGACATCGGCTCCGATCGACGTCGGATAGTGTCGCCATGGGTATGCCCCGCACTGCGGATGTTCCCACGAGCGTTACTTCCACTGGCGGCCCGTTTCTTCCAGCGACGGTTTCAGACGCCGACTCCGGACGTCTCCTCATCGAGTAAACCTTTTCTCCCCTGCTCTCATCGAAAGAAAAACCATGGATGAATTAGTCCAACTGATCACCGGACGCCTTGGCGTCGACTCGTCAATCGCCAACGCCGGACTCGGCAAACTGATGGCGTTGCTCAAAGACCAAGTCGGCGGCGATCTGTTCAGTCAAATCGCCGGTGCCGTCCCCGGTGCCGAAGAAGCCGCCTCGCAGGCCGCTGACGAGCCCGCTCCGGCCGCCGGCGGTGGACTTCTCGGGAAACTCTCCGGAATGGCCTCGGCCGCTCTCGGTGGCAACGCCGGCGGGGGCCTGGAAATGGCATCCGCTCTCGCGAGCACGGGCATCGATGCGGACAAACTAGGACCATTTGTCTCGACCGTCCTCGAATTTCTCAAAGAAAAACTTGGCGATGATGTCGTCGAACAAATCATGAGCAAACTGCCTATGCTGAAATCAGTGCTCGGCTAATCTTCATCGAAGATTCAACGATCAGGAAACCGATTTTCGGGGCGACCTCATAGGTGGCCCCTTTTTTTGCGCCCACGTGGTCGTTTCCTGAAACGAAGAACTTATTCCAAAAACTCGTTGAACGAATTCGCCAACGGGCGTTAGCTCCGGTTGTGCAGTGCCAACCGCAGCGAGCGCCGATCGGCGGATGTGCTTTCGCAAAGTCTCAAAGCATTCGCTCTAATCATCGAGCTGTGTTGCCAAGGGAAAGACCAAACTGAACATCGCGGTTGCGAACATCAACATCGACGAAACGGTCAACGCCCCTGACAATTCGATCCGCCCGGCGACTTGGCCCCACACCAACGAGCCCAACGCCATCGAACCGGCCATCATCGTCAAATAGCACCCCATCCCGCGTGCTCGCAGACGCGGCGGCAAAGTGATTTGCGCGGTCGCGTTGAGCGTCGTCAGCGTCGCCATCCATCCGGCTCCCATCACCAACACCATCGGCAGCAACACCGACCAATGTGGCGAGCGGCTCATCACGAACAATCCCGACGCGAACACCGACATCGACGCCGCCACCAAACGATCCGATCCGAACCGATGTCGCAGTCTCGGCAGAACTGACGCGCCCAACACAGCCCCGGCGCCCACCGCCGCAACCATGATCCCGAACCCGCGTGCGCCCCAACCGAGTTCCGTTTTGGCAAACAACGGCAACAACGACCAAAAGGCGCTGCCGGGTAAGACAAAGAATCCCACGCCGATCATCACGTGACGCATCACCCGGTGCAGCGCGACAAACCTCACTCCCTGTCGCATCGAAGCAATGAAAGATCGGCCTCGACTGCTCTCGGTGGTTTGCCGTTTCCACACGAACAACACTCCGACCACCGCGGCAAAGGTACACGCATTAATTGCGAACGTGCTCCAAATCCCCACCACCGCGATCAAGACACCACCAATCGCCGGGCCGAGCGTCCGAGCCAAATTGAAACTGATGCTGCCTAATCCCACCGCTCGCGAGATCTGACTCCGCGGAACCAATTCGGGAATCGCTGATTGCCACGTTGGCACATGCACTACCATGCCCAACCCCATCACAAAGGTCAGCCCGAGCAATCCCCACGCGGTGATCATTCCCGTCAACGTCAACGTTGCG
>NZ_ANOH01000371.1 GCF_000346505.1 Aporhodopirellula sallentina SM41
GATCAGCCGATCGGCGTTAGCGGCGGTTTTCTATCTGACAAACGGTGCGAACGCACTTCGGCTAATGGGTCGCGTCGTTTTTGCATCGGCACCGTAGGCCGGACCGAGCGCAGCGCTGTTCCGGCAATCCACACAACTGCCGGATGGGCGTCACTATGCCGCCTTCATCCGGCCTAAGTCACCAGCACGATTCCGAAGTCTTGGCGACTTCGGCTACGGGGTTCGGAGGACCGTGAGGAGGCGCGTTTAGCGGCTGGCGCGGCGGACGCCTACTACTCGGAAGCCGGGGTATTTTTGCAGGACCATCTGTTCGGCGGCTTGGCTGTTTTGGGCTGGCACCATGACGCTCGTTCGGCGGTAGTAGTTGCCTTGCATCGGTTCGAGGATGACTTCCCAGATCGTGACCACGCCGGTTGCGGTTGCGAGCAAGCCGAGTTTGAGGGCTTCGATTTGTTTTTGGTTTTCTCGATCTCGCTGGTACTCCATCGCCTGGGTCTGCAGCATCAAACTCTCTCGCTGCTGCGCCTCCGAATCGGACTCGTTGGCCAACCACGCCTTCCACCCCGGCTGCAATAGTTCCTGTTCCTCTTTCGCAAACAAAAAGAACGGCACGCCGATTTCATCACCACTCTCGAGTTCCATCAGCACGCCCTCGAGAGGAAACGTTCGTGTGTCGCCACGCAGCGTTTTGCCCCACGCTTCGAGCTCTTTCTCGTTGGTGATCTCCTGGCCAACAAGTTTCGAAAGGATCCGCAGTGTCACCTTTTGATGCAGCGGGTCCATGGCCGCGAATCGTTTGTCGTTGATGATAATTTTGCCAAGTTGCCTTCGCACGACGAGATCCTTCTTCCCGTACGCGAGCACCCGGCCGCGGACCTTCATCCCGTCGGCAGCGGTCCAAGTCTGCATTTGATCGACGGACTGTTGATACGCCTCTTTGGCTTCGCGAGACTTCACGTACTCCTGGTCTTCTTCGCTCAACTCGGAGAGTTCCGCCGCAATCAGCTCGCCGGTGGGCTTCTTCAAAACAACGGTTTTGTCATCGAACGCGATCGCGTCAGCGATCACTCGGAAGTAGCCGTTGGGCGACGACCACTCGCGTGCGTCCACCGTCCCCGCCATGACGAACAACAATCCGCCGACAAAGGTTCCGGCAAAAAAAGCACGCACGGCAGATTGATTCGAAGACGCAGGTTGATTCAAAGACATGGCGAAACGCAGCAAGGTTGAGTCAGAATAGAAGTGGGGCAGATCACGCCGGATCATTGTAGCCAAACGGGAATCGAATGGTGCCCTCGCGGCTCGCGACGACGTACCGCCGTCGGGCGAGGGTTACGAGATGCCTTGAGCCCGACGCCAATTCCGCTGCTGAGCCGGCAGATCGAACTTGCGATGCAGCCGCGACCACCGTTCGCTGATTTCCTCGCAGGCTTGCCGGGCCGGTTTGTTTTCGTGAACGCATTCACGGACGCCCTTATCCAACGCGTCGTAGTATTCGGCGGCGCCGATCAGTTGCAACGTCGGGACGAAGTTCGCGTCGGAGAGTTTTTTGCTCAACCAATTCCGATACTGTTCGAACAGATCATTGGATGATTCGCTCGGTGCGGTCTTCGTGTCGATGAATTCACCGATGTTTCGATACAGCGGTTCGCTGCCTTCGCCGCCGGCGAGCCACTGCAGAAACGTGTCCGCGGCGGCAGTCTGCCGGCACGACGCCGCCATCGAACCGACCAACATAAAGGGGTCAACCATCCCACGACTCGGGTCAACCCGCAGACCGAGTCGACTCTGTTCTGCACGTCGGCTGCTCGAACCGGTCGGCAGCGACGCCAGCGTGATCAGACCACCAACGGACGAGTCCTCATCGGTTGGAAGACCGCGTTGCGGGAAACCGATCCCGCCGAGCAGTTCACCACTGGCCACCGCGTTGTAGATTTCTCCCGGGGTGCGTCCTTGGTTGGCATCGACGGACGTCTGAACGGCGTTTTGCATTTGTTCGAGGATGGCGACGTACTCACGTTCGGTTAGCAACGGATGGAGCGTCTCGCGTTCGAACAACCATGTCGCGGTCAGGCTGCTCGACAACCGCCACAAATACATCGCACCGGCCCACGTCGGTGCGGTCGGTTCGCAGCACTTGCCGTCTGACGATTTAACGAATTCGCCGTAGGATTCCCAATCCGTGATCGCCGCTTCCTTTGCACTGGCCGCTGCCTTTGCTCCGTCGGCTTCCTTTGCACTGTCGGCTTCCTTTGCGCTGTGGGCTTCCTTTGTGCTGTGGGCTTCTTCGCCGAGCAATAATGCGGGCAGGTAACCGCCGACCGGGATCGCCAACCGTTCGCTCGAGAAGGTTGTCGCGATCCGCAGCCCGACGGGCATCGTGGTTCGATCTTCGCTGGCGAACACGGTCTCGGAGGTTTCCAGATCGCCGGCCGAGTCGGTTCCGGTCTGCCCGGTGGCTTGTGTTCCGGACGCCTGGTCGAGCAGCGGCATGATGCGTTTCTTCGAAACGAGCTGCGACAACATCGCGACCGGATAGATCAGCACATCCGACGTGGCGGCTTTCTCGAACAACTCACCGCTGACGTTTAACTCCGCGGGTGACTCGGTCTCGCCGGACACGCCGGGGAGTGGACGCGGTGGGGCGACGATTCGAACGTCGAGCGGTTGTTCGCTGATCGACGCCCAGGATCGTTTCAAGACATCGGCGTCTTCCTCGGACCCGACCCAGACCACTCGCAGGGGAACGTCGGTCCTGCGACGAGATGCCGCGGACCCGGCCGGACTGTCCTGCGACCGGCAACCAGCCATGGCGGCCACCGAAACCGCCCCGGCCAACCATTCGCGGCGTGGGATTTGGGACGACGATTGGGAGCGGCGAGAACGTTCAACGGAGAGGTCGCAGCGTTCACCAGGACGGTCAGGACAAGGCATAAGATCGTGCGGGATCGATGGAATGAAATGGTGGGGAATAGAAAGTTTGCCGCCAAGCGGTCCTCTCACGCAACAAAGCTCGCGTGATACGCATTATGATGTCGCGTTGTTCGAAACCTGTCTCGTTACTACTTCCCCCAGTGATTCTCCACGAATGTCTTACTATCTCGGAATCGATGTTGGTACCAGCGGCACGAAAACTCTGCTCATCGATGAAGCCGGCAAAGTGCTTGCCGAGTCCGACGCCAACTACCCCATGGAGCAACCGCGTCCCGGATGGACTCAGCAAGATCCGGAGGATTGGTGGAAAGCGGTTGTCAAAACCGTCAAGACAGTCGTCCGGAAAGCCGGAGTGGACAAAACCGAAGTCAAAGCGATCGGGCTGTCCGGACAAATGCACGGATCGGTGTTCCTCGACAAAGACGACCAAGTCATCCGGCCGGCGATCTTGTGGAACGACCAACGTACCGCCGAACAGTGCGACGCGATCACGTCGGCAGCCGGCTCGCGTGAGAAACTGATCGGGATGGTGGCCAACCCTGCCCTGACCGGATTCCAGGCTCCCAAAATTCTGTGGATGCGTGACAACGAAAAACGCAATTTCGGCCGACTCGCCAAAGTTCTTCTGCCCAAGGACGAGATCCGACGCCGACTGATCGGGGATTATGTCACCGAAGTCAGCGACGCCAGCGGCACGTTGTTGCTCGACGTGAAGAAACGTGACTGGTCGACGAAGCTGCTCGGCAAACTCGATCTGGATGCGGACCTCTTGCCGCGCGTCGTCGAATCGGAAGAAGTCACGGGAACGTTGACCACCGAAGCGGCTAAGAAGCTCGGCCTGACGACGGACTGCAAAGTCGTCGGAGGTGCCGGTGACTGTGCCGCCGGAGCGATCGGCAACGGCATCGTCAAGAAAGGTCTGTTGAGCACGTCGATCGGAACCAGCGGCGTGATGTTCGTTCACAGTGATGAACCGAGCATCGACAGTGCCGGACGGCTGCACACGTTCTGTCACGCGGTGCGAGGCAAGTGGCACATGATGGGCGTGAACCTGACCAGCGGCGGGTCGCTGCAGTGGTGGGTTGAAAACGTGTTGCAGGGACTGACCGGTATCGCGGCGGCGAAATCCTACGAAGCCGCCACACGCGAAGCGGCCGCAGCACCGGCGGGCAGCGGATCGTTACTGTTCCTGCCATACCTCAACGGTGAACGCACGCCGCACGCCGACCCGCAAGCCCGAGGCGCGTTCGTCGGCATGAACCTAACCCACGACCGAGGCGCGATGACCCGCAGTGTGATGGAGGGGATCACGTTCGCGCTGCGTGACAGCCTCGACATTATCGAATCGCTCGGCGTTCCCGTGCGTCAAATTCGAGCATCGGGCGGCGGCAGCAAGAACGCGTTGTGGCGTCAAATGCAAGCCGACGTGTTTGGCAAGAAAATTACCACGTTGGCGGTCGAACAGGGCGCCGCGTACGGTGTCGCGTTGCTCGCCGCGGTCGGCGATGGCGCGTATCGATCGATCACTTCCGCCTGTGCGGCAACGATCGAAGTGGCCGCCGAAACCAAACCGGACGCGAAAGCGAAAGCGACCTACAACAAACTGTTCCCGGTTTACCGCGACTTGTATGGGAACCTGAAGGAATCGATGCACACGCTCGCCGAAATGCAGTAGCGTCTGGATCCGAAGATGCATGGCTGCAGTTATTGCGGCCGGATCGAACGCGGCGAAGTTCCGGTATTCTTAGGAGTACCGGACGCGCTTCGGACGTGTTTCCTTTCAACGGGCGTTCTTCAATCGAGCCTTCGTCGAGTGGCCCCAGCGAAACTGGCTCCAGCGTTACCGGCTCCAGCGCAACTGGCCCTACTTCAATCAGCCCCTTTCCCTTCGGCCTACTTGCATCGCTTCGCAGCCGAACAAAACCGAACAGGTGCGTCTTCACGCGTGGCGAGGGACGCTGAACCTTTCGAAATCGGACGTGTCCGATCCCCGCATCTGAATTCGCAAAAGTTCAGGTCACCGAAGTCTGGCGACGTCGGCACCGTCATTTTCGACAACGCTTTATACGTCCGCGCGGACGTTGACTCGGTTGATCACCAATCGGTCGCCGGCGATCGGGCGGACGGCTTCTTGAGCGAGTTGTTTGTGATAGAAGCTTCGAACGCTACCGCTCAGGTGAATCGCCTCTTCGTCTTCATCGACTCGCAGGAAACGCAGTTCCGCGACCGAGCTCTGGGCCAAGACCGCGATCGCGGATTCCAACTCCAAATCCGATTGAGCCGGTGATCCTTCGGCTGGATCGAGACGCAGTGTTCGATCGTCGGATGGCAGTTTGTTGGCCGGGACTTTGCTGTTGGGGAGCGCCTTGGCGGGGCTGCTGGGGAGGGCCGTAGCATTGCTGCTGGGAAGGGCCTTGGCGGGGACAGCTTTGGTGTGGGGGGCTTCGGCGGGATGGCCCGGAAAATTCGCCGGGGCCATTGGTGTGAAAGTTGACATAAATACCCAATCCTTGCGGGAACGTTAACCAGTAACCATGTGCATATAAGTATTTGTGATATTCCAGGGTTTGGCCATGTCAAAACGTCCATATTTTTTTGAGTTGCCAATTGCCGTCGACAAAACAGGCGAAATAGGCGCAATGGGCATTTCTGCAGATTCGCTTTTGTCATTCTTTTTGACTGCGATCGAGAGCGAGCTATAGAAGACTAGCCCGGATACTGCTTGCAGATCCGTCGCAACGGAGGTTCCTGACAAAACCCGTAGCGACAATTGATCGCATGAAGCGTCCTGGCGAGTGCTCAGACACGAACGCCTAACGAGAGTCGGCCGAAGTGAACACCGCAGCACGACGGAATTAGCGACGGCTCGATTGGTACGCATTGGCAGGATTAGGTTTCGTGATACTTGACATCATCATCGCGGGTAGTTGTGGCGGCGCGGGCATTTGTTGCGGATGGGTGATGCATGCCCTGCAACGCGCCGGTGGCCCGACCGCGGACAACCAGTCACACACCACGGACATCGATTCGCCTCGAGGTGCGGCCTCCGAATCGGCAAAATCCGAAAAGGGCAAAAATTCCAAACATCCCGCTGAACCGTCGCTCTCTCCGGCAAAGGTCGCCTCGGTTGCCGACCGCATCCGGGCTCTCGCGTCAATCGTTGCCGCGAACGTGGACGAACACCAAACCAAAGTTGACCAGGTCAACGGTGTCCTCAGCACGAGCGATTTGTCGGGAGCACCGCCGGAGATTTTAGACGCGGTCGGTCAACTCCTCGCGGCGAACGAAACAATGCGAGCCCAACTCGAGGACTCACAAGAACGACTCCGCGAACAATCCAAACAACTCGAGTCGGCCGAACAACGCGCCGAAACCGACGCGCTCACAGAACTGGCCAACCGCGGCGCGTTCGACAAACGACTCGACCGGCAATATGCCAAAGGTCCCGCCGGTGCAGGCGTGCTGGCGATTCTGGACATCGACTTCTTCAAACGCTTTAACGACGAACATGGTCACCGGATCGGTGACGAAGTGTTGCGGTCGGTCGCACGAATGCTGGAAGCGCGTTTGCAGCCCTATGGGTTGGTGGCGCGTTTCGGCGGCGAAGAGTTCTGCGTGATGATCGACAACATCGACTACGACGAAGCCATCGACTTGATCGAGAAGACTCGCGTCGCGGTCAGCAACCGCGAAATCCGTTTCGAAGGCAAACGCCTGAAGGTCACCATGAGTGTCGGGATCGGCGTCTTACAACCGGAACAATCGTCCGATGATTGGTTGCAACGTGTCGACGATGCGTTGTATCGATCCAAAGAAGTCGGCCGAAACTGCGCTCACTATCTCGACGACGACAAGATCGTCAAAGTCGCGTCGGTCGAAAAGCTCAACCCTCACACGTTGGCATCCATGACCGACGAGATTGCCAAAGTAGGCAACGAATCCCAACCAACAGTCTCCACGTCCGCGCCGCAACCACAGACGACCGCATCGACGCAGGCTATCGTGCCGGGTTCGCCCGTGGCAACTCCGCCAGCCGTCGCCGACCAAACCAACGCTGCGAACACGAACGCTATCGCGGCGGATTCACAATCGCCGGCACCCGCGGACTCGTCCGCTAGCCCACCGGTTACCGCAAACGAGTCCAACGTTCCAAGCGTCTCCAAACTTCCGTCCGCGGCAGACTCTCCGCAAACGCCAATCGCCGCGAAACCGGCTGCGTCTGAACCCAACGCTCCGAAGACACCGACCGGGAAACCAACGGATGACCCGGGTGAGGTTGCAACTCCGGTCGAACGAACCCTTGTTGCGAGCGATCCTTTGGTTGCCGCAATCGCCTCGGACGTGCAGGCGGTCGAAGAGAGCGTGGCGAGCGTCGTCGACAAGCGCGATGTCGAACCGGAGGAAGACGCGGAAACTCAACAACTCAAAAAGCTCACCTCGACGTTGTGTACCGCCGTCGATACCGAGCGGCCCAAGGGGCTGACGTACCTTCCCGATCGCGACACGATGATCGACGGGATTTTGGACGCGTTGGATGAACACACCGGCAGCAACCGCAGCAATCGTTTGATGGCGGTGACGCTTTCCGGACAACCGGGCGGTTCGACGATGCGATCGGTGTTGCAACTGGTCCGCGCCGCGATGCGTAGCCAAGACCGGATCGGATGTTTGAACCATTCGACATTGTTGGTATCGATGCCGGAGTGCGAAGAAAGCGAAGCGCTCCTGCGAGCCAAACAGATCTGCAGTTCGGCTCCTTCGGTCGGTTTGACTCTCGCATCGGCCGACAAGGCGGCAACCGGGGAACGACTATCCATCGGCATCCTCGGCATGACCGACGTGCCAGCCAACCAAGCAGGCAAATCTCGCATCGGGGCATCCTCTGCAACGGCCTCGACCATCAACCACGCCATCGCCAAGACTCAGGCAATCGCAATGCTCGGCGGAAGATTATGCGGCAGCGGCGAAAACGCCAAACCGCCGATCCTGTCACGAAACTGCTCCATGAGCCAATTGGCAGAAATCGCCGCGAGTCGTTAGTGGGGATTGCCGGAACGGCGCTTCGCTTGGTCCGGCCTACGGGGGCGATGCGAAAATGTTGGGCGTGAGTTGGCCGGG
>NZ_ANOH01000372.1 GCF_000346505.1 Aporhodopirellula sallentina SM41
CTTGCTTGCCGCGTTTCCACAGTCCGCCCATTTCCCACTATCGATGTCCAAGCGAATGATCTCAGCGAAGAACCACGACACAAGAAGTCTGCCCGCTGATGACCGAAGCGTGAGTTCCAAGACGTTCGACATGGACGTGCCGCGAGCGACCGGCCTGGGGCGACGAAGAAGGCAAAAGGTGGTGGGGAGAGCACTCGAGTGTCTCCGCGGTTGGGTGACGTTTGGCGTCACGAACTCCACGCGTGAAGTGGTCGCTTGTCTACTGTTTGCTGTGTTGTGGGCTGGTGTTGCCGCACCCGGATTGGCGGACGACCGAAACATTCCGGATGCGACGGCTCGGGAAACGGAAGAGACCGAATTGGCGGCGAGCGTCGCGGTGGCAGAAGTGGACAGCAAGGCTGCTGAGGAGGATGCTACCGAGGAGGATGAAGACGACGATGCACCGATTCAACCGGTCGAATCGATCGGTCCGGGAAAGAAGCCGCCGGAGTCTCTGCAGCCTCTGATCGAATTGGCAGAGGAAGCCAAAAAGAAATTCGAAACCGAAGTGGACGGTTACACCTGTTTGCTCGTCAAACGGGAAACGATTGATGGGAAATTGGAATCGACGAAGTACATTAGGTTGAAGATTCGCGAGCGTCGATTTGACGGCAAAAATCTGCTGCGGCCGCAGTGCATCTATGGCAAGTTTCTCAAGCCCAAGAGTGTCGCCGGACGCGAGTTGTTGTATGTGGAGAACGAACGGGACGGTGACGTGTTGGTTCGCCGCGGTGGAACGCGGTTGCCCAACCTGACCCTCGAAATTGATCCGGATGGACGGCTCGCCAAACAGGAGAGCAACCATTCGATCGTGCAGACAGGGATTCGTCCGATGATCGAACAGATCCTTGACCGGTTGCGGTCTCAGATCGATCCCGAAAACGTCAAAATTCGGTTCTATGCCGATGCGAAAGTTGACGGGAGACCGTGTCAACATATTGAGGTGAGACAGATCGAACAGCGTCCGCATTCGACCTACCAAGTTGCGAAGGTTTATGTCGACGAAGAACTGAAATTGCCGGTTTTCTTTTCGTCCTATGCTTGGCCGGACGAACCAGAGGCCCAACCGGTGCTGCAGGAACAGTACGCGATTACTCAGATCAAACTGAATCCAAAGCTGACCGATCTCGATTTCGATCGGACCAACCCCGAATATAAATTCCGTAACGAAGACGAATCAACCGAATGAGAACTCACATGTGCCAGCCGATCCGAAGCAACCTTAGTTTTCGCAGTAGTCTTCGCAGTGCCCTCGTCGATCGCGATGCGTGTCCGATGCCAATGGGACGAACGAGTCAGATGGTGCGAATGTGGTTCGTTGGGGCGGTCACGATCGCTTTGCTCAGCCTGACCTGTTCGGCGGCGACGGCGCAGTACTTTGTTACGCCGGGTTTGGGGTATGGGCCGCGGCTTTCCATCACGGTTCAATCGCCTGCGGTTGTGCCGGTCCCTGGACCGTTTATGGGATGGGGACATCCATACGGTTTCGGGCCATCGGGGTATTATTCCTCACCAATGGCGGCAATGGCGGATCACATGGCCCGTCGTCACATGCAGATGGCGGAGCGGATGTCGGCGCGATACGGCTACCCATACGGTCCGGCCTACGTGGAGGTGCCACCGGTTCCCGGTTTGGTGCCGGTTGACCCTGTTTTGCCCTTGGAAGAACCAGTTTACGAAGATCCTTACGCAGACGGAAACATCGACGCCGGTTGGGAATATGAAGCCTTCGCAGATTTGGGGCTGGAAGTTGGTGCGTTTCAACGTGCCGCCGCTCGACTCACCGGGGCACTCTCCCGATTGGAAAACGGTGACGTCTGGATTGAATATCTGGAAACGAACCTGTTGGCCGAGTTGGCCGCCCGCGGTCGGTTGCTCAGCCCGACGGCGATGCAAAATTTGGCCGACCGTTATCAAGGCGTGGTTGCCAACCCGAGTTTGGGATGGCTGCAAAGCCTCGATGGGTTCGAGGACGTGATGGTGGGGTTGCTCGCAATCACGGGCGGGAATCCCGAGCAGGATGCCTACGGGAGTCGATCGTCTGCGGCCGAACCCTACTCTCGCTCAACGTCGGGACAACCAACCGTTGCTCCGGAGATCAGTGATGCAGACGAGGGAGTCGGTACAGGCAACGAAACGGAAGATGAAACGAGCGACGGCGAATCTGGGGATGCGTCCGAGGACGGTGACTCGGTACTGACCAACCAAAAAGAGGAAGGGTCGGTGGAGATTCTTCCCGAGCCTGCGACGCGGTCTCTGTAGGGATCGGCGACAGACCGACCGAATTTTGAAATTGGACGTGTCCGATCCCTGTTGCTGAATTCGGGCCACCGAAGTCTGACGACATCGGCTACGTCATCTTTAAAACGCTTCAGGGAATTTGGTGTGTTCCCTTGTTTGGGGCGTCTGTTCTATTTCAGGTGACTGACTTTATTTTAGGTTTCCGGCTTTATTTCCTGTGACTGGCTTTATTTCAGATGCCCGGCGCTAGTTTGGAACATGCGGCGCCGGCGCGATGTGGAATCCTGTTCGTCTCGCATCGCCTGATTGAGGTCGTCGTGGTTGGCGTTGCAGACGCGGCACCCGATCTCGGAGAGGTGAAAGCGGATGTAACCGGCGTGATCGGCGGGCAGTTCGCCGAGCAAGAATCGACGCAGCGTTTCACGATCAGGGCAGCTCAACCGCTCCTGTCTCCAGATTGCCCCGATGGTGTGCAAACCCGCTAGGTTTTGCCCTCGGAGCTGCGTCAGCCGCGTCCGAAGAGCCTCATCGTCACGGAGGGCGGATTCGATCGCCGCGGAGAGTTTCGCGCCGAGTTGCTCGTCCAAGAACGCGAGCAACTCGGCGTCACTGAATTCGTTGCGAAATGCTGACCGGTTGGAGTCGAACTTCGTCATGACGTTTGCAAGAACGTCTTCCACGATTCATACCGTGGATCATCCATCGAGTGGGTCATCAACGGATTGAAGCGTGGTTTTGCCGGATTGGTCAGCAACTTCATTCTCGCCTGCTGAGGCGTTCGTCCGCCCTTGCGACTATTGCATTTTAGGCAACTGCAAACGATGTTTTCCCACGTCGTCGCTCCGCCGTGAGAGCGAGGCACGACGTGGTCCAGGCTCAGTTTGTTGAGCGGTTCGACTTTGCCGCAGTATTGGCACCG
>NZ_ANOH01000373.1 GCF_000346505.1 Aporhodopirellula sallentina SM41
AGGCAACTGCGTGAACGAAAACGACGAGTCCGGCTTCTTTTCGAACTCCGCGTCCGGGTCAACGGTTTCACTCGATTCCCACCCATCCTTGGGAACACCCTTCCCGCAACGCAGCAGTCGTTTCACGTCCACCCACGTGTCGACGCCGGCCGAACTGCGAACAAAATGCATGGCCCCTTCACCGAGCAACGCTGCCCGGTAGATTCGTTCGCCTTCGCCGCGAACATAACGACTGGGAACCAAGAACGTTTCACTGACCCCTTGAGGCAAAACAGGACGCGCCGGCGTCGTAGCCTTCTTGGCAACCTTTTCGTTCTGGCTCTTGGCTTGCTTTTCCAACTCCGCTTTACGATCCGCCATCAGAGCGGAAATCTGATTTCGCGCCAGCGGCCCAGCCAAAAACGACATCGCCCAACGTGTTTGAAACACCGTCGGTGCGTCATCGTGAACATTATTCATCAAAAATACACGACTGCCTAAGGAGGCGAGCAACCGTTCCATCGCGTTCTTGTCAAACGGCTTGCCGGACTGGGCCGCGGCTCCTTCGAGGCCCTCGAGCACGCGTGCCTTGTCGCGTTCGGTTTGCAACCGGCCGAGAAACCACGTGCCGATGTTCGACAACCCTTTGTAGTCCAAATCCACCGGGTTCTGCGTCGCCAGGGTCACACCGAGTCCAAACGCACGGGCCTGTTTGAGCAGCGTCAGCATCGGTGGCTTCGACGGCGGGTTGGAAACCGGCGGGAAGTACCCGGCAACCTCGT
The DNA here is from genome assembly GCF_000346505.1 of Aporhodopirellula sallentina SM41. Classification (GTDB taxonomy): domain Bacteria; phylum Planctomycetota; class Planctomycetia; order Pirellulales; family Pirellulaceae; genus Rhodopirellula; species Rhodopirellula sallentina. Next base: position 762 of record NZ_ANOH01000373.1, read on the forward strand.
CCATGTAAAGCAACGCACGGAGCGAACTCGTCCCGCTCTGCGTCCGCATCCACGCGACGACTTCGTTGAGCAGAATTGTGACGAAAAACATCCGTTCCTGTTCACTCAGGTGCGCGATCGAGATGATCGACAAACGCGGTTTGCCTTCCGCCGTGTGCAGCAATTTCTTCACCGACAGGGCCTCGCCCTCGAGCCACGTCGAAAACGCGGGCGAGGCGAGCAGATTGTTCAGCGTCATCGCCAGCTTCCCACGGTCGCTCGCCGACATGAACGAATCCAAATCCAACACGCCGACGCGTTTGATTGGCGGAGAGGTGATCAATCCGATCAAATCGCCGATCGACACATGACGCTGCTCCCGCCAACAATGATCCAGAATCGAGCTGATCAGGATATGCTCTCGCGAGAGCAGCGGATCGGCTTCCATCCCGAGCAACGTCAACAGGCCCGACGCGGCCCCGGTGACTCTTTCGCGCATCGCGTCCGCATCGTCGAGGACTTCGGGAGGTGGTGCGTCGAAACTTTTCAGAACCGTCAGGGGCAAACCGATGCTGCTGCCCGGTGTGTAGATCGCAACGTCGGCGGCTGCCTTGAATTTGGCGACTCTTTCTGGTGTCTGTCCCCAAGATGCCAGGCCCGCTTTCCATTTTTCGGCGGTCGAGGTCGCGAATTCATCGAGGGTCATTCCCTTCCGGCTCGCTTCGCCCTGTTCCAACCACGGAAGAAAATCGTCCGGCGTCATATCGGGAAACGCCAGCATCAAGTTCGCGAGATCGCCCTTCGGGTCAATGCAGATCGCGGGAATTCCGTCAATCGCCGCCTCTTCGAGCAATGACAGGCACAACCCCGTCTTCCCGCTGCCCGTCATCCCCACGCACATCGCGTGCGTGCACAGGTCTTTGGCGTCGTAGAGCAGCAGATCGTCGAGCAACTTTCCGGCGGGCAAATCGTATTCGCGTCCGAGGTAAAACGTCGCGAGTTTTTCAAAGACATCCGGAGAAGGTACGGCCATTGCAATTTCAAATGTCGAAGGAATGCGAAAAGTGGATGAGCGTGCTAACATACAAAATTCAAACGTTCAGCGTAGGTCCGTACCGACCTCAACAGCTCAATCCTCTCCCATCGACATCGTTCTGTAATGCTAGCTCTGCACGATAAAATTGAAGAAACCTGTGCCTTTATTCGCCAACACACCGGTGAAACGCCCCGTGTAGGCATCATCCTCGGCACCGGACTGGGTGGTCTCGTCGGCGACATTGATGTCGAAGCCACGTTGAACTACTCGGACATCCCGAACTTCCTCAGCTCAACGGCGACTTCCCACGCCGGCCGCCTCGTGATTGGTAAACTCGGGGGTGTCCCCGTGATGGCGATGGAAGGCCGTTTCCACTTTTATGAAGGCTATCCGCTTCAGGACATCACATTGCCGGTTCGTGTGTTCAAAGCACTCGGATGCGAATTGCTGATCGTCAGTAACGCATGCGGCGGTCTCAACCCGTACTACGAGAGCGGTGACATCATGGTGATCGAAGACCAGATCAACTTGATGGGCGGCAACCCGCTCATCGGTATCAACGACGATCGTCTCGGACCTCGCTTTCCCGACATGTGCGAACCGTACGATCAGCAATGGATTCAAACGACGCTCGATGTCGCACGTCGCGAAGGCATCTTCCCGCACAAAGGAGTCTTCGTCGCCGTCGCCGGACCGTGCTTGGAAACTCGAGCCGAGTACCGCTTCCTACGTCAGATCGGTGCGGATGTCGTCGGAATGAGTACCGTTCCTGAAACCATCGTCGCAATCCACTGCGGACTGAAAGTCGTCGGGCTCAGCGTCATCACCGACATGTGCCTGCCCGACGCGATCAAGCCCGCCGATGTGAACGAAATCATCGCAACGGCGAACGAAGCCGAACCGAAACTGCGTGCGATCGTCCGCGGCGTGGTCGGCGAACTCAAATAGCGTTCGCGACGATGTCACCCAACCTCGGTAGAGTCTGAACTCTGCCGAGATGTTGATCGCCAAAACCAGCCCCCAAAAATCAATCCA
>NZ_ANOH01000374.1 GCF_000346505.1 Aporhodopirellula sallentina SM41
AAAGTGCAAAGCATGCGAATCCTAGGTTCGCAAGCGATCACAGAGCCGATCGAGAACCCATCTAAAATCTCGGCAACATGATTCACCGTCGAACATTCACACCGGTTGCCAGTGTGAACCGCGGCGAACACCTATCCGCCGATGAGCTTTAAATAGGTTCCAAATAACATCACCACATAAGTTTTCTCGCGACCCAAATGTTGGTCGCGACCGAAATCCAATAGTGACATCAAAACGACTCTGCTGCCTTGTTCTTCTCCAACATGGAATATCTGTCGAGGCATCCTTTTGAACGATTTGCAGGATGACGGTCGGACAACGACGAATCGAATCGGATGCGTCATCGTGTCGCGTAAGGGACACGTCGACTTCACGCCAATCATCGTTACCGTACCCGACATTCAAAAAAGACAACCGCCGACGCTCAATTATCAACTGAACCGCTATTGACGTTGTTCCCAAAATGCGAAAGCTATGGGTATGCAAGCGAACGGTTGGGGCACGACGTTCCAGAGAACACCATCACGGAAGTGACTCCTTGCCGGCAGGCACTCAGGTTGATCGCAAGATGATTGACGCGAATGTTTGTGATGATCGGTTTCGGTGGCGCGAGCAATCTCGCTCGGTCCATCGATCATTTTCCTTCGAGCATTAGGCACGATTGCTCGAAGCACTGAAGTACGTCTACCGAAACGGAGTTCTCCAATGCTTGTCCTGTCGCGAAAACCTGACGAGTCCATTTTCTTTCCCGGCCTCGGGATCACGATTTCGATCCTTCGCACAGATCAGCGAACCGCTCGCGTCGGTATCGACGCCCCGCCTCAAGTTCGTATCTTGCGAAAAGAGCTTCTCGACGGCACCGATGAAGAAACGTTCGACGTCGCGAGTTTCGAGCAGACCTGGGGCGGCTCGAGCAAAAACCTGCACGAACTGCGAAACCAACTCAACACCCTCAACCTCGGCCTGCAGTTCTACCGGCAACAAATGGACGCCGGACTCGTCGACGAAGCCAACGTGACTTTCCTGCGGGTCGTCAATCAACTCGACAAAATCGAACACGACGTCAGCAAACACGCCGAAGCCGAAGCGGTCCGCGAAGCACAAGCGTGCGAAGAACCGCTTCGCCCGATCCAAGTCCTCCTGGTCGAAGACGACGCCGATCAACGCGAACTACTCGCCGGTGTGCTAGCAATGAGAGGCTGCGAAGTCGCCACGGCGTGCGACGGTAACGACGCATTGAATTATCTCGGTTCTCATCCCTGGCCCGATTTCGTCTTGTTGGACATGCGGATGCCCAACGGAGACGGCGCGTCCACGGTTCGCGCCCTGCGAAAAATCAACGCATCGCCGCACCTGCGGATTGTCGCCACCAGCGGCACATCGCCCCAGGATCTCGGCATCAGCCAAGGAAGCGACGGTGTTGACCATTGGTTCCCCAAACCGCTCAATACCGACGGCCTGATTCGATACATGCAACAACCCACCGAAACCAACCTAAGCACGAGTTCCTAGAGCATTTCGATTGAGAGATAGCATCTCACCGAACCCCACCAGCCAATCAGCGTTTGTCGCGGGTGACAGAAAACACCTCCGGTGAATCGGCTCACTAGGCTTCGGAACGATTTTCAATGCGGATTGATTTTGCGGACCTACTTCACGGACGAAGTCGGAGCGATTGCTTCGCCGCAAAGTTTGGCCGGTCGTCTGCCGCATGATGCGGCAGCGACCGGCCGGTTTTTAACCTTTTGGCAAAGCTCGGCATCTCTGATCGCAGCCCCGGCGAATCCCGATTACCTATCTGTCCGATCGCCTGCCTGACCGATCGGATATCTGCCCGATCGGATATCTGCCCGATCGGATATCTGACTGCCTATCCGCCCATCGGCCGGTTCTCCTGGTAGGCTTGCAACCTCTCGATCAAATGGGTCAACCGCGTCGAAGCCCGTGGCAACGTGACTTCCGCTAGCTCGAGCAAATCCGCGATCGGGCCCTTCATCTTGTCGCAGTTCTGTTCCATTTCCACCGCGATCGTCCGCGCACGGTCAATCCGCTCGTGACACAACCGAACGCGAGCCTTCCAACGTGCGACCTGTTTCTTTTCCTCGGTCGCCGGCACCGACTCGCCCGATCGAGATGTCGACTGTTTGCGGCTGAGACTATCGAGTGCTTCACTCAAACGCTGTTCCGCCTGACGCAGCTGCCCCCGCCAGTAACTCGGGCAGTGCTGCGTGAAATGCTGCTCCGCGTTATTCACGACCGACCGTAGTTGGTACCCCTGCAGCATCAACTTCTCGCTCAAATGATCGACCGCCCGGTGCAAATCACCAAGCGATTCAATGCTGTGGACGTCCGCTTCACTCATCAATCGATCCTACCAATGCTGCCAGTCATACTCGCGACCGAACGTTCAAGCCCCGGCACCCAATATACCGCAGCCCCCAATCCCCCGCCCCCACAACAGTTCGCAAATTCACCAAAACGCTTCACACCAACATGCCCCAATCAGCCAATCGGCGTTAGCCGCGGTTTCTTCCAGACAACCGGTGCCAACGCACATCAACCAATTCGTGCACGTCGTTCTCGCATCACCCCCGTAGGCCGGACCAAGCGAAGCGCCGTTCCGGCATCCACACAACCGCTGGCCCCAAGACTTTTGCCGGCCCCCGAAACAGCCAACCG
>NZ_ANOH01000375.1 GCF_000346505.1 Aporhodopirellula sallentina SM41
CGGAGATGTGATCATCAAAATTGACAGGCGGCTTTTCGAGCGTCTCGCGTTTCGCCTCCACCGCGTTCGCTTCCGCGGGCAGAATCATCGCTGCGAACGCGAGCAAACACGCTGCGTGCCACGACGGCAAACAAGGGTTCGGTTTCACTCGTTTCTTCGGTTGAACTGGATTCATGGGGTTCATCAAAGCGGGATGTCTATCGGACGGGCGGCGTGATCGCACCCAATGATCAACATTGGCGTCGCAATCGGTTGGCGTTAGTGATTGAAGGAAAACTCAGTTGAGTTGAACAATCCCCAAAAGATGTCTTCATACGGCTTCGGGTCTTTGGCAGAATCACCAACCACCGCAACGAGATCTGCGACCTCTTCCGCGGTGGGCTGGCGAGAGAGAGTTCGCACAAACAGTTCTTCGATAACCTGCTCGGGCTGTTCTTTCGATGCGACGAGTTTTCGGATCTCGCCATTGGCCCACAATCGCTTCTGAATCGTTTCGCCAACGGCAAGGTGCAATGCCTGCGACAATGTCGGCTGTGTGTCTGTTTCGCAGGCACAAATGGTGGCACGACTCGAGCGGCCGAACGTTTTGAAGAACGGCGTCCCGTAGTTCGGCCCTCCCGTGTCACCGCCGGAGATCGGGAAATAATTGATCGCGCGTGTACCGGCGGCGAACTTCGGCAACGACGCCTGCATGCCTGTCGCGGTGGCAACGGAATCGAGTAACACGTCCGCCCGCAAATGCCTCAGGTAAGCATGCGAGAATTGTCGGGTGTCCCCCTTGTTCGACGCGTTGGGCTGAACACTCAGTTGATAGACCCGAGAATTGCAAATGTCTCGCACCAACGTTCTGAGATCGAACCCGGATTCCACCAAGCGGTCCGAAATTGCGTCGAGCAGTGGTCCGTTGACCGGTGGATTGCTCACGCGAATGTCATCGACCGGTTCAACGATCCCTTTGCCGAGCAACTGTGCCCAGATTCGGTTGGCGATGTTGCGACTGAACATCTTGTTGTCAGGCGACGTCAACCATTTCGCCAGCTCTTTTCTCGGATCGCCGTCACTCGCCACCGGTTCCACCCCGCCGAGCACGCGTGGCGGCATCGGACGCTTGTCAACGACGTGCTTCATCGGCGGCGTTGACGTGTCATAGAAAATCCTCCGCTCACGAGGTTCCACACCGGGTTTGCGTTTCATCCCAGCAAAGAAACTGACGAAACTGTAGTAGTCGTCTTGAGTCCACCGATCGAACGGATGGTTGTGACATTCGGCACATTGAATCTGCACTCCGAGAAAAACCTGCGAGAAATCGGCAGCGAAGACTTTCGGTTCGAAACGAGGGGCGTGGACCATCATCGTGTACAGGTTCGCGGGTCCGTTGGTCAGGTTACTCCCCGACGCGACGACCATTTCTTCCACAAACTCGTTCAGCGGACGTCCCGATCGCATTTGCTTTCGGATCCATTCGTAAAACGACATTGCGGCTTTGACGTGCGTCGCGGCGGGAGCATAGTTGCCACCAATGATTCGCAGTTGCTCAGCCCACAACGCCGTCCACAAGTCAGCAAACTCGTCGTTTGCCAGAAGTTCATCGATCTTTGCCGCACGATCTCGATCGCCATCCATGAACTCACGATACTCGTCCACCGTCGGAGTTCGGCCGGCCAAGTCCAACGTCACACGTCGCAAGAACGTCTCGTCATCGCACAGCCCCGAAGGAGTGATTCGCAGTTTCTGCAATCGGTCATAGACCAGTTGATCGATGTAGTTCGTCGCGGGTGGATCGGGCCAATCAAACCCTTCGGCGGGCGGCAACACGATGACCTCCACGCCGACCGTGAATCGGTTGTAACGTGCGAACACGTACGTATCGCCGGGGCCAACCGCAGTCACAATGCCATCGTCATCGATCGTCGCCACGCTTTCGTTGTTGCTGTGGAATCGTGCCAACGAAGTGACCAATCGCTTCGAACCATCACTCGCGATCGCGCCGACCCGCAAACGATCTTTAGCACCTTTCTTTTCAAACAGAAACCGCTCTTTCGAGAGAATCACCTCGACCGTGTCGGGAACCGAATCGGAGTCATCGGGCGCACCGGCGGCAATCCATCGATAGAGCGTTTCATAGTACTCGCTGGATTCGTCGAATAGCTTCCCGCCGGTGTGCGCGACTTTTCCGGTAGATTTCAACAGCAGCAAACTTTGCTCGGGAACCGCCGTGTTGACACGCCGCCCCACCATCTCGTTCACGGTGCGGTGATAGTCGCCTTTGGGATCGTACCCGAACAGCGACAACATGAATCCGTCCTTGCCACTCGCGGCGCCGTGGCACGATCCAGCGTTGCACCCGGCTCGAAAGAACACCGGCATCACGTCGCGACGAAAACTAGGCGCGTCGCTATCGGCAACGTTTTCGTTTGCAGCAACAGTAGTGGACGCAATGCCCACAACGAAAACTGCCAGTATCAAACTCAACTTCCGACGATGGGGCGTGATACTTGCAACGCCGTTGTTAAAGATTGCTTTGAACATGGATTCGAGTGAAAGTGTCATGATGCGTTCCTAAATGCCCGATTCATGTCGCGTGGGCAAAGACGTTTTAGTACGGCGGTTGGTCGAGATTTTCGTCAGACGTTCGTTAACCTTGTCCCGGATCAATTCTCAGCACGCCATTGCCGGTTCGCTGAACAATCTCTTGGCCCTCCGCCTCGAGAATTACTTCGCACGCCAATCCCGTCGCCGAACCCAACAGAGCCTCTTCGGTGGCTTCGATTTGGAAACGCACCTCTTTGGATTGATTGTTCAACGTCGGCATGGGATCGATAACGTTCACCCCTTTGGGCAACCCGAGCAAACGGACACGAGCCTCACCATCGAACGCGTTTTTGTGCTCGACGTTCCATATAAACGATTTTCGCTCACCCCGGCGAACGCTCTCGGGATTGGCGGCCAACTCGACGTAGCGGTCCGCCACCGTGAGTTCGATAAATTCAGAAGACACTCGTGTGTGCCCCACACCCAAGAAAGGATCAATGTCGTCGCGAACCGTGCTGGCGATCGCGACCACCGGCCATGTTGTTAGCTGAGCACCGGGCGTCGCCGAAATTCTCAGCAGACCTTCCGTTTCGCCTGGAGGAATCGTTTGAGGCGGCTGGATCGCTAGACCCGGCGGCGACCAAACCGCCCCAAACTCAACCGCACCCTCAAATCCTGGACGGCGGTGAATTTTGACGGGCAATGCCAACTCACCTCCCCGAACGAGCGGCGCCGACGGCTTGATCAATTCAATTGAAAACGGTGCCGGATCGACCACGGCCGTGATATAGGCATCCACGCGCACCGTATTCCAAGCATCGCCTCCGGAGTGATTGATAAACGGCACCTGCTGCACCGATCGACTCTCGACGTTTTCATTCGGGTCGGCAGGCACCGCATCGAGAGTAATCACCGCCCCGCCGGGCTCCGCGTCCTCGTCAGCAACCAATTGCATCGGCCAGACTCGGGGGATCTTCCCATTCGGCATCGGAGGAACGATTAACGACATTCCTTTGGGAAGTCCGCGGGCGACAACCTGAAAGTCACCTTTTATCGAATCACACTGTCCCTGCGGGATGTTCACGTTGACGGTCCACCGATTGCCGCGTGGAACCGCGAGTCCCGTCACTCGCATCGACTCGGTCCAGTCAAACGTCGTGCTGCGAAGCACCGTTTGAAAGAGCGTCCTGGGCGATTCAATTTCGATTCGATAGACCCCTGTCGGGCCACCGTTGTTGCTCGAATCAAGCAACTCGATCAAATACTCGCCATCCTTTTTCGGCTCCCAAACCGCCGACGGATCCAACGTATCGGGTAGACCGCTGCGAGAGCGATAGTTTGTTCCATATACATCGCGTTCTTCCAACGTCACATCATCGAGATCGACTTCCGGCTTTCCGAGACCGCCATCCTCATCGATCGGCAGAATACGGATTCGCGGATCGATGGGTGACCCCAAGGTTGTGGAGTACACACGAACGTGCCATCGATCACCTTTCTTGACCCTTACGCGAAAGCGGTCGGACGGATCTCCGGATTCGATGATCCCATTGATCGCGATCGGTAGCGTTTCCACATCCGTCACACTGGCATCGGGTTCTTCGAACACGTTCGGGTACGGACTGCTGCGCAACATCAGCGGAGTCGGGAAACGGCCAAAATGCTCAAACGTTCCTTCCCTCTCTTGAATCTCCACGGCACTCTCAAAATCACCCAACGCGTCGCCGATGAACCGAATCGTTTCTTTCTGTCCGGCTTGGCCGCCGAGAGGATACGCCGCCAACGGACGAGGAGTGTCACTGATGTGCACGCAGTATGGCCGGCGGGAAGGCACAAAAATCGAACGCGATACTTCGACAAACACATGTCCATCCTGCGGCACCTTCAGCGACACCAGTGGATCTTGAATCAACAATGCGTTGTCATCGTTCGCGGCCAACTCTCGGCCACTTTCGTCCAAAATTCGAATGGCGGTATCAAATTCAGAGTCGCCATAATGAACGTCCGCGATGCGAGCACACCCGACCTCGACAGCCAACCGCTGGCCTGCGGTGACGGGCACCTTATACATATCCACGTCGCCGCGATGTCCACCATTCAAAAACCCACGAACGCTCACATTGGGTTGG
>NZ_ANOH01000376.1 GCF_000346505.1 Aporhodopirellula sallentina SM41
ATCTAGGACGTCTCGGAATTTCCCCAGACGGTGCTTGCCATACATCCCTCGTTGGGCAGATCTCGCATTAACAACATATCCGTCTGGGTCCCAGCCCGCATAATGACCGCCGTCGAGCTCCAGGCCTGCGTTGCGACCGCCCGATGCTTCGGTACGCTGCGAATCACCCAGGCAAGCGGCGTAGTTGGTACGCCCCTTTGCTGGAAGCCCGGTGCCCGGGTCGCTGGGGCAGCGAAGCATGGCTATCTCTGTGAGCCATGGGGTGTAAACCACCCCACCGGTCAATGGATGGGGCCCCATCGCAGGATACTGCTCACCCGCATCGATCGTGCCGTTGCTGTTCGCATCAACCCATAGCGGGTTGGATATCTGCTCCCACAGGCCTTGCTGCTCGAAGAATGGTGTCAAGCCGACCAGGGCGCTCAACTGCATTGCGTTGTGATCGTTAAAAGCTTGGTACATGTGCCCGCCTGACGCGAGCGGCCCATTCAGCGTCCCCGACTTGGTGCCGACGCCATGCATCGTCAACCGGTTGTACGCAGAATGGTAATTGTGGATCGCAAGACCGAGCTGCTTGAAATTGTTGCTGCAACTCATTCGGCGGGCGGCTTCTCGGGCAGCCTGAACAGCGGGCAAGAGCAGCCCAACCAAAACGCCGATAATCGCAATCACAACCAGCAATTCCACCAAGGTAAAGCCAAGGCGGCGATTCTTCGTTTTCGTTGTCATAGTAAACTCTACAAAAAAATTCGTATTTACTCGGGAGCATCAAATGGTTGCACTTGATTTGCCGCAACACACGGCGTGTCCCCTTTTCATTACGTCGGTTCTATTTTAGCGTGTGAATTTGGAATTAGGTTTCCGATTTGCCGCAAACTGTTGCGGTGTTGCGTCGGTAAATCATGGGGTTCTTTTCGGTTGAGATGCGGTGGGGTTCTTGTTTGCCGCATTCGATTTTGGCGGTTTGATGCCTATGGCATGCCACGCCCGACCAACGTGCTTGGTGGGGGCTGTCTGACTGTTCGTTAGCTTTCAACTCGCTAGCGATTCACGGCAATCGTTTTTGCACTTTGACGGAGCGAAGAACTGGATGTCGCCGGATTCCGTGTCGCTGTTATTTTGAGAGCAGCAGTTGCAGTTCGGCTACGCTCGCGTGGAAGTTTTTGATGGGGCCGCCCGGGGATGCGGAGGCGGGGGTGTCGGTTTGGATTCGCACCGCGTCGCATTTCATCGGTTTGTCGAAACGTAGCGTTTCGGTTGCGGCGGATCCGTCGAGTGTTCCGGTCGCTGCGGTCGTCCACGTCCCCGAGCCATCCTGCGTCGAGATGGTGTATTGACGAAAGCGTGTGCGGGAGATGTCTTTCCGTGGGGTGATCTGCACGCCTTCGACGAGCCGGCTCTCTCGGAGAGTTAACTCGATCCAGTGCGGGGGTGGCGATGCGGGATTCCATGCGCTGTGCCACATCGTCTGATTTTGACCGTCGATTGCCCGATAGGCTTCGTAGCCGGGCTGCATGCTGCTGGCGTTGATGCTTTGGGTCGCTTGTTCGGTCGGTGATGGTTGACGTAGCAACGAGCGGAGTTGAGGTTTGGATAGCGAAGCGGCGGGAGCAAAACGCTCGCTCGCGATGTAGTCGATCATCGACCGGCGTAACCTTTGGGCGACGGGGCGTTGGTCGAGATCGTTCTGCAGGTCAATCGAAGTCGCCAGCAAACTGCCGTTGCCCATGCGAGCTTCAAACGCGAGTGCGAGTTTCTGAGGGACGAACCAATTCGGGACCACTTGGATGATGGGATCAATCTCTGTGGGGAGTTGGTCGAGGTGCATCGTGGCCGAACGCGAAACCAGTTCCCACCACTGCCAATTGGAGTGATCGTCGGTTGGGAAATCGCGAAGGCAGGCATGGCTGGGGTCACACAAAATTCCCATCGTGTGTGGTGCTTGCCCGTTGGTCCAAGCCCAGTTCCAAAAGATCGGTGACATCCCGATTTTGACGTCTGTGGCGACTCGGTCGGCGGGAAGATTGAGAAGCACGCGTTCGCCTCTCGCGGTGGCATCGAGGGCGTCGTCCAGGTTGGTGGCCAGCGTCACCGAACCGGTTGTCGTGGGGGCGTCGGCATCGATGGACGGGTAAACCCAAAAGTCCCAGCGGTTGGTGATGGTGTCTTTGCCGTCCGGGATGGTGACTTCCAAAACGTACTTGCCTGCGTTGGTGATGCTGTCGAGTTCGCACCGAATTTCACCGATGCGGTACAGGTCGCCGGGCGCTTGTCCTGTTAGCTGCCATGACCCTTGCGCGAGAACTGTTTGAGTGGCTTGAGATTCCTTGGCCGGTTTGTTGACAGCGGCGTTGGAATCGGATGTCTCTGCAAAGTCGGGGTTGCGCGGCGATGGTGAGCGGCGGATTTTCCAGGTTGCTTTGCCCTGCAGCGGTTGGTTGCCGAAGTGTGAGATTTCGACCTCGGCAGAAAATTGTTCCTGTCCCCGCCAAACTCGTTTCGGCATTCTAGCCAGCGGGATAACCGGGCCGCAGAAACCGCGGAATTCCGATGTGTTCATGTAGGGTTTGGGATCCCAGAACGGGTCGAGCATGCCCACCGTTGCGGTTCCCTGCCCGGGAAAATCATGGAGGTCGAGCAGTTGGAAGCCGCCGAAATTTTTGGTGCGGAGTGCCGACTCGATCTCTTCCTTGTACGTCAAAACTTGCAAGCGTCCGGACGCCATCAGGAAGTCGCGTGCCTGGTGCAGCATTCCGCTTTGTGTCAGGAAGTCGCGGAAGATTTCAAAGTTCTTTGGTCGCAGGGCACCGGTGTATTTCTCGATCTCGTCAAAATTTGGATAGACACACCATTGACCAATTTCGTGGGCGACCACCGGTGCGGATTGACGAGAGATAAAGTCGCTGTAGTCCGTCGTGGTTTCTGGTGCTCGTGCGTTGATGCGGCTCTTTAGGCCTTGTCCCCATTGTTGGATTCGCGGTTTTGGGGTGAGGTGGTATTCGTTCTCGCGAATGCTCGGCCAACCGGCACCCGAGGTCACGAGCACGCGATCTTCTTGTTGTTTGAAATGTTCAACCCAGGGGCCGAGGAAATCGCCGCCGTTTCCCGGTCCGCCTGGTTCGTTGCCGGCGCAGAAGAGCAGGAACGACGGGTGATTGGCGTAGGCGGTGAGGACCCGGTCGCCTTCTCGGTAGAGCCACTCGTCGACCGGGCGACCGTACCCGAGGCCAACGGATCTGTTGGGCCACGTCGAGCATTCGACCTGGAAGTAGAACCCCAGTTCGTCAGCCGCGACAAATGCGGCTTCAGGTGGGCACCACGAGTGGAAACGAATGTGGTTGAGTCCGTGTTGTTTGCAGATGCGGATGATCCGTTTCCACGAGGCGACGTCCGTGGGCGGGTAACCCGTCAATGGGAAGATGCAGCATTCCAACGTTCCGCGAAGAAAGATCGGTCGGCCGTTGAGTTGCAGTTTTCCGTCACGAGCTTCGATTTTTCGAAAGCCAAACGTGCCCAACCATGAAGACGTGCCCGACCATGAAGACGTCGTTGATGGTGCGGGCGTGCCTGAATCTTTGGGAAGTAACGATGCCGTCAATTCGCATAGCTCAGGAGAAAACTCGTCCCACAGTTGAGCTTGGGCATCGAGCAACATGGTCTTTTCGATGATGTTTTCACCGGGAGCCAGTTCGATGTCGGATTGATGTTTGGCGAGCGAACGTCCGTTTTGCGTGACCTCCATGAGAAGGCTGCAGGAGCGCGGTTTGTCGAAGCGGTTGACAAGGATCGATTGGGTGGCGACCGAGTGCTTGTCAACGTTGGGGTGGATGTTGATGTGATCGATATCGACCATCGGATGCGCGGTCAGTGATATTTCACCTACGATGCCGTGCCATGCGGATTGGGTGTGGTCCGACACACTGTGTGAGTTGATGCCCACGTCGATGGGCTGGAGAGAATTGTTCACCACAATTGCCAATTCGTGTTTTCCCGGCGGCAAGGCGTTGGTGAGGTCGAATCGATGGGCGGTGCTGAGGGAGTCTCCGCCGGTGATCAACTTACCATCGACCAGAACACTGGTCTGCCAATGAGGGCGTTCGAGCGTGAGGATGATCCGCTGATCTCGCCACTGATTTGGGATTTCGATCTGGCGTTGATAGGTCGCTCCGCCGACATAGTGCAGATTGGGTTGCAGCCAAAACGGAAACTTGAAGTTATCTTGTTCGCGGTACGGGGCGTATTCAGGTTGGTTCCAGAGCGACTCTTGCGTGCTGGCGATCCACGGCGTGTCGGGGCCCGGTGGGATTCCCACGCCGGAGTCTCGCAGGGTGCCGGGAAGTTGGACTTCGTGGAGCATGCCATTGTGTCGGGACTGATTCTCGCGAGTTGCGGCATCGTCATTGGTGGCATCGTCATTGCCAGTGTCGTCATTGGCGGCATGGTCATCGGCAGCGTGCGAGCTGTCGTCCATCCGGACCTGCCATGTGCCGAAAAGATCGATACGGTTGAGCGGCGTTTGATCCGCAAAACTGCTTTGCGACAAATTTGCCACGCCGAGGCCCGCTATGAGCAGGAAACAGGCCGTGCCGAACAAGGGGCGACATGGTTTTGATGCGTGTCTGCAGGGAGCAGCGGCGATGTTTGGCATTTGGGGAGGCGGGGCAGCAGGAGGGACGCGACCGGAAGGTGGGGGGACTCGTTTGCCGTATGTGGTCGATCAGGTTTTAGGACTGAGCGAGAACTATTTCGCACGAACTCCAACTATGCGTGCAAAAATCAGCGCATTGATTGGGGGTTCCTATTAATGCTCATGCGCGTCGCATCGAACGGCCCCTCCGGCAATTTCTATTTCCTGCGTTTGGTCGCCGCGGGATTGTTGAGCTCCACCGCTCGAGCGTCGTTGGGGCCAATATTGTCTCTATGGAAATCAATACAATCCGCTTTTTTGTCTACCGGCTTCCAATTTGCCGCATTAGTATAGTGCGTCGAGAATGTGCTTTAGTGCTTAGTGTGTCCCGCTAAAGCAGTGATTTAGGTTGTTTCCGGTTACGCAGCGGCGTGAGTGGTCGCTCTCTACGAGAACTTTCTCCCCAGGCTCCATGAAGCAAGTTTCCAAAAAACCGCAGGTTCTTCTGTTCGTTGAGTCATCGCGCGCTTATGGTCGGGGCTGTCTTCAAGGCGTCGCCGGTTACCTGCGTGCCCACAACGGGTGGGACGTTTTTCACCTCGAACGCGGGCTCGGAGAAGCGGTGCCGGCGGAGTTGATGGGGCACCAGTTTGACGGGGTGATCGCGCGAGCGGAAAACGAATCGACCGCACGGGCGATCGATCAACTCGGGCGATGGGTCATCGATTTGCGTGGCAGCTTTGCACCTCGACGAGGCGTGACGATTGATACCGACTCTCGCGATTGTGCTCAGATGGCAGTCGACTACTTTGTCGAACGTGGATTTCGTCGGATCGCTTTCTGTGGATACCAGGGCGTCGATTTTTCGGGGGCTCGGGGCGACGCGTTGGTGGAGATCTGTGAGCAAAACGGGATCGAAACCGAACGTCTCGATCTGGTACTCGCGGACAAGACGGCCGTGAATGCGCCCATGGAAGGCGTGCTCCGACATGAGGCAAACGCCGAGATCGTTGAGACGGCGTTGGTAAAGTGGTTGCAGCGTCAATCGTTGCCGTGCGCGGTGTTTGCGTGCAACGATGTGTGCGGTCGGCAGGTGGTTCGAGCGGCGGTGAATACCGGATACCGGGTGCCGGAGCAATTGGCGGTTCTCGGTGTCGATAACGATGAGGTGATCTGTGATTTGACCAATCCGCCGTTGTCGAGCATCGAGCCGGATGCGTACCGGATCGGGTTCGAAGGGGCCTCCGTGCTAGACCATTTGCTCGCGGGGGAAGACGGCGCTGCGTCCTCGTGCGGACTCGCCGAAGGGGACAGGGAAAAACTGGATCCTGCGACGGCGAAGTTTCTTGCGTCGATACCGGCCTCGAAAGAAGAGTCCTATTGTCACCGAATGACGATTTCACCTCGTCGTGTGGTGACGCGTTTTTCGACGGACGTCTTGGCGGTCGATGACCCGGATCTTTCCGCGGCGATCGAGTTCATTCGTGACAAAGCATGTGATGGGATTGGCGTGTCGGACGTCGCGAAGTGCGTTGCGATTTCCCGAGCGACGTTGGAGCGACGTTTTCGTGGGAGCCTCGATCGCACTCCCCGTGAAGAGATCGAACGCGTGAGGTTGGAGCGGGCCAAGACGTTGCTGTTGCAGACCGATTATGGACTCGATCGGATCGCATCCATGACCGCCTATAGCAAAGCCCCGCATTTGATAACCGCGTTTCGACGGCAAACGGGCATGACGCCGGCGGTGTTTCGCAAACGACATCGTCGGACGTGACGCGACGTTTCGCGTCGAATGCTTTTGCGTGGCGGCCCGAGCTAGATGCGTCACCCCGATCAGGAGCAGTGAGGGCGATGAAGGGCGATGAAGTGCGGTGAAGTGCGGTGAAGTGCGGTGAAGTGCGGTGAAGTGCGGTGAAGTGCGGTGAAGTGCGGTGAAGTGCGGTGGCGAGTTGTTGAGCCTATTTCTCGTCGATGATCGACTGAAGTTCTTTTTTCATCATTTCGGCGCGCTCTTGGTGATCGGCGATGACGTTTCGAGTTTCCCCGGGATCGTCTAGCAAATTGAAAAGAGCAAATTTGGGCTGCTTGGTGCGTTTCATTTTAAGGTCCGCGTTCTGCATCGCGCGTCCGTCGCATCGGACGAGTTTCCAATTGCCTTTGCGATAGCCATAACTGCCCCATCCGTTGTCTTGCTGGACCAGGGCGGAGCGGCCGACCGCGTCGGTGTGGCCGAGCAAGGCTTTCATCACATCACGGCTGTCGTGCAGGGCCGCATCGGGGACTTCCGCATTCACCCACGACGCGAGGCTGGCGGCGAGGTCGATCGTGCAGACCACCTTTTCGCTGTCGCCGGTCGGGACTACGCCGGGCATTCGGACGATGAACGGAGTACGCGTGGCGCCCTCGTAAACGTTGTATTTGCCGCCACGGTAGGGCCCGTTTGGGTCATGGTCGCCTAGCAGTTCGTCGGCACGGTCTTGGTAGTCGTCGATCAAAACCGGACCGTTGTCGCTGCAGAAAACAACGAGCGTTCGGTCGGTGAGATTGAGTTGATCCAGTGCCGCGGTGATTTGTCCAACGGTCCAATCGAGTTCCGCGATCGCGTCACCCCGCGGTCCCATGGGGGACTTGCCTTGGAAGCGTTCGTGAACAATCCGCGGTGCGTGCAAAGAGTGAGGCGTGCAGAGCAGGAAGAACGGCTCGTCGGCGTGATCGGTGAGCCATCGCTTTGCCTCCGACGCGCATCGGTCGGCGAGGTCTTCGTCGCGGAACAAGGCCGCTTTTCCGCCGGTGAAGTATCCGATCCGGCCGACTCCGTTATGGATCGTGTCGCGATGACCGTGGACAGTCGAAATCCGAGTTGCGTTGGGGAAGTTTTTCACGTCGGGGTGCTCTGGCGACGGGCTTTTGTATCCCACCCACAACGGGTCGCTCGGGTCGAGGTTTTCAACGTGATGGTTTCGAACCAACACCGGAGGGACACGGTCGTTGGTGGTCGGAAGGATCAACGCGTCGTCGAACCCGATCTCGAGAGGACCGGGAGCGAGTTTGCCGTTCCAGTCCGGGCCGTCCGGTTTCGGGCCGAGACCGAGGTGCCATTTGCCGATCACGCCGGTATGGTATCCGGCGCCCTTCAGGACCGACGCAATGGTGGGTGTCCCCGCGGGGATCAGAGCGGGCGAGTTCGGTGGAGCGATTCCCGAACCGGGAACACGAAACGCGTACACGCCGGTGAGCAGTGAAAACCGCGTCGGCGTGCAAGTGCCGGCGGAGCAGTAGGCCTGTGTGAATCGCAGTCCCTCGGCCGCGAGTCGGTCAATTTCCGGAGTCGCGACCCCGGTTCCGCCGTAGCAACCGACATCGCCGTAGCCGAGGTCATCGGCCATGATGATGACGATGTTGGGACGGTCCAGCGGGGAGGCCGCTGCGTCGACAAACGCTGAGCCGACGCAGATCGAGAGTAGGATTGCGGCGGAGAGGATCAGACGTGGAAGCTTCATGGTGTTTGGCAGCATCGTCACAAATCGGTCAATCGGTGTGGTGCGAATGCGTCAGCAGCAGATCGCAATTCGGTATCGTCGCGCGTCAAAGCCTAAATTCAGCGTAGCGAAACTCGCCAAGAGTTTCGGGAGTCCCGGAAATCACCAAAAGTCTTGGCGACTTTCGCTACACGAGGCAGATCGCCAGCGTACACAATCGGCACGTGACTGGAGAGCACCGAAAGTCTTGGCGACTTTCGCTACGGTATTCAGCCCTCGTTCATGATCGTGACGCACTAGTATGTTATCTCGAATCGGACGCGGGGTTTTGCGTGGAATTTTGGGGAAATGTGAATTCGTTTGCTGCCGTGCCGGCGTTGCGCCGTTGTGGTTGGGGAACGCCGACCCGCGGGATCTGAGGCGGCAATGAGAATAGGAACAGACAGATTTTGTGTGAAGGTGAGAAGCCTTGGACGCAGGCGGCGGGGAATCGGGCGGTGATTGTTTAGCGAGTGAATTTGGCTTTGGCGGATCGATTGAACTCTTCGAAAAGCTCATCGTGAGTGTGGTTTTCGAATTCGTAGTTCCACGGTTCGATGTATCGCATGCCGAGCCGGGTTGCTTGTTGGAAGACAGTCGCGTAGTCGCCGTTTCCAAACCGCTGGGCTTGATCGGAGCGTCCGATGACTTGGCCGTAGAGGTCACCGTCGTATTTCTTGAGCACGGAGAGCAGATTGCTCTGGTAGCTGGTCTTGCCGGAGATCCACCAGATGGCGACGCCGACGCGGTCCTCGTACTTTGACTTTTGGAATTCGCTGATGATCGAGGCAGGGATCTCTGCGCTGCGGAACAGTTCATGGAGTTCGAACGCGATGGCCTTGTTGGGAAAGGCGTCCATCACGCTTTGGGTCGCCTCGGTCGCGGCGTTGACCCAAAGTTCGCCGAACTTGGCCGCGGCGTTTCGCGCACGCGGGTTGATACCGGCGGCCTGAAGGAGTGTTTCATCGGGGACACCATTGAAATGTCCTTCGGTGCCGTTGCTGGTCATCTGCGGAACGTAGACGAGTTTGAGACGCTCGTCGTTGCGGTATTTTTGACCGACGGCTGACAGCATCATCTTCATGCGTTTTTGAACCGTCCGGTCCCAGTACTTGGGCATGTCGACGGGAGTTCCGCGGAATGAAATCTCAAACGTTTCCACGTGCATGTCTGTAACGAGCCACTCGGGTGCGAGCGAACGAGGCCGCTGCGGTCCGCGGGATGGGGCTCTTCGTCCTTGGTTGTTCCCACCGCGTTGAAATCCGGCAGGCGGTCGGCGGTTTCCTGGGAAGCGACCATTGGGGGCTGTGCGAGTGTTCATTCGCGATTGATCCCCCGAAGTCGCTTCGGGAGACGTCCATCCGCCGTGAACGGCGAGCGTCCAGTTCATGCCGGGCCTGAGAAGTTGCACCTGTTGGTCGATGCGTGAGAAGTCGAACTTGCCGGGGGCAGGTTCGATTTCACTCCACATGACACGGACGAGGCCACCCATCATGTGTTTGTTCTCGACGGCGCGAGGTGTGATCACGCTCGCGTACGTGCCTGACGGTTTGTCAACGTCTTTCCCCAACGCGGTTGTGGCGACGAGGAAGGGGACAAGCAATACTGCCGTGGTTTGGTTCGCATTCATGGCGATAAAACACTGCCGGTTTGCAAAAGTTCCGGCAGCGTCAAGCGAACACGACGCTCTTTCGCAGACATCAGTCTCGAGGGATGTTGATAAAACCGAGTGCTCACGCACTTCGGCTCACGTCCAGGCTTGCCCCGGCGGAATCAACGAGTGAGCCGAACGGCCGTAAGGCCTCGGGTGGGAACAGTCGAGCGATGTTGAGGCCGAACCTGCCCAAAACCCGAGTGCTTACGCACTTCGGCTCAC
>NZ_ANOH01000377.1 GCF_000346505.1 Aporhodopirellula sallentina SM41
AAAAGCCGCTTCCCAATGGCATCAAACCGATCCCGCATCTGTTTTCCGACGCGGGCTACTTCACCGCTCTTCTGAGCAGCAAAGTCGATTGCAACTTTCTGCCTGACAAGAGAGGCGAGTTGTTTATGGGCAAAGATTGGTCAGAACGAGAACCGGGCCAGCCGTTCTTTGCGCGTATCACGTTCATGGAAACGCACCGTGACTTCCATCGCGATCCCGAACGTCCCATCGCGATCGAAGATGTCGAACTGCCTCCGTATTATCCCGACACACCGTTTGTTCGACGAGACTGGGCCAACGGACTGGAGTCGATGCAGGTCGTCGATCGAAAGATTGGCAAATTGCTTCAGAGACTCGAGGACGAAGGTCTCGCCGACAATACGTTAGTTTTCTTCATCGGCGATCACGGAAGGTGTCACGTCCGGGGGAAACAATTCCTGTATGACGGAGGTCTCCGTATCCCAATGATCATGCGTTGGCCGAGCAAGGTCGAGGCAGGAGGCGTGAATGACGATCTCGTGTCTTCGCTCGATATCTGCGCGACGGTGCTGGACGCGGCAGGTATCGAACCACCGGTTCCCTTGCACGGTCACAGCTTGCTGGGAGATGAGGTTGCCAAACGTGAGTATATCTTTGCCGCTCGTGACCGCATGGGCGACACCCATGATGCGATGAGATCGGTGCGGTCGAAGGACTTCAAGCTGATCATGAATCTGATGCCCGAGCGAGCCTATTGCCAGTACAGCGGCTACAAGGAAGGTGCGTACCCGATGATGGCGGAGTTGAACATTCTGCACATGAAGGGACAACTTACCGCAGCACAGGCACGCTTCATGGCGGCGAGCAAACCAAAGATCGAATTGTTTGATCTACGCAGCGATCCGCACGAGATCAACAACGTGGCCGACGACCCGGAGTACGCGGATGTGAAGGAAGAGTTGCTCACGGAACTGGCGAGTTGGCGAGAAAACGTCATTCACGATCAAGGTGTCAGTGATGATTTTCGGGCCGTCGGCGTTTTCCCCGAGTCGTGTCCCGAACCGACCGTCGGGCAATGGATCAGCCGCCATAAAGATGAATACGACTTTAAAAAGTACGGCTATCCCGGTTGGTATCCCACGAGAACGCTCAGCGAATGGGAAAAGGTCCGAGAGATCTGGGAACCGTACGTATTCCGAGCGCCCGATTCCCATATGAAACGTCCGAAAGGTTTTTAAAGGACGTTATCGGATGCACCCCGTAGCCGGAGTCGCCAAAACTTCGGTGGTGTTCGGGCGGTGGGGAAGTCTGAACTCTGGCGAATCTAGCTACGTTGTCGCATTTCGTTGTGTCTGAGAATAGACGACGCGACTCGCTTCACGAAGACAAACGTCCGACGCAGGGCAGATCCAGGATCTCCGCGATTTCAGGATCAAACGTTCCCAACAAATCACGCGGTCGGTCGTGGACGAGCGTCGAAAGCAACCCGATGAAGTTTTCCAAATCGGGGTCAAATCGTCGTTGAAGAATCTCTTCGACCTCAACGGTGACCGTCTGCATGGGATCGGCCACGTAAGATGCGGGCAACGTGATCTCGTTGAACTCTTCGATGACTTCGTCGAGCCAACTGTCGATTGCGATCGCCGAAACCCCGAGTGCGATCGTCTTGACCGAATCGGAAACGCCGAGCGGTTTCTTCGCCAGCGACTTGGGAGGCACCAACCAAATCGGCAACTTCTCGATCGCCTCGACGCGATGCAAAAGTCGTTGTGTGAATTGGGCGAACGCGATGCCCGTCATTCGGATTTGACCCAATCGGATCAGGATCGCATCGGGCTCGGCCGCGATCAGATCCTCCAAGTGGTCGTCGATCCATTCCGGCGTCACGCTGATCACCGCAGCGGCGTGTGGTGCCATGCTGCGCAATTGCAGCACCTTCGATTGCAACGACTTGAGATCCCTCACATCCGGAGGCAACGTCATCGCAGGAATCCAGCCGCCACCGGACAGCGGTTGATCTTCCGGCGTCGCCTCCCACCGGCCGAGTCGTGCTGCCGAGTAGGCAAAGCGTCCTGACGAATCACGCAGCGGCGAGAGATGCATGTCGACCACCATCGCGTGGTCGAAGTCGACTTCCGAGACACCGTATCGTTCGTTCCGATAAGGGATCAATCGAGGAATGCCGAGTTCGCTGTCAGGTGGATCACCCGACTCCGCCGTTGCGGTCGGTGATCGTCCCAGTTCACTCTCGAGGGCCGAGACCAGTACGCCACGCGACTGCATTGCCAGAAAGACCGCTTGGGCAACGACCGGCGACCAGGTATGCCAGGGTGGGCAATCCCAAAACAGCGGGACCGGCAATAAAACCGGCACACCGCTGCGTCGTCGCAGCAGTGTTTCGGTCGGAGCCGGTGAAATCCCACGCCGTACTTGCCCGATTCGTGGAGGCATCAGGCAGAGCGATTCGAGCAACTTAGCGTTCTTCCATTTCTTGAATGTATTGACGTAACCGCTCGAGCTCGTCGGTCGTGCCTTTGAGCTTGAGCATGTTCTCAACACGTTTAGTCAACTCGATACGGTTGACCGGTTTGCTGAGGAAATCGTCGGTGCCGGCGGACACACCACGTTCGATGTCACCGAGTTCGCTCAACGCCGTGACCATCAGGATCATGATCCCGCTGGTCTTCGGGTTTTCCTTGAGCTGTTTGCAGACCTCGAACCCGCTGAGTTTCGGCATCATCACGTCGAGCAGGATCAAATCCGGTTGAAAGGACTCGACCTTCTCGAGCGTGTCGGCTCCGTCGACGGCGGTCTCCAACTCGCAATCCACCGTCGCCAAGTACGCTTCGAGGAGTTCACGATTGGCGACGTTGTCGTCTGCGATCAGAATGCGATTACTCATCAGGCAACACCACACGTTTGACCGGATGCCGCCGCAGGGACGGGGAAGCTCGCGCACATTTCGCGGATCTCGCCGCGGATCGAATCGTGCAGCGCCGAATCATCAGGGCTCTTGAGCGACTGATAGATCCACTCACCGATGCGTTTCATTTCTGCGGTGCCCATGCCACGAGTCGTCAGGGCCGGTGTGCCGATTCGGATCCCCGATGGGTCCATCGGTTTGCGTTGATCAAACGGAATCATGTTCATGTTCACCGTGATGCCACACGCATCCAGAACCGCTTCGGCGCGTTTGCCGCCAAGGCCGACCGTGGTCACGTCGACCAACATCAAGTGATTGTCCGTTCCGCCGCTGACCAAACGCAACCCTTGGGCAACCAGGGTCTCGGCGAGGGCCTTCGCGTTTTCGACGACCGCACGTCCGTAGGCTTGATACTCGTCCGACATCGCTTCGGCGAAGCAGATCGCTTTTCCGGCGATCACGTGCATCAACGGGCCGCCTTGCGTTCCCGGGAACACATTGCGGTTGACCAGTTTCAAGTGCTCTTCTTTGCACATGATCAAACCGCTGCGAGGTCCGCGGAGTGTTTTGTGTGTCGTCGTGGTGACATAGTCCGCGTACGGCACGGGGCTGTTGTGAATCTTCGCCGCGACTAATCCGGCATAGTGCGCCATGTCGACGAGCAACTTCGCACCGACTTCGTCCGCGATCTCTTTGAACTTGTCGTGCGGAATCTCACGTGGGTACGCACTCGCACCGGCCACGATCAGTTTGGGTTTGTTTTCGCGGGCGAGCTTTGCGATTTGGTCAAAGTCAAGGCGGTGCTCTTTTTCATCGACGCCGTAGCTGATGAAGTTATACAGACGACCGCTAATGTTCAGCTTCATTCCGTGCGTCAGGTGCCCACCCTGAGCGAGGTCGAGCCCCATGACGGTGTCGCCCACTTCGAGCGCCGCCAAGTAGACCGCCGTGTTCGCTTGCGACCCGCTGTGCGGTTGCACGTTGGCCGCCTCGGCACCGAACAACTCCTTCGCACGGTCGATCGCCAATTGTTCGACGACATCGACGTGTTCGCAGCCGCCATAGTAGCGACGGCCCGGGTAACCTTCAGCGTATTTGTTGGTCAGAACGCTGCCCGCCGCTTCCATGATCGCAGGGCTCGTGTAGTTCTCGCTAGCGATCATTTCCAACCCGTCTTGCTGTCGGGCGGCTTCGGCTTGCATGGCTTCCCACAGAACGGGATCTTGCGACTGGATCGTACTCATCGAAGGTTTTTGAGCTTTCTTGAGGGGACAGGCGGGTCAAGCGGTTCGACCAACGCGAAACGAAAACCCGATTGTCGGCCCCACGCCCCAAAGCGTCAATGACAACGACACGCTTGTTCAGCGATTTGCCGAATCTCAGGCGTTAAATCCAGTTGCCGATCGCACTGCGGATCCCGCCGTAGAGTCCATTGATCGCCGACTGAATCCGTGACGAGGTCCCCAGTTTATCGCCCACGCCGGGCAGAGCGAGGCTGAGCACCATGGCGAGGACTCCACAGGTCAGTACCAGCGAACTCGATGAGTAATCCGGCGTCTGAGGACGCGAAAAGACTCGAGGCATCCAGCCACCGATCACCGGTGGCGGCGTCAAATCCCGCAACCGACGCAACCCGATCTGCACCCGGCCGTCGGCGGCCTGAAAGAACCACTGGGCCTGTACTTCGAGCGTCGTGCCGTCGTGCATCAGCATCCACGGTTCACCAATCCGCAACCGGGTGGAGTCCACCGCACGAACCAGAATCGTGAACCCGTCAATGGATGCTTCCTGCAACTGCACGTTCACGCGCCGGCGGCGAATTCGCAGCCACGCGGAGCTATTCTCAGCCGTGATGGGACAACGAAAAAACTCGGAATCGGAATCTTTTGCGACCATCTGGTACATTTCCCGAGGGGAGAGAAAGGTGGAGAAAAGTAGTTTCGCATCGAAATAGGTAGGTCAATTTCATTCTTCCGACCGCGAAAATTTCCACCCTGCCCAGATACCGAGACAGAATGACTGTCGGTTGTAACGGCTGTGTCGATCAGGTCCGCCGTGATGTCAGCGAACTGCAAACGCAACCAAGAATTCACTCATGTTCGCGCCGACGGACCATGGCGTGGTTGGGTAGCGACAAAATAGAATCAAAATAGAATCCATTCGTTCACGAGCACAGCAACACCGTCGCGACGAAATACAGCATCGCGGCCCCGAATCCGATCAACGAGACCGTGGTTAGGAGTTCCGAATAATCACTCAGTCGCCGGTCGAGTCCCCAGTACCAACGGAAATGGAAATAGGTCGCAATCATCGATGTGACCAGACAGATCGCATAACGTGCATGTTCACTTTGGACAGTGATGTACTGTGGCGAAATCCCATACCGGCGGCCGACCGGAAACGTGATCACCGCCGGCAGGTTGATGAACAGGAACCCGACCAAGCACATGATGCCCAGCGGAACGAAAACGCCCAGCAAGAGGCGAGTCTTTCGTCCTCCCGAAACGGGATCGGTCAGGCGGTCGAGCAGGTCGACCAAGGCGAGATCTTGATTTCGTGTCATGATCGCATCGGGCTGGTGAAGTTTGTAGGCCGGATGAAA
>NZ_ANOH01000378.1 GCF_000346505.1 Aporhodopirellula sallentina SM41
GGTATCCGCCCAGGCTCCTCCTGATAGTGCACTCGCCGCCGAATCGCTCGCCCGCACCCCTGTCACGCTCAGCATCGAAGATCAGACCCTCCCCACGCTGATTCACCAGATTTTTGTGTCGATCGGCGCCTCCCGATCCGCCCCTGGCAATTCCCAGGTTAACCCGATTCGGTCCATTTGGATCGACCGCCAAGTCGATCCGACCACGAACGTCAGCCTGACGGTGGCTGCAACCTCCGCGGCGAAAGTCGTCGTGGACCTGGCCGAGAAATCCGACCTCGCTGTTTTTCCGCTTCCCGGCGTTCTCCTTGTCGGGCGTCCGCAATGGGTGGACTCCGCCGCCAGCTTCCTCACCGTAGAAACTACCGACGACGACCTCGTATCGGTTCGCTGGCCGAGCGGCAGTACCGCGTCCGAAGTTCTCGAACTGATCCTTACCGCTCCCAAAGTTCGGAACTCACGGGCAAAGGTCGCCGACCTAGGTGACCGTCTGCGAAACTCGAATGTGAGCACGCTTCCTCGGCCTACCGTCGCGTGGTTGCCCCACGATGTTTGGCCGGCAGGTGAGTTAATCGGCGTCGACCGGACCACTGCGGTGTCATTGGTGCTCGCGCAGTTCGATTATGCGATCAAACCAGGGACACGTTTGGAATCGCTCACCACGAGATCTTCGTCTCGTTCACGCAACAACTCGGCCGCCCGCGGTGCACCGAGCGATTCGCAGTCTGACCTTCCCAACGGGATTGTTGGGTGGTCCGAATTGACCGCCGGGAAACCGTTTCCAATGAGTTACCCAAAAGGTGATTCCGTGACGGCGATCCGAGAAACGCTCGCTGCTCAATCAGTCCGTTCGTCAGTGCGTACTTCCGGCGATAAGATCACCGTCCTCGCGACGGCGGAAAACCATCGACGGGCGTTGGCCGCTCACTGGAGATCCACCTCTGCGACGCCTTCCCGACGTGATAAGCCAAACGCAAAGGCAGCCGTCTTTGATCTCAAACTGATCAATAAGACCGCCGGCGATGTTTTAAGACAACTCGCCGCGACCGATGGTAAACGATTCCGAATCGAACCGGATGCCGAGCTCGCTAGCCAACGTCGGATCAACCTGGACGGAAAACAAAAAACGCTTCGAGAACTCGCTATCATGGTCGCCGAGTCCGCTGACCTCGCGGTGGAGTGGGGCGAAGAAGAAGTGGTGATTCGCAAACCATAGCGACACGGCGAAAGAGCTCAGCGTGTTTCAACGAGCACCCGAACTCTCCTCATACAGTTGATGTGCGACATCGTTTGCGATGCGAACGGGACAATGCCTCACGTCATCAACACTCAGCGATATTGACGGCGAGTCCACCCTGAGATGTTTCTTTATAGCGTGACGACATGTCGGCCCCGGTCCGTTTCATTACTCGAATCACGCGGTCAAGCGACACGGTGTGGGTGCCATCACTCCGCAGTGCCAATCGACTCGCATTGATTGCTTTCACGGCGCCCATTGCGTTGCGTTCGATACATGGAATTTGAACCAATCCTTTGATCGGGTCACACGTCAATCCAAGGTTGTGTTCCATCCCGATCTCCGCCGCCTGCTCCACTTGCTCGGGCGATCCGCCGAGAACCTCCGTGATCGCGCCGGCGGCCATCGAACAGGCGACACCGACTTCGCCTTGGCATCCAACCTCTGCACCAGAAATCGACGCGTTGCGTTTATACAGCGAACCGATCGCGGCAGCGGTCATGAAGAATCGTTCGATCTGGTCCTCTCTCGCGCCGGGACAGAAACGCGTGTAGTAGTGCAGCACTGCAGGAATGATCCCCGCCGCCCCGTTGGTCGGCGCCGTCACGACGCGTCCTCCCGCAGCATTTTGCTCATTGACGGCGAGAGCAAACAGATCGACCCAATCGAGAACCATCATCGGATCGGTTGGAATCGAATTCTTGCAGGTAAGCGAATCGTGAAGCGATGGGGCACGTCGTAGTACCCCGAGACCTCCGGGTAAGACGCCTCGGGTTTGACACCCCAATCGGACGCACTCTCGCATCGTTTCCCAGAGATGCTGCACGCCTTCGCTGATTTCCGCATCGCTACGAAAGACCCGCTCGTTCTCGCGTATGAGATCACTGATTCGGCATTCGCGTTTGCGTGTCAGTTCGAGCAACTCATTGGCAGACGAAAACGGATTGGGGATCTCTGGGCAATCGTCGGTGACGTTTTCCTGTCCCTCTTTGACGACGAAACCACCACCAATGGAAAAATAGATGCTCTCGAGCAACAGGTTGCTCTTCGCTGCATCGCCAAGCGCCCGGAAACGCATTGCGTTGGGATGCCCCTGCAGTGTTGTTCGGCGGTTGAAGATCAAATCTTCGCTCTCGACGAACGCTACCTCTCGTCGTTCATCAATCGCAATTCGCTTCGCACTCCGAATCGATGCCAGCTTTTCAGGCACCGTCTCTGGATCAATTGTTTCCGGTGATTCCCCGGAGAGTCCCATGAAAATCGCGGTGTCCGTCCCGTGGCCCATCCCGGTCAGTGCGAGCGACCCATACAACTCGACGTCAATGCGTTTGACGTCATCCAGGTTCACTTCTGTCGCCAGTTCGAGCAGGAACAACTTCGCGGCTCGCATCGGGCCTACCGAATGAGAGCTCGACGGTCCGATGCCGACTCGAAACAGATCAAACACGCCACAGTACTGCTGGGTCAAATCACAATCTCCCGATCGTCTTGTCGACGGAGTGTTTGTCTGGGAACTGATGCCGGGGCCACACGATCGACCCGGAAAAACACGCGGGCACGTCACCGACGGTACTAAAACTAGAACCGTGATGGTGAATACGGTGTGGCGTCGATGTGAGTTTGATTGCCGGTCACCAACTCCGCAATCAACCGCCCTGTCGATGGAGCCAGACTCAACCCTAACATATTGTGACCGGTCGCCAGAAAAGCGTTGTGCAGATTTTTCGTTGGTCCGATGATTGGCAAACTGTCCCACGTCATAGGACGCCACCCAAACCACTTCTCTTCAGCCTCGCCGTCTACCGACGCGACCAGGTAGGGACGGGCCGAGTCTCGCAGTTGTTGAATTCTCGAGTCGCCAATGGTCTCGTCGTAGCCGGCGAATTCCATCATCGATCCAAGACGCCATCCGTTCTCAAAAGGTGACACACCCACTTTGTGTTCCGGGAACAGCATCGGGTATTTCGGTTGCGAGTCGGCTCGCGCCATCGTCAGTGAATATCCCTTTCCGGGCTCGATGGGGATACGGCATTGCAATTCCTGCGACCACCGAGTGCTCCATGCCCCCATCGCAAACACAAAATGATCGGCTTCCAATTTTCCTTCGGTCGTCACCAGTGCTCGGATCCGTCCGCCCTCTTTCTCGATTGAAGACAGTTCGCAGTCTTCAAGGAACTGTACCCCGGAACCTTGTAGCGACTCGACCCATTGTTGATTGAGCCGGTCCGGTCGCACCGACGCATCTCCGGTGTAATGAAATGCACCGGCCAGGCCTGGCTTCAATCCCGGGTCGAAGTTCGGCAATTGGTCACCTTCGATTCGCGTCGCGGTGACTCCAAATTCCTCAGTCAGCATCTTGTCGGACTTTGCGAACGCGTCCATCGCACGTTTCGTCCGCATGACATACAGCAATCCGTTTTCCGCCCACTCACTATCGAAGGCGTGTTCCTTCATGATATCTCGGTATTCGTCCATCGACGCATCGAGAATCGCCTGTAAGTGCTTTCCGACCGTCAACACCTGTTGGTGGTTGCAGCGTTTGGCAAACTGCCACATCCAATTCCACATCGCCGGACTGATGCGTGGCTTAACACGAAAGGGAGCCTGAGGGTTGAACAGAGATTTGAACGCGACTGAGAACGCGCCCGGTTCGGTCAGCGGCGGGACATGACTCGGGCAGATGTAGCCGCAATTGCCATGCGAACAGGCGGCTGCGAGCTTTCCCCGATCAATGACCGTGACCTTCAGTCCCATCTTTGACAGGTAGTGAGCACAGGAAATCCCGATCGTCCCCGCACCGACGATTACCACCGATTGCCCATCGTTTTGACCTGTCATCAACTCACCATTTTTGACGCGAGAGGGTTGGGAGTTCGAATGCCATCTTTAAACGGGTCTCCCTCCTGACGAATCAATTTCCCTTCGCTGCACACATACGCCGTGCCAACGATAACGGGCGAGACTCGGTCATTTTCGAGCGGGGTGTATGTCGCGTGGAAGCGACTGCCGATGACCGATTCCTGGACCCATGTCTCCTCCGGTTTCAGGATTCCGTCGGCGGCGAGGCAGGCCAACTTGGCACTCGTCCCGGTTCCGCAGGGAGACCGGTCATACTGACCACCAGGGCAGTAAACAAAGTTTCTGCTGTTTGCATCGGGCGATTGTGGCGGCCCGAAGAACTCAACGTGATCAATCTCCGCTCCGTCGCTGCCCGTGATTCCTTGGTTCCACAGAGCGTGCCGGATTCTCGCCGAAGCATCGTTGAGGATTTCCAGGTTTTTCCAACCGGATCTCCGCTGGTGCCGAGCCGACTAGGAAAAACCAATTGCCACCCCATGCGATGTCTCCGACGACTGTTCCGAAACCGTCTACCTCGACCTGAACGTCCTTTTCCAGTCGATAGCTGGGCACATTGCCGATCGCGACTTCGTTCGGCTTTCGCAAATCGAACTCGACAATTCCTACCGATGTTTCCAAACGGTGTCTTCCCAAGCCTACCATCCCGAGGTGATGCAAAGCCACGGCGACGCCAATCGCGCCATGACCACACATGCCTAGGTATCCAGCGTTATTGAAAAAGATCGCGGCGGAAACGCAATCTGCATTTGTCGGTTTGCATAGCAAGGCACCGACAACCGGCGTCCCAACCTCGCGGTTCGTGAATCACGCACTGGCGAAAGTGATCGGCGTGTTGCTTCAGGGCAGCGACTCGTTGGCTGAT
>NZ_ANOH01000379.1 GCF_000346505.1 Aporhodopirellula sallentina SM41
AACGTTACGCATCAGCGGGCGGCGGGAGTTGGGCCACCACTTGTAAAAACCTCTCCACCGCCGCTCCGTTGCATGCGATGGTTATCGCTCCACTACGGAAGCGGTTGTGATCGTGCGAGGGACATGTTGTTGGAGTCAAAGTCAAATTCGAATCGCCGTGTCACGAACATGAAGACCGGAATAAACATCGGTTCCGATCATACAACGTTCGGTGCCGTGCATCGCTGGCCTTCGGCCATCTGGGTGACGTTCGCCACTGCCCCGAAGTTCAAGTATTGCTGTTTGCGTAATCATAACAAAAGTGTTCGGTCACCATCGTTCTGGTAACGATCTCTCTATCCATACGCCATGGCGCATCCGATGTCGTAACGTACAGTACCGTTCACACAGGCGAGCAAGTTTGCATCACGCAAGATTGCGTTGGAAATCGATGAGATTTGCACCGAATGCAATGCCAACGATCACTACGGTTGCATTGCTTGTGCCCCTACGCCGATAGCGATCATGCATCGAGTGCCGACTGCGATAA
>NZ_ANOH01000380.1 GCF_000346505.1 Aporhodopirellula sallentina SM41
GGCTTCCCTCGACTGCCACATTCGTTATCTCGAGGTCGATCTGGCGAACAGATTGCCTCGGCCAAGCATTCGTGGTTCATCGAGGGAAGCGTGGTCTCGGAACGGAGACCGTTGTGTGGCTAGGTCTTCATGGGTGAGCGACGACTGGTGCGATGTGGTGTTCTTTTGGGTTGGCTCGCGGCGTGCTTGGGCTCTTCGCTATGGATCGGCCCGGGCGGTTTCGGCTTGGCTCGCTTAAGCGG
The DNA here is from genome assembly GCF_000346505.1 of Aporhodopirellula sallentina SM41. Taxonomy (GTDB): domain Bacteria; phylum Planctomycetota; class Planctomycetia; order Pirellulales; family Pirellulaceae; genus Rhodopirellula; species Rhodopirellula sallentina. The sequence goes on from NZ_ANOH01000380.1 coordinate 243, forward strand.
ACGGGCGGTTGCTCCGTTGCGTGGGTTTTCTTTGCTGCCAGCTACTTTGGTTGTCAGCTTGACGTCTTCTTCGCTGCATTCCGGTTCAGCTTCTTGCTTTTTCCTCGGCGATCAGTTTCGATGCATTCCAGTTCGTTTCATCTCGCATCATCGCCCAGGCAACGACCGCGATTTTGCGAGCCAGGGCGATGCCTGCTTTCTTGCGCCGTGTAGTGGCCCCGCCATGAATACGATTGAACGTCAGTTTGCTCCATTCGTTGTAACGCAGGCTTGCCCAGGCACATTCCAGCAACATGCTCCGCAGCATCCGTGGCCCGCGCTTGCTAATTCGTCCAGAGCGATCCATCTCGCCGGATTGGTACTGCCGTGGTGTCATGCCCAGGTAGCTAGAGATGTGTCGAGCGCTCTTGAAGCGATGCGGGTCGTCGATTGCCGCGACGAGCATCTCGGCGGTCTTGCGTCCCACGCCGGGGATGGTCATCACGCGTTGGATGTGGACGTTGTCGGCAGCGAAGAGTTCCAGGCGTTGCTCGATCGCTTCCATTTCAGTGGTGAGCTCATCGAGTTGTTTCAATTCGCTGTCGAGTTGCCCCTTCCAGAGGTCGTCGGTGCCACATTCATGGATTGGTTTGCGGTGGGAGTCGATATGGGCTCGACCTGTGTTCCAGGCACGTGCTCCGGTGTCGATCTCGATGCCGCGGTTGGCGAAGGACGCTCGAATGCCGTTTTTAATTCGAGTGATGCGGTAGTCGAGGTTCTTTCGGTACTTGATGATCGCTCTCTGTTCACGGATTTGGGGACTGGGGACGTGGACGGACGTGAGATCTTTCATCATGGCCATTTTGGCCAGTCTCAGTGCGTCGTCGCGATCGGTCTTTCGCTTGATGTTCTTCCAGGCCCATGCTTCATCATTGGTGCTGCAGACTATCGTCTTGAGCTTTCGCTGGTGGCAGACATCGCTGATCCAGCCCGACGGACCGCAGGCTTCCATGACGACGAGGTCGATTTCATTGGACTCGAACAGGTGATTAACGTGAGAGACCTTGGTGAGGATGGTTTCGAATCGATAGGCTTGTTTTTCGGTGTTGAAGAAACAGGCGACCGACTTGAACTTGCCGAGGTCGAGCGAACAGATCATCATGGAATGGTTCCGTGGTTTGAGGTGTCAACGTGTTAGAAATGTTGATTGTGACCGATCGAAAGATCGAGATCACGGCCTGGTCAGCAGGTGTATCCAGACGACTCGCCTCAAACCACGGACTTCATGGATTCTTTATT
>NZ_ANOH01000381.1 GCF_000346505.1 Aporhodopirellula sallentina SM41
GAGCCAACCAGCACGGTTTCGCGGTGTGATCCGCTATCACCAGTGAGCGCGGAGCCAATTCCCGGACACACAACTCCTGCTCGCTCCGCACGCGAAAAGCGACGCAAGAAGAAGGCCAGTCCGGAACAGCTGATTCGCTGGGGAATCTGGGCCTATTTCTTGCTGGTCATTTTCGAGGGGGCACTCCGAAAATGGGTTCTACCTGGATTGGCCACGCCACTGCTGGTGGTTCGGGATCCAATCGCTTTGGCAACGCTGTACTTGGCCGCCAAGCGTGGCTGGCTACCACTGAATGTGTATGTGATTTCGGCGTTGACGATTGGTTGCCTGGGTTTTTTGACGGCCATCACGGTAGGGCACCGCAGTCCCTTTGTGGCCGCGTTTGGTGCTCGAATTCTGATCCTGCATGTTCCGATGGCGTTTGTGATTGGACGCGTGCTTTCGCGTAGCGACCTGTTGAAAATCGGCCGCGTGATCATTTGGATCACCGTTCCGATGACGGTCTTAATGGCGTTGCAGTATTTCAGCCCCCAGTCGGCCTGGGTTAATCGAGGTGTCGGCGGTGACATGGAGGGAGCTGGCTTTTCTGGAGCGATGGGTTACGCTCGACCTCCGGGGACGTTTTCTTTCACCAACGGGCTGACGTCATTTTATAATTTGGCAGGAGTATGGATCGTCTATTATTGGCTGACACCCGGCAAATGCAATCGATTGATCTTATTGCTCGCTACCGGCGGCCTCATCTTAGCGATCCCGCTTTCGATCAGTCGTGCTTTGCTTTTCCAGACGGTATTGACAGGGATGTTTGCGATGCTGGTGATCGCCCGGAAGCCAAAGTATCTGGGAAAGGTGATGGGGGCAGGGATAGCAATTTCAATTGCTCTTGCATCGGTGTCATGGACCCCTGCTTTCCAAACAGGTATGACAGTTTTTGCGAAGCGATTCGAGACGGCGTCCGACAGCGAAGGCGGTTTAGAAGGAACGCTCGGTGATCGTTTCTTGGGGGGGCTGATTGGTGCTGTCTTCAACGCAACCGATTTGCCGGTGTTTGGTCATGGCATTGGACTTGGGACAAACGTGGGCGCGAAATACACGACAGGAAAAAGAACATTTCTGATCGCGGAAGGAGAATGGGGGCGCGAGGTCGGTGAGCTTGGCCCACTACTGGGATTGCCGCTTATTTTCGTTCGGGTGTTGATGGCCGCACAGCTTTGGTGGCTGGGGTATCAAAAACTGACGCGGAGCGATCCGCTAGCCTGGATCTTGTTGGGAGCGGGGGTCTTGGCAATTGCGCAAGGTGGATGGGCGCAGCCCACAGCGTTAGGGTTCTACACATTGATTACGGGGCTAGTGATTGCTGCTATACGAACATCTCCTACTTCTAAGAAGTCGAGGCCAAAAAAACGGCATGTGGAGCCACAGCGAGATCATTCGGTGGCTGTTTCGTGAACATTGTTCTCATCACCCATCCTGACTGGCTTGATTCCCGCAGTATGCCTCGTTTTGCCGAGATGATACGCGAAGGAATGCGCTCTCGGGGGCATGCGGTATCGATTCTGACGGCGCCCGCGATTGTGTCCAAGTTGCCGTCTCCGTCTCCTGGGATCCAAAAGTGGCTTCGATATTTCGATCAATTTGCCCTTTTCCCTCGGCAGCTCAAACGCAAAGTCGATGCGTTTCCTCCGGACACATTGTTTGTGTTCACCGATCAAGCCCTCGGAATGTGGGTGCCCTACGTACGACACCGTCGCCACGTGATCCATTGCCACGATTTTCTCGCTTTGCGATCCGCACTCGGTGAGTTTCCTCAGAACCCAACCAGTACGACCGGCAAGCAATACCAAACATTGATTCGAAAAGGATTCTCGAGCGGCGACAATTTTATTTGCGTTTCCGAAAAAACGAGGAATGACTTGCTCGGGTTGATGAGCAAATCTCCCCAATCTGCTCATGTCGTTTACAACGGACTCAATGGGGATTTTGAACAACTCGAAGAGCGGGAAGCATCGCTACGCTTAGCAGAGCACCTTCGTCCCGAGGACCAAGAGGGGTTTTTACTGCACATTGGCGGCAACCAATGGTACAAAAATCGAATGGGAGTACTCGTGCTGTATCGTCGTTATTGTGAAGTTAGTGCAGACCCATTGCCCCTGTGGATGGTGGGAGTTGAACCAAGCGAAAAACTGAAGCAAGTCGCTGGCACCATACCGGCCAATGGTGACGTTCGCTTCCTGACGGGATTGAGCGATGAGCAAGTCGTCGCGGCTTACAATTTGGCAAAGTTATTTCTGTTCCCGAGTCTCGAGGAAGGCTTTGGATGGCCCATCGCAGAGGCCATGGCCTGCGGGACTCCAGTTTTGACGACCGATGCCGCTCCGATGAACGAAGTCGGTGGTGATGCTGCAATCTATCATCGACGCTTGGAATCCGGCCAAGAAGATGCCTGGGCGTGCGATGGGGCTGAGTTGATAGGAAAATTCTTGAATCAGCTGGGCTCTGCTCGCCAACTGAGAATCGCTTTAGGACTTGCCAACGCGCGGCGTTTTGATCCGTCTCAGACAATGGATCAATACGAACAGATCTATCGTCAAGTGCTGGAAAGCTACACTTCGAACTCGAATAGTACAGCGATCGCGTGAGAATCCTTCGTGTCATCTCCAGCATGGACCCGACGATGGGCGGTCCGTGTCAAGGCATCCGAAATTTGGCTCCCGAACTCGATGCGCTCGGCTGTGCGAACGAGATTGTATGTCTGGACGATCCAGCTTCCTCCTATCTTGCCGAAGAGAAGCTAACAGTCCATGCGATCGGAAAGGCGTCAGGCCCATGGGCTCGGCACCCAGGCTTGGTTCCTTGGCTTGGCGAGAACCTACCTCGCTTTGATGCCGTGATCATTCATGGGCTGTGGCAGTACGCTAGCTATGCGGTCACCAAGTCGATGCGGCAACTGAGACGGGATCAGACGTACACAAAGCTACCTCGTGTGTATGTGATGCCTCACGGGATGCTGGATCCTTGGTTCCAGAACGAACCATCGCGACGCATTAAGGCATACCGAAACTGGGTTTACTGGAAGCTGATCGAACATCGCACGATCTCAGAAGCGACTGGCGTACTGTTCACCTGCCAAAAGGAATTGGAGTTGTCACGGTTGCCATTTTGCCCCTACCGTCCGCAACAGGAAATCAATGTTGGCTACGGGGTGGCTGAACCGCCCGCCAGGACGGATTCGATGGATCAGACGTTCCGGGACACCTGCCCACAATTGGGAACTCAACCCTTCCTGCTGTTCCTCAGTCGTATCCACCCGAAGAAAGGTGTCGATCTGCTGATCAATGCCTATGCTCGACTCGCGGAGCAAGCGGATGCAGTAAAAGATTTCCCTGCGCTTGTGATCGCAGGGCCAACGGATTCGGAGTACGCGAACAACATGCAACGAAATGCCGCTTCACATCAGTTGCTTCGCAACTGCCAAGAGCCGAAGGAAGGTCCCGGAATCATTTTCCCCGGGATGCTGCAGGGTGACGCGAAGTGGGGGGCTTTTTATGGCTGCGAAGCGTTTGTATTACCGAGTCATCAGGAAAACTTTGGCATCTCTGTGGTGGAAGCCTTGGCCTGCGGCAAACCGGTTCTGATCTCCGACCAAGTCAACATTTTCAGCGATATCGAAGCCGACGGGGCTGCGTTCATAAGTAACGACGAACTACCTGGTGTTACCAACCTGCTCGCGAGATGGCTCTCAACTCAACAGCGAGAGCGAATCCGGTTGCAGGATTCTGCGTTTAAGTGCTATCGCAAGCGTTACCTTCCCACCGCAGCTGCTCAAAAAATCACCAAATCGATCGACCAAAAGTGGGGGCATCAATGAACGAAGCAAGGCCTATACCGCATCGATTGGCGGGACTCGACAGCATCAGGTTCGTTTGTGCGATTGTGGTTGTGATCGGTCACTTCGGGATGCCTTTTGAGATCTCATTACCAGCGATTCCGCTCATTGAACGAGCTCTCAATGGTATCATCGGGTGCCTGTTCAATGGACCTGCCGCAGTTGTCATTTTCTTTGTGCTCAGCGGACTCTGTATTCACTTCCCACAAACACGGCGAGAATCACTCCACACAAAACCTTTCTACACCAAGCGTTTTATCAGGATCGGAATCCCGTGTTTCTTGGCACTGCTTTTTTACTGGCTTCTGCAAATCAAACTGCCAGCACCAAAGTTCGGTGTTTTTTGGAGTATCATTTGTGAGAGCATTTACTATGCACTTTACCCCGCCATTCTTCTCTTTGCGAAGCGTTGGGGATGGGCAAGCACCGTAATCTCAGGCTTTTGCATTAGTTCATTTATAACCATCGCGAACGTTGATCTAATCACTGAAAACGCCGACTATACTGCTTTTGGTCTCTGGACCTGGGCGATCGGATTACCTTGCTGGCTGCTAGGTTGTTGGCTCGCTGAGAATACCCGACGCTTCCCTGCCCTCACCACCCTGCAGATTTCTTTCCTAAGAGCGTTGGTGTTCTTGGTAAGCGTGGTTCTAAGGGTAGTGAAATTCCACGTCGAATCGCCCTTGGCAAGCAATTGTATTACCCTGAATATATTTGCGTTTTTCGCAGTTTTTTGGATAGGATGCGAAGTCAACTACTATGCAAACAGAAAACCATTTCATTTCCTTGAGTGGGGAGGTACGTGGAGCTATTCCCTCTATATTATTCATCCATTAATACCCACGCTAGTGGCAACAACCATCGCTATTTCAGCTCAAAACTCACTTTACAGAGTTGGTGTATTTCTCGTGGCCTTCGTCACCTCCTACCTATTCTTCCTTTTGGTCGAACTTCCCTCGCACCATCTTGCAAAGTGGCTAGGGGCACGAGCACAATTGAATTGATTGCCATCTCTCTTGTCGAAAAGTGCATGCCCGCAAACTCAATAGCTATGAGTGATGAAGATCGCACTTCAGTTTCTCAGCACTTGCTCATCAAAACACATTCGATGTCGTCACTCCCTCGAACTGCCTCTGCCGTCAAATTCACCAACATCAAATATGACATCGAGCGTGCTTGTGGGGCGGTTTCAGCTAGCGAAACAACCCAGTGGGATCAAAGCCCTGTCGAAACTCGGCAATCGACCAAACTGTAGGCACGACTGGCAATGATATTAAACGCAATGGAGTGCTGCCGGAAACGCGACTTGCCGGCCGCAGCAAACGAGGAATTATTGGAAGCGATTGGACATGAGTAGATCAGCCGCTGCGTCCGATGGCACAGCACCTCTTGATTACGGAGATACCAGACCGACCGAGGGTGGAGCGAGTTATTCTTTTTCACAGCGTCTTCAACGTCTTGCTTGGACGGTCGTCTGGACGATGCTCGCGTCGTGGACTCCGGCCCCGATGCATCGCTGGCGTGTGCTCCTTCTACGTCTGTTTGGTGCGCAGGTTCACCCCACTTCGCATGTCTATGGCTCGGCAAAAATTTGGCTGCCGCAGAATCTGGTCATGGGGCCGCACGCGTGCTTGGGACCTCAGGTTAATTGCTACTGCATGGCGACAATCAGGCTGGACGACCATGCAATCGTTTCCCAAGGGGCTCACCTCTGTGCGGGGACGCATGACGTGGACGATGAGTACTTTCAACTGATTGCCAAGCCAATCGTAGTCGAAGCTTACGCCTGGCTCGCTGCCGAAGCATTTGTCGGCCCTGGCGTCACTATTGGTAGACGAAGTGTCTTGGGAGCACGATCGGTCCTCTTCAAAGACACCGTTTCAAACGGTATCTACGCCGGCAATCCGGCCAAACTGATCCGCCAGCGACGTTGCGGTTAATCGATGACACTTGAGCTGACCATCGCGCTTCCCGTCAAGAATGAAGAGACCGATCTATTGGCATGCCTCAATGCAATTGGTCACGATTTCGCGAAGCGAGTTGTCGTGATCGACTCAGGCAGTTCCGACGCGACGCCAAGCATTGCCAAAGAATGGGGCGCTGATGTCGTTGACTTTGCCTGGAACGGTCAATTTCCCAAAAAACGTAACTGGTTCCTTCGGAATCATCGTCCTGAGACCAAGTGGGTGTTATTCCTGGACGCGGATGAACATCTGACGTCCGCATTCAAGGAAGAGTTGCGAGCCACACTACCAGAAACTGAACACGTTGGTTTTTGGTTGCATTACACGATTTACTTTTTGGGCCGCGAGCTGAAGCATGGCTATCCGCTCGACAAACTGGCTCTGTTTCAAGTTGGTTCAGGTGAGTACGAGAAAATTGACGAGGAAGGATGGTCAAAGCTCGACATGGAAATCCATGAGCATCCCATCTTAGACGGTTCGATTGGGACCATTCGCACCAAAATCGATCATCGCGATTTCCGCCCTGTCCACCACTACATTGCCAAGCATAACGAGTACTCATCCTGGGAAGCCAAACGGTATCTTGCCCGCGAGGTAGGTAGCCTGGAAGCGATGACGCTCAAGCAGAAGATCAAGTATCGATTGGTCAATTCCCCGATGGCTGGACCTGTCTATTTTTTGGGAGCCTACGTACTGATGCGAGGGTTCTTGGATGGCTCCCGTGGCTTCGCGTTCGCGTTGTTGAAGCTCTCTTACTTCACTCAAGTCTATTGCAAGATCCAGGAACTCAAGCGGATTCCATCACAGAGCCACAAGCAAAACACCTAGCACGGCCTGATCATTGGATGCCGGATTTGTCTCGACCACTACAACTCACGCCCCTCTCTGGTTGCCTGTTGCTTCAACACCCCTTTGCGAAAGAAATTGAATGAAACGAGCGTTGATCACTGGAGTGACCGGGCAAGACGGTTCCTACTTGGCCGAATTTTTGTTGGAGAAGGGTTATGAGGTACACGGAATTAAACGACGTGCTTCCTCGCTGAATACGGAACGTGTCGATCATATCTACGAGGATCCCAATTCGCCCGATCCTCGGTTCCATCTTCATTACGGCGACCTGACCGACACGTCGAACCTGACGCGAATCATCGCCGAGGTCAAACCGGACGAGGTCTACAATCTCGGGGCGCAATCGCACGTTGCGGTCTCCTTTGAATCGCCCGAGTACACGGCCGACGTCGATGCGATCGGGACCCTCCGTTTGTTGGAGGCGATTCGCTTTTTAGGTCTGGACAAAACTTGCCGCTTTTACCAAGCGTCCACGTCCGAGCTTTACGGCCTCGTCCAAGAGATCCCGCAATCCGAAACGACCCCTTTCCACCCTCGGTCACCCTACGCAGTTGCCAAAATGTATGCCTACTGGATCACGGTGAACTACCGTGAGTCCTACGGGATGTACGCTTGCAACGGGATTCTCTTCAACCACGAATCACCTCGCCGTGGCGAAACCTTCGTCACTCGCAAGATTACCCGCGGCATCGCCAACATCGCCCAAGGCATCGAAGAATGTCTGTACCTGGGAAACATGGATGCCCTGCGTGACTGGGGTCACGCCAAAGACTATGTCCGGATGCAGTGGATGATGCTGCAGCAGGAGCAACCTGATGACTTTGTTATCGCCACGGGCAAGCAAATCAGCGTGCGCGAATTTGTCCGCTTGGCCGCAGCCAGGGCGGGGCTGCAGATCGAGTTCAGTGGTGAGGGTGTTGACGAGACCGCGACCATCACCGAAGTCACCGACGCGGAGCTGGCCCCCGGGGTTCTACCAGGGCAAGTCATCGT
>NZ_ANOH01000382.1 GCF_000346505.1 Aporhodopirellula sallentina SM41
CGATCACGGCCCCACCGCCAACCGGAAACCCGGGACTCTGACTCCTTTCGACATCCACAAAGTCTCTGAATAGATCGTCTCCTCCGCTTGGCTTCACCAATGGATCCGGCCGCCCCGTGTGCAAACAAGTCGGACAGAATCAGAGAACTTCATCGGCAACTCCTGCTTGAACGGCATGCTTTGATGCGATTGCCGTTGCACGTGATCGGGCCAGTGAAAACGCGAGCGCAAAAGCGATTGCTTGTCAATTCTCGTCCGCAGACTTGAATCTGGTCGATGGTGGCATAATTGCCCCGAGCCAACGGTGCGGTTTTGGCCGCAAACTACAATCAGTAGCGTCCGCAAGCTCGCGTTTGCGGATGGAACCAACAGAAGAGAACCGGTTTCGAAATGAGTGCCGCTCCATCCAAAAGTCAGAGTGATTGATAGGATCGCAAGCGGAAATACCCGGACAATCGATCAGGACTGCCGCCGGCAGTCGGCACAAACGTCAAGATGAGC
>NZ_ANOH01000383.1 GCF_000346505.1 Aporhodopirellula sallentina SM41
CCACGTGGCAAGAGCTGGTTGATACGGCTCAATCAATCGTTTCAAGGAACGTATTCGACCCATTGCTTTCTGTTTGCTGCCGATGGCTTTACTCCTGTCGGAATCGCGATCGGGACTGAAAACGTTAATAGCATTTTCGTGTACGCCTTGACCGGCAACACGTTGGCGAACTCCGGCGATTTCGCGCCGCCAATGCTGCGTTGGTTTCGCGATCACACCGGGACGATCACGTCGTTGATCCCGTCCAAGGACGGGGACGCCCTCTTCAGCAGCGCGGCCGATGACACGATAAAACTGTGGCGGTTGTCAGGACTGTTTGATGACGATCGCTCCGGTGCAGTTGGTGGTAAATTCGAGAAGTCGTCATTTTGGGGATGTGAGTTTGCCGTCGAAGGCGGTGACGTGATTGTTCGCAACATCGATCCGGAGGGAATCGCGTTTGCCCGTTCGCTGCGAGCCGGCGACCGGATTATTCGGATCCAGGGGTACGATGAAAGAAACCTCAACGCGATCCTCGATGCTCAGGCGGGGACGCAGGCGGCGGGCGAGATCCTGGCAACGCTCAATCGCGTTTCAGTGTTGCGGCAGAACCTCATCCACGCTCAGTCGGCCGGTCCTAACGGAGAGGACGAGACGAAGAGATTCATCATTCGTCCTTCCTGGGAACCCTTCCTGACCGCGTTTGCCAATGAGAGCGGCGAGTGGGCGATTTGGCATCCGAGCGGTTTTTTCAACGCGTCCGCGGCCGAGGGTGGCAGTTTGTTCGAGTGGATGATCCTTCGCGGTGCGGACCGGCCGCCGAGATTGGTCGAAGCTGGTTTCTTATCGAAAACGTTTGAACGACCTGAGACGATTCGCAAACTGTTGTCTGGGGTGAGCATTGTTGACGCCGTCGCCGGCGCGTTTTTGCCGGACGGGTATTTGGCCGCGGCGATCGAATCGGTTCCCGAAGTCACCATCCTGACGCCGGAGATTGGTCGCTCGCTGTCTGCCGATAATGTGAGCACCGTTACCGCGATGGTGGACTATGGCAACGCCGATCCGGATGCCTACGACGTGCGGGCGAGTCTCGATGCCGCCCGGCTTTCGGAACCGAACGTTGAGGTTCTCGCGGGCAACCAGTATCGCTACTCGTGGGAGGTGACCGCGTCAGGGCGAATGAATCAGATTGAGGTAGTCGTCAAAGAACGCGGCGGCGCCTTGGTGAGCTACTACGCGTCCGATGTGGCCTACCGTCGTGGCGACACGGATGCGAAATCACCGTATCAATTGCACGTGTTGTCACTCGCCTCGGAAGACTACAGCGGACCGATTGCGAACCAACGTAACGGCTTTGGCCGTTTGGAATATCCGATCGACGACGTTGATGCGGTCGTGAAATCGTTGCGGGAAAAACAGTTCGCCGGTTTAGGGCACTACCAACTCGGTCACGTCCGTGAATTGAGAGATGACGAGATCACCCCGGCGTCGGTGGGCACGGAAATCAATCAGCTCAACGGAAAGCTGCGGGGCGAAAATATCCGGCAGATTTTGATCGTGTACCTATCCGGGCACGGAACAACGATTGACGGAGAGTACCACTACGTAACGACCACGAGTCGTTCTGCGGACGAGGCTGAGTTGCGACGCAGTTCTCTGCCCTGGTCGTTACTCGACCGAGCCGGCGGGCCCGATACGGAAGTCATCTACATGATCGATACGTGTCACAGTGGATCGGCGGTCGATGCCAAGAGCAGTATCCGTGATCCCCTGCGCAGCGGTGGTGTGGTGATCGCCGCGGCGAGCGGTCGAGAATCGGCGAAGGAACTGGCACCTCTGGAGCATGGTTGTTTCACTTATTCGGTTTTGGCTGCCCTCGATGGGGATGCCGATGGGGCCGGTGCCGCCACTGAAGGCAAAGAAGCGCATGGTGGGGCGAATTCGGGCGATGAAGATCGATCCGGGGACTCGAACGCAGACGGGGTGGTGAGTTTGAGCGAGCTGGTCTCTTTTGTGCGGGATTTTGTTGGTCAACTCACCGCGGGTGAGCAAAAGCCAACAATCGCCCCACTTCGCTTGTCAAAAACGCTGCAGCTCGATCTCGTCCGAACGGCACCGTAGGGGCATCACCCAATAGGCGGCTTCGCCAAAAGACAGCGGGCCTTTGCCGGCCCGCTCCTCTCGCGACCGGCGGCGAGTCCGGCAATCGCGGAAACGTATGGTTGTGGCTGTTCTTCTGCGACCGTAGGTTTGCGTGTTAGGATCCAGACGAAAATCCAGGTTGGCTGGCTCGTCTCGGTCGATTCTGTGTTTGTCGGGGCCCAAAAAGTCAACTTTACGCAACGCTTTGATGCGGAACGCATCCATGATCCATTCCACCAAAAGAACCGACGTCCGAGAGCGACTGCGTCGCCGCGGCACGTTTCAGTGGATTCATGCGTTGGTCGTGGTGCTTTCGATCGGGCTGACGCTGTTTGCGTGGAACTATTCGCGTCAGCAACTGCAGTCCAAAATCCAAATCCAATTCGATCGTGAGGTCGAACGGGTTGTGGGTTTGGTCATCGAGCGAATGCAAAAGTACGAAGAGGCACTTTTGGCCGCGGCGGCATTTCTCGAAGTCGATGAACGAGAGATCGAGAAAGACCGGTGGCGAAACTATGTCGATCAAATTGACATCGGGGAACGTTACCCGGGGATCAACGGACTCGGTGTGGTGCTGGCAGTGCCTCGCGATCAACACGATTCGTTCGTGAAGACGCAACGTCGAATGCATCCGGAATTTCGGATCTACCCGGAACACGATCAACCGACGTTGTGGCCGATCACACAAATTGTGCCCGAGGGACCCAACGCGGCGGCGATCGGGTTGGACATGGCTCATGAAGACAATCGTCGGGAAGCGGCGACCAAGGCGCGTGACACCGGACTGAGTCAGGTGACCGGGCCGATCATTTTGGTGCAGGACGAGCAACGGACGCCGGGCTTTCTGTTCTTTACTCCGTTCTACGAATTGGATTTTGACTCCAAAGCCGAACTGCGCTCCGTCGAAGAGCGACAGCAGCATTTTCAAGGTTTGGTTTACGCACCGTTTCTGGTTCGCAATCTGATGCGTGGCACCATGGAGAAGGAGAAACGCTCGCTCGGGATTCGCATCCGGGACGGCAGCGATGTGTTGTTTGACGAGCACAATGAATCCGAGCCCGCGTTTGATCCCGACCCCATGCTCACCAAGGAGGTGACCATTCCTGTTTATGGGCGTTTGTGGACGTTTGATGTTTGGTCAGACTTGTCTTTTCGTCGCAACGCGACATCGTCGCAACCGCAAACAATCCTTTGGGCCGGGTTGTTGATCGACTCGTTGTTGATCGGGATGTTCCTGTCAATCTCTCGGGCCAGCCGCCGGGCGTTGAAGATGGCCGATGAGATGACGCGAGGTTTGCAGAGCGTTTCGTTGGCGACCAAAGCGAACCGGATCGGGATTTGGGATTACAACCCGGTCGATGGATCCTTGCAGTGGGACGATGCGATGTTCGACCTCTACGGGGCTCAACGGGAGAATTTCAGTGGTGCGTTCGATGCATGGAATGAACGAGTGCATCCAGACGATCGCGAGCAAGCGAGCGCGGCCGTCGAGAAAGCGCTGCTGGGAGATACGAACCTCGACATCATGTTTCGCGTCATCCACCCAGACGGCTCGATCCGATATCTCGGCGGTCAGGCGGTCGTCTTTCGCGACGAGTCCGGTAAGGCTGTTCGCATGCTCGGTGCGAACACGGACCTCACCGAACAGATGAAAATGGTCGATGAACGTCGACATCACCTTCGCGAGATCGCGAGGGCAAACGTGGACCTCAAACGCAGCAACGATGAACTCGCGCAGTTCGCCTACGTCGCATCTCACGATCTGCAGGCACCACTGCGAAGGATCGTTTCTTTGTCAGACTTGTTGCGCGAAGAACTCGGTGATTCGCTCTCGGGTGACGCCAAGATGTTCATGGGGCAAATCGAATCCAGCGCGGTGAGCATGCGTGATTTGATTCGTGATCTGTTGAGCTATTCGCACATCGAGTCGGAGAAACGGCCGCTCGTTCGATGCGATGTGCAATCCATTGTGACCGCAGCGGTTGAGCAATTGTCTGAAGTGATTGCCGAATGCGATGGTGATGTGAAGTGCGACGCATTGCCGTCTGTTGAGGCGGACCCGCAGCAATTGAGTCAACTCTTTCAGAATCTGATCGGCAACTCGCTGAAGTATCGTGGTGATTCTCCGGCGCGTGTGCATGTTTCAGGAGAGACGTTTGACGATCGCATTGAATATACCGTTGCCGACAATGGGATCGGAATCGCACCCGAACACCGTGGGCGGGTGTTTGGTGTCTTTAAACGATTGCACGCGGAATCGGAGTATCAGGGCAATGGGATCGGTTTGGCAATTTGTAAGAGAATTGTGGACCGGTTGGGTGGACGAATTTGGATCGACGATTCCAAACTCGGTGGTGCCGCTTTTCACATTTCGATTCCAATTAATGTAGACTCCGAAGTCTCTGATTCTCGATGAAACGATGCTGAAGCGATTGCCTCAATGACTCGCCCGCCTGGAACCTCCCGATGAAGAAACCGATTCAGTTAGTCATGTTGGTTGACGATAGCAACCTGGACAACATGATCCACACTCGCATTCTGAAGAAGTCTGAGTTGGTCGAGGAAATCATTGCGTTTGAGTATGCCGAGGAAGCTCTCGAGCATCTCAAAACCAAAGATCATGGTGTGGATGTTATTTTCCTTGATATCAATATGCCTCGCATGGATGGGTACGAGTTCCTCGAGAACTATCACAAACTCCCTGAATCACAGCGGGCAAAAACATTGGTCATGATGCTGTCCACATCGAGTCGTCCGGGAGACGCCGAACGCGCCAAGAAATTCCCTCACGTGATTGATTACCACTCCAAACCGCTCGAGCTCGAAACGATCAAAACGCTCGCCCGGGCGCACTTTGACGGGGACTGCTAAGGACGCGTTGAATGTCTCGTCGAGAGCATTTGGGAATCTGACGTGTCCGATGCCCCGTCGCTGAATTCGCCCAAATTCAGGCCACCGAAGTTTAGCGACATCCTTTTTGAAAACGCTCTCGTAGCTCATCCCAACTCTCTTTATGGGTGGTGGATCTTGTGAAAGATCCTTATGCAGCAGGATCTTTCACAGGATCCACTACCGCCTACCCGATAACCAAGCCAATTTTGGTCCTCCGCAGGTTGTTCTCTCTACTGAGCCTTCGGGATAGACGCTTCTTTCGGAGAATGTGCCATCGATGGTTGGTCAACGGGAGAGATGGTGACGGCGACGCTACGGTGGTCCGACCCGCAATCTTCACCGATTTGGTAGTCGTGATAGGTTAGGTCTTTGCTGATCAGCACGTGGTCGATCAGCAGTCCGAGTGGAAAGAGCGGGCGTGCGTACCAGGTCGGTAGGATCTCACACACTGACGCGGCGCGCTTCAATTCCGCCGTCGCGAGAAGGTCGGTGAAGTTGGCGTTCCAAGGTGTCAGGTTCAAATCGCCAACGAGCACGGTCGCTCGATCAGTCTGCAAGCTGTCTCGAATATGCTCGGCCAATTTTTGAAGTTGTCGGTTTCGGTTTTGAAAGTTTGCCTGACCGATCGGTGGGATTGGGTGCGTGGCGATCATCCGAAAATGATCAAACTCGACTTCCAAACTTGCCGGTGTGCCTGACCACTGCAGCGTTTGAACGGATCGGATCGGCCAGCGGGATAGGATACCGATACCAAAGTTATCACCGGCACGCGCCTGGAACGTTTGGTGCGGATGCGACTCTTTCAAAGCATCCTGCAATCGCGTCGCCAGTGCCGGTGTCAATTCGATTACCGCGATGACGTCCGCGTTGGTATTTTGCAGATCGGCGAGGATGGATTCATGCCGGTTGTTTGCCGCGAGTACGTTGGACGACGCGATGCGAACGGCGTTGATCGTGTCGGGCTGCTGTTGGCCGGAAAACGAGCCCAAATTCATGCACCACAAATTGCATAACAGCAGAAAACCGGCCGATCCCACGACCCTCCATCGACGAAACGCCGCCGCGATGATTAGCAGACCGAGAATCGCAAGGCACCCTTGGACCCGCAGATTCGCAGCGGTATCACAGATCCAATGGGTTCTCGCAAAGCCCGCGACCACTGTTGCGCCAATGAGAATGGCGCAGGTTGTCCAAAGGAATGCATCGACCGGTTTAGGAAGGGAAGGCATTGGTCGGCGGAGTCATCGTGTTTGCATGTATGAATGAGAGCATCGTCGAAGAATGATGTGGGAAGTCGGGCCGGTTTCTAGCGGCCGATCCGAGTCCGTTCGGTGGGAACCGGACCCACATGATTTGTAATCCTTCTGCGAAGACCATGCACCATGACGTTTGAACCGTTTTGTGGGGTCACTGCCACTGACGGATTTTCGGTTGCCGTGCATTTCCTATTGCTCGGTTGAGAGAACCGGGGTTGTCGGTTCGGAATCGCTCTTGAACCCTGAGACGCCTTCTTTGAAGAAGTGGATTTTATCGATTCGGAAACCGCCCGATCGACCGCAAATCCAGAAGTAGTGATCGCCTTCATCGAGTTGGTAAACGGGCGTAGAAAAATGCCCTTCGTTCTTCGCCACCGAGCCGTAGTTGTCGTGCGTGGTGTGCCACGTGAACCCGGCGTCGTCGTCGAATTGTTGTTGGTTGATGGAATGGTAGGTTTTGCGAGTAATGCCGTAGGGATGAACTGGATTCAGGCCCATCAACGTCCAGCAATCATTCCATTTGTCTCTCTCGGGAGCTCCGCGGTGTGAGGAACGCAGCGCCATTCGGTATTTGCCTGGCGTGTGGATTCGCAGTTTGTAAACCAAGACGCCTTGGTGTTGGTGGCTGATCTTATTGATCCACGAAGGCATCCACCGGATGTAGCCGGTTCCACTGAAACCCGGTTCTTTGTTTTCCACCTTCCACTGGTCCGTCAGTGGCACGTCTTCGGCTTCGATGACGAGTTTGCCGTCGACTTCCTCGAATGTCTTTTGAGTTTTGGGTGGGGTGACTTTAGGTGTGACACCCTGTGGCGCCGGTGGAGTATCGGACGTGCCGTTTTGATTCGGAATAATATCACGTCCGAACCACTGTTGCATCTCAGGGATCGTTACGGATTCGTCATCGCCGTTGATTTGGAGCAACCATGTGAGCATGCCTGTGTCGGAGACGTCAGGCTTGCCCGCGGCAATTCGTTCGTAGACCCAGTTCAGGTTTCGGTCGGCGTGTTCTTTGAGCCAGGCGAAGTCTTCGATGCTCGAACCTTTCAGGCCGCTGCCATTGTTGCCATTTTGGTCTTTGATTCGGAGGTATCCGATGTTGGGGACGAGGGTTTGAATATCATTCCAATTGCGATGCCATAATCGAGGTTTGAAGTACTCGTTGTAGTCGTGGTGTGAGACGATCTTTACGTGTTGACGCGCGTCGGCGTTGGCTGCGGCCAACGCCCGGTAGATCAATTCCATCGGCCCGCCGGCAATCAGATACAGCGGATCGGCCGCGGTTGATCGATTGATTTCCATCGCGAGGTGCGACACGGCTCCTTCGGGATCGATTGACGCGTCAAAGAATCGATCTCGATCGAATCCCCATCGAGATTGTCCTCCCATGGCGCTTTGCCACATGCGGTTCTGATCCGGATCGATCTTTTTGTATTCGAGAAAGTTGTTGAAGTCGTAGTGGACCAGGTTTTCTTGCAAGCCGGCTTTGGCAAGGACGGCGAGAGTCATTGGAGTTGCGCCGACATCGTCCGCGTCCGCATCAGGATTGCCGTCCGCGCTGATGGCGATGCGATTGTTTGAGGTCCACGGCGACGTTTCAGCACAGACTTGCATCAACGGGCATGAGATAAAGACAGTAAGGAAAGCTAAGTGTATGTACTTTGCGTGTGTCATCATTGCTGTTTGTCTCCAAACGGTAGGCGTGGTGGGGATTCGGTAGGGGGAGACGTTATCACATAAGGCGATGGTGTTGGCTACCTGTACAACGATAGGTTGAGGGCCAATTCAAGAACCTTGTGAGTTGAATTTCTGGCGGATGTTGGCTTTGGTAGCCCGGGTCACAGTTGGCCTGTGACACGAATCACACGTTTCAGCCGCGGCTAGAGCGTTTGGGGATTTGACGTGTCCGATCCTTGTAGCTGAATTCGATAGTGGTCAGGCCACCGAAGTCTACCGATATCGGCTACATCACTTTCAATCGTTCTACTGCCGATTGAGTGGTGATTTCTCTGAGAGGGCATGTCGCCGCGTGGATTGCATAAAAAAACGCCGGTGTTCCTGAGAGAACACCGGCGTTTCAGATTCGTTGTATTGATCGGAATTCGTTTCCCGCGTTGGGATCAGATTCCGTCAATCATCGGCGGAGTGGTTAGCTTCCGCAGCCGCATCCAGCGGCAGGAGCAGCAACAGGAGTTGCGACGGCAGCCGAGCCGCATCCGCATCCAGCCGATCCGGCAGCAGCCGATCCGCCCGAGCAACCGCCCGAGACAGGAACTTCAACCGTTTGTGGGACCATGACGGTCTTGGTGACTTGAACTTCTTTTTCAACCTGAACCGGAACGCAGACGGTGTAGTCTTCGGTCTTGGCTTCGGTGACTTGTTCCATCACGGTGACTTCGTAAGGAACTTCTTCGGTAACGGTGTCGAACTCGGTGACGGTGTATTCACGAGTCTTTTCTTGAGGCACCATGACGGTAACGGTACGTTGACGCGTTTCGGTCGTCATCGAAGTTTGTGGAACCATACGGGTGCGTGTTTCAGCAACCATGGTCGCGACGTTCTTGCTGCGAGTGCGAGTTTCGGTTTGGCAGCTCGTCTTGTTGACAAGGCGAGTGCGTTGTTCCATCCGAGTCTTAGTGACTTGGTACTCTTGAGTGCGTTGCTCTTGACGGCAACGTTTCACAGCAATTTGACGCGTGCGGGTTTCCATACGGGTCTTGGTGACAGGCACGCTACGAGTGCGAGTTTCGGTACGGCAACGGCGAACGTTGACCATCCGGGTGCGGGTTTCGCAGCGGTACTTGGTGACCGTCACAGGACGCGTGCGAGTTTCGCTACGGCACTTGGTGACGTTGTACGTGTAAGGCTGCTCGACCTTTTGAGTCGTGTAGGTCGTGTAAGGAACTTGTTCGCAAACAACGTTGGGGACCCAAACCTTGCGAGTAACGGTGGTGGTGCATCCGCCGCCACAGCTGCTGCCACATCCGCATGAGTCGCTGCAGCAACCGCACGAACCGCATCCGCCGCACGAAGACGAACCGCAACCGCCGGCTGCAGGAACTTCTTCGGTGACACATTGGTAGCTGCCCATGTCTTTGCTGACAGTGCGATACTTGGTCACTGGAACACGTTGGCAGACGGTACGAGTACCGGTCATGGTTTCGGTGTAAGGAACGCTAACGGTGTAGCTGACTTCTTTGGTTTCGGTGTAAGGAACACGAACGGTGTACGTCTGAGCGACTTGTTCGGTGTAAGGAACCTGAACCGAGTAAGTTTGTTCAACGTTCTCGGTGTAAGGAACGCAAACGTTGTAGCTCTTCTCAACCATTTCGGTGTAAGGAACGTTCACGGTGTAAGTGCGAGTCGCCGTTTCGGTGTAGGGAACACACACGGTGTAAGGGACTTCGACTTGGGTCGTGACGGGAACTTGAACCGAGTAGGTTTCTTCGACGACTTCGGTCTTTGGAACCATGACGGTGTAAGTTTCTTCGACTTGCGTCGTGACAGGAACTTGAACGGTGTAGTCCTCTGTCTGCTCGGTCGGCACCATGACGGTGTACGTTTCCGACTTGGTTACTTCGCGTGGCACCTGTTTGGCAACCGTGCGA
This sequence comes from Aporhodopirellula sallentina SM41, assembly GCF_000346505.1. Lineage (GTDB taxonomy): Bacteria > Planctomycetota > Planctomycetia > Pirellulales > Pirellulaceae > Rhodopirellula > Rhodopirellula sallentina. Next base: position 9,878 of record NZ_ANOH01000383.1, read on the forward strand.
GTGCGTGTTTCGGTGCGTGGAACACATTTGACAACGTTGTAAGTACGTTGACGCGTTTCTTGTTTCATTTCCGTAACAGTCACTGTTTGTGTTTCAGTGATTTGTTGTGGAACCATGACGGTTTGGGTCGTCATGACAGGGCCGCAGCCGCCATCGCTGACGATTGCGGGACCAGCGGATTCGCCGGCGAGCGTGTCAGAGCATCCGCCACATGCGGGTGCGGGAGCAGGTGCGGACGATCCGCAGCAGTCGGCTTGAGCGACAGAACCGTACGATACGGCTGTCAAAGCGACTGCGAAGGTCAAAGACAGTTTCTTCACAGGGGTTTCCTTTGAGGGACAGACAATCGGAACGTCTTCCGACGGTCCGAGCAAACTAGAAGGTGTAACGAAAGCTAGTTTGGGGGGCATACCTGTCCACTATTCCCCGGGAAGCCCGTTCGAAAAACCGCAGTGACCCTCAAGTTTTTCCGTTGATGCGGTCTGTACCGATTAGCCTCCGAGAGCGTCTGACTCATTGATCGCCGCGGCGAGCAAATCATGTTCGGTCCACTGGGCGGTTTCGCGAATCTCAGTGAGCCTGCCGGTTGCGAAAACGCCGATCCGGTCACAAACGCCGAGCAATTCCGGTAAGTAGCTGCTGACGAGGATAATCGCCTTTCCCGCCGCGGCGAGTTCACCGATTTGCCGGTAGATGACGCTTTTGCTGCCGATGTCGATCCCTCGTGTTGGTTCATCGAGCAGAAGAATATCGCAGTTGTGGTGTAGCAGTCGTGCCAAGGCGATCTTCTGTTGGTTGCCGCCGGACAACTCCCCGATTGGTTGATTCGGCGAGGCGGCTTTGACGTCGAGGTTCTTCATCCACTGCTCGGTCGCTCGAGACATCGCGGACGAGGAAAGCAGTCCGGTCCGCCGATAGGCGTCCAAGCGAGTGGCGGTGAGGTTGTCGGTAAGGCTTCGCTGCAGGAAAAGGCCTTCGTTCTTTCGATCCTCTGAAACAATCCCCATCGAGTCATGCGACCAACTGAGATCCGGGCGACGTGGTCCCGTCGATCGGTCGTTGTTGTCTCGCCTCGCGATTCGGACACTGCCACCCGTTAACGTGTCGAGACCGAAGATCGTTCGAAGGGTTTCGGTTCGTCCCGCGCCGATCAAGCCGGCGAATCCCAGAATCTCGCCGTAGTGGAGTTCGAAGCTGACCGATTGCGGTCCATCCGCCGATTGGAGTTGGTTTACTTCGAGAGCGACATCGCCACGAGTGTGGGTGAAATGCGGATACAGGTCCGACATTTCGCGGCCGACCATGTACCGGATGATGTCTCCCATCGGAACGGGCGGATTCTCGTCGATGTCCTTTTCGTTTTTCGATTCGGTCTGCTCGTGGGGTGAGTCGGAATCGGCGGGGGAACTGTCTGTCGTTGGCATTCGTCCTGTGGCAACGGTTCGTCCATCGCGTAGCACGGTAAAGCGGTCGGCGATGCGTTCGCACTCTTCGAGAAAGTGACTGATGTAGAGAACGCTGACACCGGACTGGCTGAGCCGATTGATAACATCGAAAAGTCGTTGGGTGTCCACTTGAGTCAAACTGCTGGTGGGTTCATCCAGGATGAGCAGTTTGAGTGAGTCGGAAATGTCATCGGACGAGCTAACCGACGACGTCACAATTGCTCGTGCGATCTCGACCATTTGTTGTTCGGCGAGCGATAGTTTGCTGGCGGGGCGATCGAGCGGTAAATGAGAGCAGTTCAGTTTCGCGAGTGCGTCGGTTGCCAGGCGACGTTCGGAGTCGCGATCAACCCATCCGATGCCGCGAGCGAGTTGACCGAACGCGGACCGGGCGCGGACCGGTTCTCGCCCGAGCATGATGTTTTGGCAGACGGTCAGGTCCGGGGCGAGGTTGAGTTCCTGATAGATCATCGCGATGCCGGCGGATTGGGAATCGCGTGGGCCGGCGAAACGGGTGAGCGATCCGTCGATTCGGATCTCGCCGCGGTCGGGTTGGTGGGCGCCGCTGAGGACCCGCATTAAGGTGCTCTTGCCGGCCCCGTTTTCACCGATGATCGCGTGGACCTCTCCGGGGCGGACGTGCAGGTCGACACCGTCGAGTGCGCGAGTGGCGCCGAACGTTTTATGGATGTCGTGGAGTGAGAGTCGAGGAATCATCCGAAAACCGCGAGAAAAAACTGAATTGACATATCGTGACCTTCCGATATATTGACAGGACAGGAGACGACTCGTAGGAAACCCGTTTCGACCCGAAATCACGCACGTTCAGTCAAGAATAACTCGATCATGAAAAAAGGTGCTTCCAAAACGACCGCCACCGCCAAGGCTGCCTCCAAGCCAAAGGGCAGCGTCCAGGAGCTCGGCGATGCGGCCGAATGTCTCAAGACGCTCGCCCATCCTGTGCGACTGCGAATGGTGCAGTTACTGTTGCATGGTCGCTACACCGTGGGCGAATTAGCGGCGGACTGCGAGGTCCCCGACAACGTCGCCTCGGAGCATTTGAGGTTACTGCAGCGATGCGGTTTCTTCACGAGTGAACGGGAAGGGCGTCGCGTATTCTATCAGGTCGCCGAACCGCATTTGGCAAAACTGATGGCGTGTATCGAAGGTCGTTTTCTGTCGTAGTCGCTTTCGAGGCCAGTCGTTCAGTGTGCCGCCGCTGTGGAGTCTTTCGCTGTGGAGTCTTTACGCGGAGCGACGGTCGATGAATTCCAATATTTAGAGAGACTCGAGCCTTGCAGCCGCCGTGAATCCGACGGCGGTTGAGGTTCGTTCATTTTCGCTTTTTTAACATATCGTATTTTCGCTACCTTGCGAAATGAGGTTCAGGTGATGAAGACTATATCAGTGCAAGAGTTGGCCAATGTAGACGCCGAGCACGGGGTGAGTTTGATCGATGTTCGCATGCCGACGGAGTATCGCGAGGTCCATGCAGAGAACGCCCAGAGCGTTCCGCTCGATTCGCTCGAACCCAAATCGGCGTACGAAAAATACGCTCAGAAGAACCGTCCCTTGTATGTGATCTGCAAGAGCGGCGGTCGATCCGCGATGGCATGCAAGCAGTTTTACGAGGCGGGCTATGACAACGTGGTCAGTGTCGACGGAGGGACGGAGGCGTGGGACCGTGCGGGGTTGCCAGTCGTTCGTGGCAAGAAAGCGGTTTCACTCGAACGCCAAGTTCGCATTGTTGCCGGGGCGTTGGTGTTTGTCGGAGCGATCTTGGCGATGTTGGTTGACCCGATGTTCGCGGGATTGTCGGCGTTCATTGGCGCGGGGTTGGTTTTCGCCGGAGTGACAGACACCTGTGGGATGGGCATGATGCTCGCAAAGATGCCATGGAATCGTTGTCAAACGCATGCGTGTCAGGTGAGATAGGCATTCAATGATTTGCGATCTCCGGTGGGTTGCCCGCGGAGGTCGCTGCGGATTGGTTTGTTGTTGTCAGGATTCGGTTGGAACTCGTTTAGGACATTGGGTCATGAAGATCGTCATCATTGGGGCTGTTGCGGGTGGCGCGTCGGCTGCCGCACGGGCACGTCGTTTGAGCGAAGACGCTGAGATTGTATTGTTCGAACGCGGTCCTGAGCCGTCGTTCGCCAACTGTGGGTTGCCCTACTATGTCGGGGGAAAGATTGAGTCGCGAGACAAATTGTTGGTGGCTCCAACGGAACGCCTCCGACAACGATATCGTCTCGACGTTCGCACGTTGACGGAAGTCACACAAATCAACCGGCAGCAAAAAACGGTGACGGTTCGCGATTTGCAGTCGGGCGATACCTACGACGAGGCGTATGACAAACTGATATATGCGACCGGGGCGTCGGCCTTTAAACCGCCGATTCCCGGGATCGACGGCGAACGTGTGTTGAGCCTGCGAGACCTTCCCGATGCGGACCGGTTGCACGCGTTGGTGCGATCCAAAGGTGGTCCGTCGACGGCAGGTTCGCCGGACACACCACAGCGGGTCGTCGTGGTGGGGGCGGGGTTCATCGGCATCGAAGTCGTTGAGAACATGGTTCGCCGCGGCGTTGAAACGACGCTGGTCGAACTTTCCGATCAGGTCCTACCGCCATGGGACCAAGAAATGATCGAACCGCTTCACGGCTTGCTCCGCGACGAGGGTGTGCGGCTGCGTTTAGCTGACTCTGCCGAACGATTCGAAGAGAGCGAATCCGGGTTGTCGGTGCACTTGAAGTCTGGCGAGGTGGTGGATGCGGACTTCGCGGTCGTCTGTATCGGAGTTCGTCCAGAGAACGTCTTGGCGTTGGAAGCGGGAATCGCGTGTGGGGATCGAGGTGGCGTGATCACCAATCCGCACATGCAAACCAATGATCCAGACATCTACGCAGTCGGTGACGTGACCGAGGTGCGTTGTGCGGTCACGGGCGAGGCGACTCAGATTCCGCTCGCGGGACCGGCGAACCGACAGGGACGCATCGCGGCGGATCATATCTTTGGTCGTGATTCGGAGTATCGCGGAACGCAGGGAACGGCGATTGTTGGTGTCTTCGGCAGAGCCGCGGCGATGACGGGACTGAGCGAAAAGGTTCTGCAGCGAACGGGGCTGCCTTTTGAAAAAGTGTACGTTCATCCGGCGGATCACGCGGGGTACTACCCCGGTGCGACGCCGATGAGTTTAAAGCTGCTCTTCTCCCCCGAGGACGGCAAGGTGTTGGGGGCGCAGGCGGTTGGGATCAACGGCGTTGATAAACGGATTGATGTGATCGCGATGGCGATTCAGGCCGGCATGACGGTCTACGATCTCGAGGAGGTTGAGCTGTGTTATGCGCCTCAGTTTGGCTCGGCGAAGGATCCGGTCAACATGGCGGGGTTCGTCGCCGCCGGGGTGCTGCGGGGGGATCAACCGGTCGTTCATGCCAAAGAGGTTCACGAGTCGGCCATGGGCGATTCGAGCGGGCCGTACTTCCTGCTTGACGTTCGGACACCCTCGGAATTTTCCGCCGGGCACGTCGATGGAGCGGTCAACGTGCCGCTCGAGCAGCTCCGTGAGCGTCTCGAGGAGGTTCCGCGTGATCGGGATGTTGCGGTCTACTGCAAGGTCGGCCAACGCGGATACATGGCGACTCGTTTGCTGATGCAGAAAGGATTCCGGGCGAAGAACCTCAGCGGCGGTTTCACGACGTATCAAAACGTGGACGCCTCGTGATTTCTTATGTGATTTCTCCCCCGTGATTTCTCCCCCGTGAATCCTCCATCGTGAGCCTTCTGCGGGAGGCAGTTTTCGGTGAAAGACGCGGTCGGGTGATCAGATCGAAGCCGTCTTGACGAGCTCGACGGGATCGCGATGGCTGCCCCGTGGTCAGTGTTGGGGATGCAACGTATATTTTGCGGCTGCGTCATTGAACCTCACTCTACCCTGACCCGACCTGCGGGATTCGTCCTGATGAAAATTCACGAGTATCAAGGAAAAGAACTCTTCCGCGCCGCTGGCGTCCCCGTGCTCGAGGGGCACATGGTGACAACGCCTGAAGAAGCAGCGGCTGCGTATGAGAAGCTCGGCGGAAAAATTGCCGTCGTCAAAGCCCAAATCCACGCGGGCGGCCGCGGGAAAGGCAACATTATCGACAACCCGGACCAAAAGGGTGTCGTGTTGTGCAAATCCGCGGATGAGGCCAAAGCGGCCGCAGCCGGATTGCTGGGCAACAAACTGGTCACGATCCAAACCGGTCCCGAAGGCCAAACCGTCGGCAAGGTGTTTGTCGAGGCCGGGTGCGATATCGCTCGCGAGTTGTATCTCGGAATTGTCGTTGACCGAGTGACCTGCAAACCGGTCCTGATGGTCAGCACCGAGGGTGGGGTCGAGATCGAAAAGGTCGCTGAGGAAACTCCAGAGTTGATCCACAAGGAAGCGTTCGATCCGGCGATCGGATTGGAAGCGTTCCAAGTTCGCAAGCTTTGCAAGAAGCTCGGCATCGAAGGGCCGGCGGCCAAGAGTGCGTTCAAGTTCATGACCGCGATGTGTCGTTTCTTCATCGATTACGATTGTGCCCTCGCCGAAGTTAACCCATTGGTGATTACGGGATCGGGCGAGATGATCGCTTTGGACGCCAAAATCACGTTCGACGAAAACGCGATGTTCCGTCACCAGGACCTCGAATCGCTGCGTGACCTCAGCGAAGAGGAAGAGAGTGAGATCCGTGCCGGCAAGGCGGGACTGAGTTATGTCAAACTCGACGGCAACATTGCGTGTCTCGTCAACGGTGCCGGTTTGGCCATGTCGACGATGGACATCATCAAGTACCACGGCGGCGAACCTGCCAACTTCCTCGACGTCGGTGGCGGTGCCAACGCGGCTCAGGTGACCGAAGCGTTCCGGATCTTGCTTTCAGATGAAAACTGCAAGGGCGTGCTCGTGAATATCTTTGGTGGCATCGCGCGTTGCACGACGATCGCATCGGCGTTGATCGAAGCGAGCAAAGAGGTGGGCTTCAACGTGCCGCTCGTCGTTCGGCTCGAAGGCACCGAAGTCGAAGAAGGTCGCAAGATGCTCGAAGACAGCGACGTCGACGTGATCACGGCGGTGGACCTTACTGACGCGGCGAAGAAAATCGTTGCGGCAACCGCCTAGGCTTTTCGTACGGTCAGCCGGGACGCCGAGCGGTTTCCCGGCGGCTAGCTTTCACACTCATTCATCTCACTCCTCCTGCCGCGTGATCGAGCCAAATCCACGTCACCGGCAGCCAAAAAGCTAAAAGCTAACCTCATGAGTATTCTGGTCGATAAAAATACGAAAGTGATTTGCCAAGGAATCACGGGCAACGCGGGTAAGTTCCACGCGATGGGATGCCGCGACTACGGCACGCAGCTCGTCGGCGGAGTCACACCGGGTAAAGGTGGTCAAGACGTCGAAGGCATGCCTGTTTTCGATACCGTTGAAGAAGCGGTTGAGCAAACCGGTGCCGATGCGACGATGATTTTCGTCCCGCCTCCGTTCACCGCCGATGCGATTCTCGAAGCAGTCGATGCGGGAATCAAAATCATCGCCGCGATCACCGAAGGCGTGCCTGTCATTGACATGGTTCGTGTTTATGAAAAGGTCAAAGCGAGCAACTCGATCTTGATCGGTCCTAACTGCCCCGGTTTGATCACGCCGGGCGAGTGCAAGATCGGCATCATGCCGGGCTACATTCACACGCCAGGCAAGATCGGCGTGATGAGCCGTTCGGGAACGTTGACGTACGAAGCCGTTTGGCAAACGAGCAACTTGAAGCTCGGTCAGAGCACGTGCGTCGGTTTGGGGGGCGACCCGATCGTTGGCACGAACTACATCGACCTGTTCAAACTGTATCAGGAAGATGACCAAACCGAAGCGATCTTGATGATCGGCGAAATCGGAGGCAGCGCCGAAGAAGAAGCCGCCGCCTACGTCAAGGAACACGTGACCAAGCCGGTCGCCGCGTTCATCGCCGGTCGCACCGCACCTCCCGGCAAACGCATGGGCCACGCCGGTGCAATCATCAGCGGTGGTAAGGGAACGGCCGAAGAAAAAGTCGCCGCTCTCGAAGACGCCGGAATCGTCGTCGCACCGAGCCCCGCCGAAATGGGCGAAGCGGTGATGAAGGCGATCAAGCAGGCCTAGTCTTTCAACGCAGCTTTTTGAGGTGGCCTGGGTTTTGGGGGCCAAAGTAGGCCGGATGAAGGAGGCTTTGCGACGCCCATCCGGCGGTGTGCAGGTGCCGGAACTTCGCTAACGCTTGATCCGGCCTACGGCACTTGTTTCTCGGGTAGGGGGTAGTGGATCTTGTGAATGATCCTGCTGCATGTGGGTCTTTCACACGATCCACTACCAAGAGTAGGCTGGGATGAACTACTAATGCCTTGTGTGCCTATTGGGGGCACGGATTCGCTGGAACTGTCACGGGAGCCCGTCTTTAGGATCGGTGGATCACCATCACTGCAGTATCGGCGTTGAGATTGGGATCGTCATCGGCGGCGATGTGACGCGATTGGCTGACGTCCCAGTAGATCTCCTTGTCGATGTCGACATTCATCTCGACGAGTAGGTCATGGACATCCGCGATCGTGGGAAAGCGGCGGTTTGGCGTGTTGTGCCAATCAAAGTCGAATTCGCCCGCGGCCCGCGGTGAGCGTCCCCTCGTGACGTAGTCTTCACGCAATGCTTTGTAGGCAAAGTTCGGGAAGCTAATGATCGCGCGTTTTCCGACTCGCAGCATTTCTTCGAGCAGTTCGACGACGTTTTTGACCGCCTGCAAAGTCGCGTTTAGCACGACGACGTCGAATTGGTTGTCAATGAACGCGGGCAGGCCGTTGTTGAGGTCGTAGTCGATCACGTCGATCCCTCGCATCGCGGTCGCCAGGATGTTTTCCTGGGCAACCTCGACGCCCATCAATCGCATGGGTGTCCCCAAGTTTCTGTCGCGGATCGCGGCGAGCAATTCGCCCGTGCCGCAGCCGAGGTCGAGCACGCTGTTGCCGGCCGGGATGAAGTCGAGAATCGACTCTTCGGCAACCGTCAGGTGCACCGGAGAGTCGTCGGCAGGCGTCTGTTGTGCCGCGGCGGCGGTGTCCTGTGGTTTTTCGGATGATTGCCAGAGTCGTTCCTGGACGAGCGGGCCGTAGGTTGCCATGTCTTTGGCGATCAGGAACGCATCGTGTCCGGCGTCGGTCGTGATTTCCGCGTAGGTGACTCGTTTGTCGAGTGCCGTGAGGGCGTTGACGATTTCGCGGGACTGCGACGGTGGAAACAGCCAGTCGCTGCTGAAGCTGATCACGAGGAAATCGCAGGTGCACTCGTCGAACGTTTCCATCAGTTTCAACCGCGTGCCGCCGAGGTCGAATAGGTCCATCGCCATCGAGAGGGTGATGTAGCTGTTGGCGTCGAAACGTGTGGTGAATTTTTGGCCCTGGTGGGCGAGGTAAGATCCGATGCTGAAGCGTTGTTCGAATTGTGACGCGATCTGTCGAGGGTCGTGTCGATCGGGATCGAACTTTGCCTCCATCGCCTCGACGCTGAGGTAGGTGATGTGCCCGAGCATGCGGGCGATGGCCAGACCAGTGTCGGGGCGTTGATTGGTGCCGTAGTACTGCCCGCCTTGGAAGTGCGGGTCGGTTTGGATCGCGTTGCGGGCGATCACGTCGAACCCGAGTGCTTGGCTGGTCAATCGCGGTGAGGTGGCGATGGCGACGCATGTTTGGGTGCAATCGGGATAACGGCTAACCCACTGCAGGGCTTGGTGACCACCGAGCGATCCGCCAACGATTGCACGCCACTTTCGGATTCCGAGGTAATCGGCGAGTCGCCGTTGGACTTCCACCATGTCCCCGATTGTGATGCGTGGAAAGTCGGCCCCGTAAGGCAGTTCGGAAGCGGTCTGGGCGTTCGGTTGGGCGGTGCTGTCTTGGGATGCGTCGCTGTTGGAAGGGCGGTCGTCCTGAACCTGAGCGTCCTGAACTTGAGCGTCCTCTGGCACCCATCGCAGGTCGCCGGGGCCGGTGGTTCCACGGCAGCCGCCGAGCACATTGGGGCAGACGACGAAGAAGCGATCCGTGTCGATCGGTAGTCCAGGTCCGATCAGCCCATCCCACCATCCCGGTTGGTCGTCTGCGTCGTGGCGGGCCGCGTGGGAGTCGCCCGATACCGCATGGCAAACCAGCACCGCGTTGGAGGCGTCTTCGTTGAGCGTCCCCCAGGTTTCGTAGCAGCAGCGAATTTTCGGCAGTTCGCCACCGCGTTCGAGCGACAGCGGTTCATCGAACCAAACCGTTTTGGCGTGCACCAGTGGCGCATCGCTGCGGATGTCGTCGGTGCTCGAATTTTCGGTGTTAAAACTCTCGTCGGTAGTCGCCATGCCGTGCATCGGTAGTCGCTTCGACCCGGAAGTGCTCGAAGCGTTCGTTCAAGCTGGTTTTGACTATTGTTAACGATGGCCCGATTCGTTGGGAGGGATTTACGCGAAATCCCTCGCTCACCGGGCTGTTGATTTATTCGTTTAACGGTCAGCTGTAGGCGACTTGCTTGCTACTGCACGTCGCCTACGGCTACCGGTTAAACGAAAACAGGTTGACTCTTGATTAAATCGACAAGCCGTCACGCGTCGGGCTATGGAATAATCATGCTAAGAACCTATCCGAAAACCTCAACGGACCAATGAGCCGGCGGGCGATTGCCCCGGTTGTCCCTTGTGAGCCGCGGCGAACGCCGGGCGGCTGATCAGTTTTCGGATAGGTTCTCAGTTGCCGCGTTCGTGTTTAATGAACGAAGCGTTCTGCGTCCCGCCTAGGCGGAAGCCGCCGCGAGGGCTTGTTTTAAGTCATCGATGATGTCATCGGCATCTTCGATACCGACCGACATGCGGATGTACTCGGGGCTGACCCCGGCGCGACGTTGCTCGTCTTCGGAGAGTTGTTGGTGCGTCGTGCTCGCAGGGTGGATGACGAGCGTTTTCGCGTCACCGATGTTGGCCAAGTGCGAACACAGTTTGCAGGCGTTGATGAACTTCTTGCCCGCTTCCATGCCACCTTTGATGCCGAAGCCGAGGATCGCACCTTTGCCGTTGGTAAGGTATTTGTCCGCGTTGGCGCGGTGAGTGTGTCCGGGCAATCCGGGGTAGTTGACCCATTCGACCGAGTCGTGCGACTCGAGGAACTCGGCGATCTTCTGAGCGTTCTCGCAGTGACGCGGCATCCGCAGGTGCAACGTCTCGATACCCATTAGGAACAAGAACGCCGCGAACGGGCTCATTGCCGCCCCGGTATCACGCAGCCAGTGAGTTCGAATGTGGATGTTGTAGGCGATGTTGCCCATTCCACGCAGGTGCTCTTCGAAAACGGCGCCGTGGTAAGAAGGAGACGGGCCGCAGAATTCCGGCCATTTCTCGGGCTGGTCCGCCCATTTGAAGTTGCCGCTGTCGATTACCGCGCCGCCGATGTGAACGCCGTGGCCGCCGAGGAACTTGGTCGTGCTGTAGATCACGATGTCGACGCCGTGTTCGATCGGGCGGAGCAACATCGGTGTCATGACAGTGTTGTCGCAAAGGACGGGCAAGGCACCATGGAGGCGCCGTGTGGGCCGCGTCAGTGATGGCCTTGAAGTCCGGCACGTCGTTGCGTGGGTTGCCGATGCTCTCCATGTAGACCAGTCGCGTGTTCTCGTCGACGAGTCCGTGGATGTCTTCGGGTTTGTCCGGATCGAAGAAGCGAACTTCGATGCCGAGATTTTTCAGCGTTTGAGTGAACAGCGTCCACGTACCGCCGTAGAGCGACGTGCTGCTGATGATGTTTTGGCCACTGTGCGCGATTGTCAGAATTGCCGCCGTGATCGCAGCCTGGCCCGATGCGAAGCACAGCCCGGTGACGCCTCCGTCCATCGCGGCGAGCCGTTTTTCCAGGACGTCCACCGTGGGGTTCATCAGTCGGCTGTAGATGTTGCCGAATTCGGTCAGCCCGAACAGAGCCGCCGCGTGATCGGTGCTATCGAATTGGTAGCTCGTCGTTGCGTAGATCGGCACCGCCCGTGATTTGGTCGTCGGGTCGGCAACCTGTCCGGCATGAAGAGCTTGGGTCGCGATGCGATGGTTGGCGGTTGCGTCTTCTGACATCGTTTGTCCGCAGGGTTAGATGGGGAATAGGGAAGGCACGGGATCGGATTGGTGAGGGTGTGCCGACGAGACGGCTCAGCGGCTACCGGCAATCCGAAATCCCAAGAACGAGCATTTTGGTCGATCATGGTACCGAAAACGAGGGGCAAACTAGCAGATTTGCCTCCTTCATGGGATAGGCCCGCAGTCCCGGGGGCGGGCTTTCGCAAAACGGGGGGCCGCGGAGGCAGACGCCTGTATCGGTGTCGCAGTTTTCGATCGGATGGACGCTTCGGTTTTTCTCTTTCGTTCCCTCTTTCTGCGTGACCTCGAAGGTGTTTTTTGAGCCTTGGCTCCTACTGTCGTCGGGGACAGGAATGACCTAGATTGCAAGCAAACGAACCGAAACGAGCGATCACGCAATCTTTGGACTGATCCGATGACGGCCAATCACGTCTTCATTCTCGACCACCCGTTGGTGTCTCATCATTTGTCGGCCTTGCGTGACCGGGCGACCCGGCCGTGCGAGTTCCGTGCCCTGGTCTCGCGGTTGGCGATGCTGATCGGTGTGCACGCGACCGAAGACATTCCGATGCGGGAGGTTGAGGTCCAAACGCCGATCACGACCACGATGTGCGAGCAGTTGAATGCGGAGATCGCGATCGTGCCGGTCCTTCGAGCGGGGCTCGGGATGGTCGATCCGCTGCTCGAGTTGATCCCAGACGCTTCGGTTTGGCACCTCGGTTTGTATCGAAACGAGGAAACCGCCGAGCCGGTCGGTTATTACGACAAACTGCCACGCAGTAACGCCGCCGATGTCGCGTTGGTGCTCGACCCGATGCTCGCGACCGGTGGCAGCATCGAATTGGTCGTGCGGCGACTGCAGCGTTGGGGTGTTTCGGACATCCGCGTGCTCAGCATCATCGCCGCCCAACCGGGCCTCGATCGCGTCGCGCGGGATTTCCCGGACGTTAAGATCTATGTGGCGGCGGTCGACCCGTCGCTCAACGAGAACGCCTTCATCGTGCCCGGACTGGGCGACGCGGGCGATCGGATCTTTGACACGCCCCAATCGGAATGACACCAGCGACCTGACTGATGAACACGCCTGACATCGAACGAGACGAGCATGAGCAACGTCTCGCCGACGTCTTGGCTGAAATGACCGATCGGGTCTGCGGTGGTGAGATTACCGACTTGGAGTCGGTCTGCCGCGAGCATCCAGAACTCGCATCGGATCTACGTCATCTCTGGGGCACGGTACTCGTCACCGACACCGCCGGGGCAGTCCGCGATGAAACGCCGGGCCGTCGCGCGTCGGGAGATGCGATCGCGTCGGGCTCGCCGGTGGTTTCTCCCACCGACGAAACGCTCTCGAGCGGCGATGGTGGTGTGGCCGACGAAGGTTCGCCGGCTCGGGCACTGCGTCTGCCGACAACGATTGGTGACTATGACTTGATCGAAGAAATCGGACGCGGCGGCATGGGGGTCGTGTTTCGAGCTCGCCAGCGTTCGCTCGATCGTGAGGTCGCGATCAAGATGATTCTGCGGGGGCGGTTGGCGAGCGATGCGGACCTGCAGCGTTTTCTTGCCGAGGCGTCCGCAACCGCGTCACTCGAACACCCTGGGATCGTCCCGGTATACGAAGTCGGGGATGTCGATGGGCGCCCCTTTTTCAGTATGAAGTTGATCGAGGGGCAAACGCTCACGCAAAAGGTCGCGGACGGTCCGATGAACGCCCGCGAGGCTTGCGAGATGATTGTTGCCGTCGCGGAAGCGGTCTCGGTGGCTCATGCGGCCGGCATTCTGCACCGGGATATCAAACCGAGCAACATCCTCTTCGGCCGCCAAGGGGCACCGATGCTGACCGATTTCGGATTGGCAAAGCACATCGGCGCAAAGGGAGATCTGACACGCAGCGGAATGCTGGTCGGCACGCCTGCGTACATGTCACCTGAGCAAGCGTCGGGCAGTCGCCGAGACGTTGGCGTCGCCAGCGATGTTTATTCGCTCGGTTGCGTGCTGTACTACGCGCTCGCGGGGCGGGCTCCGTTTGTCGGCGATTCGGCGATGGAATTGGTGATGCAGGTCATCGAACAGGATCCCACGCCACCACGAACGCTGCGTCCGGGGCTCGATCGTGACCTCGAGATGATTGTCACGCGGTGTCTGCAAAAACCGGTGGACCTCCGGTACCAGTCGACTGAGGAGTTGATCAAAGATCTGAAGGCGTATCTCGCCGACGAGCGTGTTTCGGCGTTGAGCGGTCACTTCAACCAAGTCATCGCGAGGATGTTTCGTGATACACACCACGCGGACGTCTTGGAAAAGTGGGGATTGCTGTGGATGTGGCATTCCTTGGTGTTGTTGGTAGCGAGTTTGCTGACATGGCAAATGTCGCTCGCGGGCGAGGGGCGCCGTTCGATCTATGTGGCCGTGTGGGTTCTCGGTGTCGGGGCTTGGGCGGCGGTGTTTTGGAAACTGCGCCAGCGAATGGGGCCAGTCACTTTTATTGAGCGTCAGGTTGCGCACGTATGGGGATCGAGCATGATTGCGATCGCGATGCTGTTCCCGCTCGAGTGGTGGTTGGAACTGGAAGTGTTGTCCCTCGCCCCCATGCTCGGCGTGATCAGCGGGATGGTGTTTATCATCAAAGCCGGCATGCTCACCGGAGCGTTCTACCTGCAAGCCATTTCGTTGTTGGTTGCGGCCGTCGCGATGGCCGTGGTCCCCCGGCACGCCCATCTCATCTTCGGAGTCGTCGCGGCCGGATGTTTCTTCTTCCCCGGGTTAAAGTACAACCGGCAGCGAAGTTCAGCCGAGGATTAATTATCCCGCCTGCGTTTCGGTGATGCTGCGAAGTTTCACCGTTCCGGTCGCATTTTCGACGTCTCGGATCAGGTCTCGCAATTGCTGAATGATCGGAGACAACATTCGCGATTCGCTGTGGGCGAGTAAGTCTTTTTCGAGCTGTCGAAGCTCAGGCAAAACCGGTCTGGCGGCCGCGCCGTAGGTTTCGAGTGTATTGAGGCATTCGGCGATGCGTTTCTTTTTGCCCCATTTTTCGATCTCCATGATTTGGATGCACAGCGGCATGCCTTCGCGGATTCGGTGTTTGGCGAGCAACGCGACGCCGCTCAGACGGATGCCGTTGGCGAACATGATTCCACTCGGGGCGGGCTCGACAATCGCCTGATGAATCGCGGGCAGGATGGGTTTAATTTCTTCGTACGTCAGGTGTTCGTACACCGAGCCGACGCTGCCGCGTGCCCGACCGTCTTCGTTCTGCAGGCCCACTCGGACCGCTCGCAGCAGGAGTTCACGGTCGACTCCGTCGATCGATTCTCCGATCAGTCCCCCGCGACGGTCAAACAAGCTGAAGCAAAGGAAACGCTGTTCCATCCCTCGAGGGTCGTTCTCCGGATCGGTGTTTGCGAGACGCTCGAGCATCTTGGGAACGGCGGGCCTCGCTGGTCTGCCGAGGCTCGCCAAGGCTTCACCGGCAAGGATCCGCAGACACGGATCTTCGGCTTCGAGTGCGTCGGTCAGGGCAGACACACTGGCGGTCACGTCGCCGTGTCGACCGAGCTGGCCGAGTGCTTCGGCGGCACCGTATTGAGAGTAGCGGTCATCCGATGCCAGTAGTTTCAAGATGCCCGGTTGGTAATTCCCTTTTCGTTTGCCGAGTTCCAGGGCCGAACGTTTTCGAACCGGAGGTGACCAACTGGAGAGACCGCTGAGTAAGTCCGAATCGCTGCGAAGGTGGTATCGGAATCGGTCCTTCTTTTTGGTTTCAAAGAAACCGCGTCCCGCCGCGATGACTTCATCTACTTCAGGTTTCGTAAGTGGGCGGACCGAACTCGGTTTCTTGCCGGTGATGTAGAGGCTCTTCAGCGGCAGGGCGTAGGCCAACAGGTAGGCCCCCGTGCTGTCAAAGTCGGCGTACTTGCCGTGTTCTTCTTCACCAACAGGTGAACCCTGGTAGCGGTAGTAGCCGTCCCAGCCGCGAGCCAAATCGTAGTACCAAGATTGCTCGCGCCAGTAAGAGTTAACAGCCTGTGGCCCGCAGCGAGAGACGCCAGGGATGGCCCATAGGATATTAAAAAAAATGCCGGTGTGTCCCCTTTCGCGTTCATCGTAGGCGGCGGTGGCCATCTTGGAGAAAAAACTCGCCGCTTCGGCGTCGCCGAGCAAGTCAAACAGCACAGCGACCATCGAACACTTGCCGTTGTCTTCATGACCGGGCCACGGCGCGTGATCACCATAGGGAATCGCTCCCTTGTCGACATACCATCTCAAGAAACGCGCCGACCGGGTGATCGCGAGGTCCACGTCCGGATGATCCACGCCGGCTTCGCGTGCGAGCACCATCGAAATGGTGAGAGGGATGCCAGGTGAATTCATGCAGCCGTATCCACCAACGCGGCCATCAGGCAATGCGAATCGATGCCCCCAGGACCCCACCTTGCTCTGGCCATGAGCTGCTTCGAGAGCCAACCGTTTCAAACCCGGCATCACGGACTCGTCGCCGGTCGCCAACGCATACTCGGCGAGAAACATGATCGAGTAGCCGTAGTACCATGTCGCAAAAGAGTCCGCATAGTATCGGGAGACCTTCCGGGCGTAGTCGGCCAGCATCGGACGGTACTTTGGATTCTCGGTGGCGAGCAAAACGAGAGCGTTGATGTTGTTGGAGATTGAGACGCGGCGGAGTCCGTTTTCGGCGATCACGTCGCAGCCTTGTTCCAAAATCCGGGCTGACTTTTCGCAGTCGTACGGGGCGGTGTCACTGTACGTGCCCATCACGGGGACCCGAATCTCAACGTTCTCGGTTTGCCCGTTTCGCCAGCGGATGAGTTTGAGAATGCCGTCGGACTTGTTCCGTTCGGCCTGGGTTAACGCGCGGGCGAACTGAATTCGTGCGTCGTCATCAAACGGCTCACCTTCGACTCCCAAAATGACGTCGCCGCGTTCGAGGATGCCGTCCGAGGGCGAGTTTCTCGCCACACGTGTGATCAAGATTTGACGGGCATCGGCGGTGTGTTTCCATGCGTAGATCCAACCTCTTGCTCCGGTGGCACCGAGCGTCCAGTCGTGGCTGCCGTCGGTTTTTCCTCCGCGGGTGAAGTCAGGAATCGGTTGCGGACGCTGGGCTGACGACGGCACCGCGTGAAACGAAATCATGACGACGGCCAGGATCGCGAACGCCAAGTGCTTGACCCGTTTTTTGCTAGTGATCACGTCGGTTCAAACTTTGTGGGAGGGGAGATGGAGGTGGGCAATGCCGTGGAGAATGATGGCAACGTGGTTGGCAGTGTTGGGGGGGGCAGCGTTGGGGGGCTCCGTCCGTTGCACCGATTCGGCAGGCGCCTGATTGTCTCAGAGAATCCAGAGGGCGTCTGTGCGCATCTTGCAATTCGGGGTCGGGGGTATCGCAAAAGCAGACGGCAGTCGGCTCGCAGGCGATTTTTCCTTGTGCTTGTTTTCCAGTGCACGTGTTTTTCCAGTGCACTTGCGAGCGGGGCGTCGGTTTTGGTAGGCGGAGAGGATCGATGATTCTGTCTGATGGGGATCGTCGGATGGATTCCCTTTAGGATGGATATCGATGCGTTCTTGGCTTGCCGATTTTCTGGGCGGATTTGTTGCCTATGGTCTTTCGTTCACTTCGTTGTTTGTTGTGTTGTCAACTGCGAGTGCGCAGCAGACCGGTGGGGAACGGAATTGGGACGCGTTTTTGCCTCCGCCGGTACGCGTCGCCCATGTCGGAAGTTTGGGGGAACCGAACGGTCCGGGGGATCCCGTTCAACCGGCGTATGAAACCACTGAGTCGACTCCTCGGAGATCTTCGCGTCGAGTAGCGAGCTCGAAGGAATCACCGACGCTGGCCAGGCCGATTCGCAATTCCTCGGTCGCCCCGGAGAATCGCAGTGCACAGAGTGATGGAGTTGCACAGAGTGATGAAACTACACAGAGTGATAAAACTACACAGAGCGTTGAAATGCGACGCGGTGAAGTCGAACGGGCCGCCTATGTAGAAATGGAGTCGTCTGTGCTCGACCAGGATGGGCAATGGTTGGCCCCGTCCGAGCCTCGGTGGATGCCGGCGTCCGCGTATCCGATGGCCGCTGCTTCGCCTCCGCACCGCGTGATCCAAGCACCGCGGAGCACTCCCGCACCATCGGCGGTGCCGCGTTCTGGAGGTGAAACTTGGATGGTCCATCCGACCACGTCAGGATACAACTCGTCGGGATATTCGAGCGGTGGTCCGGCGGGTTCAAACGCGATGTCGCATGTATATCACGCGGGGACGTCGGCAGTCGCGGGCGTCCATCGTCACTTGCCGGAAATGCCTGGCGTGGAGAATGATCCACAGAGTGTCGGGCCTGGGCATCTCGGGTTGGGGACCCATTGGCTGAAGACTCGCCCGCGACCTCGGCAGACCATTCCAGGTGCGACGGTCGAACCGGGGTGGAAGACGCCGTACTCGTATGGCTATTTCGGATCGGAAGGAAAACGTCATTGGACGCGGCAACACGGGTACCGGGACCGGTATCTGCAATGGACGTTGCGTTAAAGCGGTTGTGGGGGGAAACTGATCGCCAGGTTTATTCTCGTTGACGTTCGATCCTCTCTCCACGCGAAGCCAGTCCGTTGTCCGATCCATCTTCCCCTGCTCCCACGTCTGACCCTGCCCACACGTCTGACTCTGCTCCCACGTCTGAATCACGTCCTTCCGGTCCGCCCGCGAGTGGCCCTCCCGCACGTGGCGGCCGTCCCGGCGGGCCACCTCCTGGGGTGCGTCCTCAAGCTTCGTTGCCTGAACCGTCGGTGATTCCTGAACACGGTTGGCACGTGGGGCACTACTTCTATCGCTTCCGTCGCGATTGTTTGGACGCGCCGTTGAACGCCGAGTTGTGTGAACAATTCTGTGCGGCTCTCGCTCCCGGCGAAGACGACCTGCCAAAGCGTTTGGCGTCGTATTGGATCAGCGGTCACGACGCGGACTTTGGCGTCGTCGTGATGGATCCCCATCCGGCGAAAGTCGAAGGCATTCATCAGGCGTTGTTGGCACCCGGCATCGGCCAATGGATCGAACCGGCGTGGTCGTTCATCTCGGTCAGTGAAGTCAGCGAGTACGTGCCGACGGTGCAATCGTATCGCGAAAGACTCATCCGCGAGGGAGCGACACCGGACACGCCTGAATTGGACGCGAAGGTCGCCGCCTACGAGCGTCGTTTGCCGATGATGAACCGCAACCGGTTGGAACCGGAGTTTCCGGAATGGCCGTCGGCGTGTTTTTATCCGATGAATAAAAGCCGCGTACCGGGAGCCAACTGGTTCACCGAACCGTTCAGTCATCGCAACCAAATGATGGCCGAGCACGCACAGAGTGGGATGGCGTTCGCCGGAAAGGTCAGCCAGTTGATTTCGGTGGGCGTTGGGTTGGATGACTGGGAATGGATGGTCACCCTGTGGGGACGCAACCCGCAGTACCTCAAAGAC
>NZ_ANOH01000384.1 GCF_000346505.1 Aporhodopirellula sallentina SM41
GCTTGGTCCGGCCTACAGTCAGACCGCCACCCCATCAAACGTTTGCGTTCGAAACATATCGAGACCGTTGCCCGCAGCGGGATGCGCCTGAATTCAGACCACCGAAAATCGGCGGAGCAGATACCATCCTTTTTTGATAGCGTCCTAGCTGAACAGACTCCGGATGGGGCGGCCGCGGTCGGTGATGGGAACGGGACGGTCACCGTCGTAGAGATTCTTGGCTGGGTCGATGTTCAGTGCGGCGCAGATGGTCGCGAAGAAGTCGGGAACGCTGACGGGGTTTTCAACGATCGTTTTTGCTAGCTCATCCGTCACGCCATACGCACCGCAGTGGTTCAGCCCACCACCGGCGAGCACGCACGAGAACGCTCTGCCGTGATGTCCTCGACCTCCGCCGCTGTCAAACTCCGGTGGACGCCCAAACTCGGTCGTGATCACGATCAGGGTTTTGTCGAGCAAGCGATTGTTGTGCAGATCCGTGATCAAGGCGGAAACGGCGTTGTCGAGTTCGCGAATCAATTGATGCTGATTGAGAATCCCCGCATTGTGGACGTCCCATCCGGCACCGTTGAGGAAATTCAAATTGTGTGAGACTTCGATGAACCGCACACCACGCTGCACCAGCCGACGACTCAACAAGCAACGTTGCCCAAACTCGCCGCCATATTGATTGCGGAGGCGGTCGGGCTCCGAGTCGAGTTGGAAGACGCCACCGAATTCCGGACCGCTGAGTTTTAAGCTTTGTTCGATCGCGGCGTCATAGTCGCTGATCTTTTGATCGGCGACTGCCTTGCCGCTCTGTTTCAATGCAGTCAAGAATCTTTCGCGGCGAGCCTGGCGATCCGGTGTGATGCCATCGGGACGTGACAGCCCGGCCGGTCCCTGGCCAGTGTCGGTCAGATACAAATAGCTGTCTTTGGCACCCAAGAAACCGGGTCCACGTGTCACGTTGGGGTATCCAATCAAAACATAAGGCGGTGCACCGTCGTGAACTGCACCGCGTTCATGAGTCACGATCGAACCGAGCGATGGGTACGTCACCGTGCCACTGATGTCTCGACCTGTGTGCATCCGGTTGGTCGTCGCGGCGTGCTCGTCGATGACATCATGATGCACGCTGCGAACGGCCGTTACCCTTTCCATCAAATTGGCCATCTTGGGAAGGTGTTCACAAAGTTGAACGCCATCGACGCTTGTCTCAATCGGGTCGTAGTACGAACCTGCCTTCTTCGTTTTGGGATCACCTTTACGCTTCGGATCGAACGTATCGATCTGGCCCATACCGCCGCCGAGCCAAATGGAGATCACGTGTTCGGCCTTACCGGCAACGGGTACCGGTGTTGATTCAGCAGACGCGATAGTGGGCAACACAGCACCCGATGCTGCAATCGCGAGAGCCTGACGACGGTTGATATTCATTGCATAAAACCTTTCGCTGATCGGAAACCGCAGCGTGATGGCGTTCCGTCTGGGGACACCTTCGGCGCTGCACTTCATCTACTGGATTTTTAAGGAATCCAAACAAACTCGGCGTGGTTAACGAGACTCCACACCACGTCTTCGTAGACCTCTCTCCACTCAGGGCGAAGCCGAGGGTCTTCATGCGGGCCGCGTCGAACGCGACGTTCCCATTCCTGTTGGATCTCGTTCGCTTCCGGCACCAAGTGGTTCGTCCATGTCGACTGAGGCAACAGTGGATCGACCGGCGGCGGCGTGATGTCCGACGATGGCACCAACCGATCTTCGAATCCATTGTCTAACGCGGAAACAAAGAGTTGGCGTTCCGAAGGGTTCGGGTAGCGTGAAAGGAAACGCAGGTAGAGCGACGACACTAACTGCTCGGCAGACGACGCGTGCACCGCCAAGTCGGCGAGATCGCTTTTGTAGGCGGCTCTCGTTAGCGATTTGGACAGATTGCCGTTCGCCAAAATACCGGGCTGCAGCACGTTGGGATCCGTTTCACGCTCGACGATCGGTTGTTGGCGGGTGCCCGTCCAACCGAACGCTTCGAGTACATCGACGACGGCCTGCGCTCGCGGCAACGAAAGACTCGGACGATCACGCTCATTGTTGAGTCCGGCAAACATCCACGCACGCTTCGGTTTGCCGAGTGTGACCCGTCTACTCATCGCCTGTGTTCCATCGTGCACGAAGGTCAATTCTTCGACATCCATTTCGCGACCGGTTGCAGTGAACAGCGAATCGACAACCTGCTCCGCCGTCAAACGTCGCCGATCCGGTGCGGCAAAGTAGCGTTGGTCCGCCGTCGCGGATTCGTTTTGTCCGATCGCCTCACGTTGATAGGCACGCGACGTCATGATCATTCTCAGGACGTGCTTCAGATCGTAGTCGTGCGTTACCAGTTCAGTTGCCAATGCATCGAGCAACTCGGGATGGCTCGGTGTTTTTCCCTCCCAATCATGGGCGGGTTCGACGAAGCCGGCACCCATCAAACGTTTCCAAAGATGATTGACGACCACTCGTGGGAATCGCACATTGTTCGGCGTGGTAAACAAAGCCGCCAAACGCTCTCGGGGGTCTTTGGGATTCTGCATGAGTTCGTCGAGTTGTGGTGAATCATCCGCTCCGGTGAAGTCCGCAAAGGGCCACTTGGCTTTGACCGACTCGCCGAGTTTCAACGTCACGCTAATCAACGACTCTCGCGTTTGATTTTCAAAGAACTCATCAGGCACCCGACTGGTCTTCGGCGGTGTGATTGGTTTTCGACGCAGCATCGCCGCGAGTGAAAACAGATCTTCCTGTGTAGTGCTGTGAAAGGGCGAGTCGTGGCAACGAGCACATTGCAGGTCGATGCCCAAAAACGCCGCCGCCAGCACGTGAGCTTTGGCAGCCATCGGTGCGTCGTTTTCTCCCGCGATGGCAAATCCGGCGCTGCCGCCGTAGTGAGCATCGCCACGCATCAAGATCAATTCGGTCACCATCCGGTCGAGCGGTTTGCTATCGCGTAGTGATTCATAGAGGAACCAGCGAAACGGTCCCGTGCTGCCGAGAGAAACGTTTAGCAGTGTCGGGTTTTCTGCTAACAAATCCATCCACAAACTGACCCAGTGATCCGCGTACCGGTCATCGGCCAGCAATTTATCGATCCATTCATTGCGGTCTGGATTTGCGAAGAACGCCGCGGCCTCCGCTTCACTCGGTGGGACTCCGATCGTGTCAAGATAAACTCGCCTCAGGAAAGACTCATCACTGAGAATCGGCGCGAGCCTCGTTGCCTCCTGATCGATCGGCTGTGCAGGCCAAACCGCCCCCGACGCTACCCACTGTTCGAGCGTTTGGATTTGATCGGGAGAGAGTCCGGTGTCTGTGGGCGGCATGTTGCCATCGCGAATCTGGACAATCAGTTCGCTGTTGTCGGGATCGCCGGGCACAACCGCGGGAAGATCAGACTCACCACTCGCGAGTACAGCTTCGTGAGAATTCAGTCGCAGCCCGCCCTTGCTCTTCGCGCCATGGCAACGAAAACACTCGTCTCGCAAGATCGGCAACACTCGCTCGTAGAAGTTGGCGGTTGTTTCTTTGTCATGTTGGTTCGAGTGAGCGACCGCAAGACTGATCTTTTCGGCAATCGCTCGATCAATCGGATGCTCGCTCGACGAGTGTTTTGCTCGAGTTCGTTGTTGGATCACATCGCGTGCAATTTCATGACGATGATTCCAAAACTCGTTTTGCGATAACAAGGCCGTGCGACGCGTTGCATCGTCTAGCTTGGTGAGTGAGTTTTCAATCCTTACTAGTTCCGAACCAACGGCATCGTCGGTCAACGGAAGCGACAGTGAAGGACTGAGAACCACGAAGGTGTTGCTGTTTTCATACTGCATCGCCACACAGACTTCTCCTGATTCGGTGCGGTAGCCTTTCCCGCCGACGACGAGCTCATAGACCACACGAACCGACCGGGCTTGATCGCCTTCGACAACGCATTCCCCGAAAACTTCTTGTTGAGGAAACCGCACGACACGGTTTCCCGGTGCGGGCGGATCAGCAATGGGGACAATGGGTTGCAGGTTTCCTCCGCCATGCGGGTTCTTTCGTGTTCGAGCGACGACCTTTCCGCCGATCCAAAGTCGGCTCAACGATCGCGCCCTCACCAGCACACGATGCTTTCCCGGTGGAAGAGAAACGTCACTGGCAAATCGGACCAACAACGGCGAATTCCAGCGTCCGCGAATGCCCCAATCGTCGTAGCGGACCGGCACGCGTGGCAGAAGAAACGCGTCGCCGGTCCAGCTCACGATTTCGCGTGGCCATGATTCGCCATCGACTAGCCAGCGAGAGTTACTCGGCAGTCCTTCGGCAACGGTGAACAGAACCTTGCCCGCAGTAACGTTGTCTAACTCCGGTGCAACCTCGGGAAGTGGTTTCGGTGCCGGTTTCGCCTTGGCGACTCGCGGGCCACCGACTCGGTTGAAACGTGACGCGATCGTTTTGTCAGATAATCGCTCTCGGTGAACGGCAACGTTGTCGAGGTATCCGACGAAGCTGTTCGACCGACCGCCACCACGTGATGATCCGATCCAAACGGCGTCGGCGTCCACGACAGGAGGCTCCTTGGTCGCTCCGCCCATGTCCCAACGACCGTTCGCGGTCTGGCCATCGATCCAACCGCGAATCGACTCGGGGCTGCCGAATCGGTACGCCACCGCAATATGATGCCATCCCGTTGCACACTCGAATCCCTCGTCGGATGTCCATCGGTGCCAATGCGATTGATCGGATGTGAGCTCTGTCGCAAAGAGAAAGCTCGCTCGCACCGTGCCACCATGCGAGACGGTGCGCAGTGCCCAGTTTTGGTTATCGGGTGAACAAAGCGGCGAGCCGGTTCGACCTTTGCCGATCACGTACATCTGTTGCCCGTCGCGGGCCGTTTCGACTTTCACCCACGCTTCGATGGTAATGTCGTCGCCGTTTCGAAACTGAAACCGGTCGTCGTTGAGAAATTTGGGTACGGCCAGGTAACCGCCGCCGTTGAACTTCAACGCAGTATTGTCATCTGCGAAATCGGGATACTCGGGAGGTCTCGGGCCCGCTTGGTCACGTTCGACTTCGCCGTTAAGGTCCAGTGGTGAGGCTCCTTCGCTATCAAACGTCCATCTCGCAGCGACACTATCTTCGGTCGCATGAGCTGATGTCATGGCAGCGATTGTTAGCGTAATCTCCACGAAAAAGATTCGAGTAATCATGGCTATCCCGTTACCAGTTGCTTGCAGAAAGTTCCTTCGTTGATCGTGGGGCGTTCGGGACGACCTTTGTGAATGTAGGTCAGTTCCATGTTGTCGAGTCCGAGCAGATGCAGGATGCTCGTGTGGAGATCTTGGACGTGTTGGCGGTCGACCGTTGCGTGCAGTCCAAGGTCGTCGGTCTGGCCAATCGCTTGACCGCCTTTGACGCCACCGCCCGCCATCCACATGGTAAATCCGCTGGGATTGTGGTCGCGACCGCTGCCCTTTTCGCTCATCGGCGTCCGTCCGAATTCGCCGCCCCAGACGACGAGTGTGTCGTCTAGCATGCCCCGGCGTTTCAAATCTTTGAGTAGCCCTGCGATTGGTTTGTCGACGCCGCGGCACAGCGCCGAGTGGTTGCCTTCGATGTTGCTATGCGAATCCCACTTTGAACCAGCGCCACTGTACAACTGGATGAACCGAACATCACGTTCGGCCAGCCGTCGACCGAGCAAGCAGAGCCGTCCATAGCCGCTCGT
Source organism: Aporhodopirellula sallentina SM41 (assembly GCF_000346505.1). Classification (GTDB taxonomy): domain Bacteria; phylum Planctomycetota; class Planctomycetia; order Pirellulales; family Pirellulaceae; genus Rhodopirellula; species Rhodopirellula sallentina. Next base: position 5,723 of record NZ_ANOH01000384.1, read on the forward strand.
TTCTTTGTCGTTGATTCCGTACAGTTCGAGCGTCTCTTCGGTTTCGTCACTGAGGTCGATCGCGTCGGGAGCTTCGGATTGCATGCGGAACGCCAACTCATAACTCGCAATTCGGGCTTCCAGTTCGCTCTGCTCAGGATGGATGTCTGCGTAGTTGCGATTGAGCGAGTTCAGAAAATCCAATTTCGACATCTGTCGTGTTTGGGTGATGTCTTCGGGAGTGTTCAAGTAAGGGATCGGTTGCGTCCCTTCGCTGAGCCGCGTGCCTTGATACGCCGCAGGCATGAACCCACCGCTCCAGTTTCGAGGTCCGTTGACGATTTGCGAGTTGTTGTCCTGCATGACAACGAACGCAGGGAGGTTTTCGTTTTCACTGCCGAGTCCGTAGGTCACCCAACTGCCCAACGATGGCCGACCACTCAAAATCGAGCACGTGTTCATTTGGCAAACGCCCGCGGAGTGATTGATCCCGTCGGCAACACACGAGCGAATGACGGCGAGGTCGTCAGCACACTCGGCGGTGTGAGGCAGCCAGTCGGAAATCCACAGCCCGCCTTCGCCATGTTGCTTCCACTTGCGTTTGCTCGGAAGCAGTGGTGACTTCATCTCACCCATCGCCGTGATCACTTCACCAAAGCTATCCGGGATTTCTTGGCCGGCTAACTCGTTTAGCAACGGCTTCGGGTCGAACAGATCCAGATGGCTCGGTCCTCCCTCCATGAACAAAAAGATGACGCGTTTCGCGGTCGGTTTGTGGTGCGGGAGTTTAGGAGCGACCGGGTTAATTGGCGGGGCCTTGGGGTCGCTATCGCTGGCACGGACCGGTTCGGCGTTCGCGCCGGACATCAGCCCGGCCAAAGCGACGGCGCCAAAGCCGGCACCGCTGCGTGCAAGGAACTCACGTCTCGATTGGGGGATCTTGATGTGCATGACACGTTGGGGTGGGGACGGAAGAGAGGCGGGGAATCGATATTCACCCAGAGGATTTCAATCAATGGGCTCGGAGGGATGGAGGGTGTCTTTTGGTTGGACGTCACCAAGTTCGGTTTGCCACTACGAGAAACGCGTGCGAGTTATTTCGCCACAGTAGAAACGTGCGTCGATGCGTTTCACCTCTCAAAACAAGCCGCATGGCGGAGCCCAACTCATAGCCGATCTGGCGATTGAAACTAATTCACATATAAGAACTCATTCGAATTGAGTAACGCGTGGCAGAAATCGACGAGAGCCCCTTCCTCGGGCGTATCGTTAATGATCGCTTCGCCGGACGCCATGATTCCATGTTTGTCGCTGGCGCTGTTTCGACGGACGCCCGGGTCGACTTCGAATTGCCAGTATCCGACCACGCCGGGGATGTCACGCTCGACGGTCTGTAGAATCTCATCCACCTGGATCGCTCGACTGACCAAACGCACGTCGTCAACCAAGCCATCGAATTCACTCGCGCCGGTACCGCTGCGGCGACCGATGGAGATAGGGGCTTCATTGGCGATGCCTTCGCTGATGTTGTGTGCCACCTCCGCGATTTGCAGCGGTTCGTCATCGTTAGACAAGTCCTTCAAGAAAAAAGTGACCTTGCCCGGTTTGTCATCTGTAGCCAATCGAACGCTCGCCGATGCGTAGTACGGTGTATCCAACGCGATATGCTGATCCGAGAAGACTGCTGCTTCACCAAGTTTGCCGCTTCGCAATTGTCCGAACATGTGCATGACCAGCGTTTGCGGCTTTCGGCGGGAGCCCTTGCCCGTGACGCCAAAGTTCCAACCAACAGGATTCTTTTTCGCGTTCCATTTGCTGACGATCGAACGAACGCTTCCCGAACTGGCGATCGATCGCAATTGAAAGAAGGTTTCAATTGTAAAGTCGCTCAGGTTCAGTTCAGGGGCATGGCGAATCGACAAAACCAACGACGGGTCGTCAATCTGAAAGCGAATTGCCTGACCATCGCGATAAGGCAATTTGGATGTCTCGATGAGAGTTTGATCTTCCTCTTGTTCCGATCGTTGCTTCTCGAGCGAACGCAGGTGTGAGGTCTGCCCAGCAATGAATGCCAACGAGGCACGCAGTTCGTCGGGCGTGGCGTCACGGCCAAAGGTACGTCGCCATGCGATCGCGACTCGCGTTTCCAAATCGCTCGATTGCCGCGATACGAGTTCAGCCAACGATCTCGCGTAAGACAACATTTGGTCGCTGTTGAACAGCAACAGTGACTGGATCGGCGTGGTCGTCGTATTGCGAGACGAGTTGCTCGAAAAGAACTGCGGCAAATCGAAGCTGTTTAGCAATTGATCAGGTGAATTACGCATTTGCCGAGTGTAAATCGATCGATACGGCGAATCCGCGTGAACGCTGCCTCCACCATTTCGATTTTTCATCCGTCCACAGACGACGAGCAACGAATCACGAATCTGCTCCGCACTCAACCTCGTTGTATCGTGCCGCCAATAGAATTCGTTGGCAGGATCGATTTGTTGGAAAGCGGTAAATTCAGAGTGTTGCGTCGATTGCCGATAGGTCGCCGAGAGCAAGATTTTGCGATGCAGTGACTTCAAGCTCCAGTTGTCTTTGACTAACTCCGTTGCGAGCCAATCGAGAAGTTCCGGGTGCGACGGCGGGCCGCCGAGAATGCCAAAGTCGCTGGTGTTTTCAGCGAGCCCGCGACCAAAGTGGCTTTGCCAAATGCGATTCGCAATAACGCGTGCGGTCAACGGATTGTCGGGCATGGTGAGCCACCGGGCCAACGTCGTGCGACGACCGCTGGTGATCAACGACGGCGAAGCGACGATCGGCAACGGCGACGCTTCCATGATGGCGGGAACACCTGGCTCAATCGGTTTGTTTTTAAACTTCGGAATCGTCGTCGGTGGCGGCGGTTTGATGACTTCCGTCACGGACATCGCCGTCGGCAGCGGCTTCGGTTTGAGTGAGTCGAACGCTTTGAGTTTTCGACGAAGCTCAACCAAACGCTCTTTGTCCTCTCCTTTGATGATCGAATTGAGTCGGCCGTGCTCGGCCTCAACCTGGCGTTGAACCAGATACGTCAGCTGATCTTCGTAACCCGTACGTTGATTTTCGGGTGTGCGCGCGATCGCCTGGATATCCTCCGGGAAGCGATCGATGGCAATGTCGCGATACTTGTCACGATAGGGCTGTTCAATGGCAGCAATCTGTTCGCGTATCGTTGCCGTCTTCTCTTCCCATTTCTTTCGCTTGGCGTCATGCCGGGCAATTTCTTCCGCAGTCGCGACGGCAATGTCACGGGGCATGATGGGGGCAAAGAAGGCGCGGAGGCGGAAGTAGTCTTGCTGCAACAAGGGATCGAATTTGTGGTTGTGGCACTTGGCACACTGCAGCCCCAATCCCATGAACACGTCTGCGGTCGTGTCCGTCAAATCTTCGATAATCGTATTCCACTGCGTCGGCGCGTCACGAATATTCCATTCGTAAACCCAGTGACGCAAATAGCCGAGTGCGACCTGAGCGTCGAGGTCGCCAGGGAACATTTCGTCGCCCGCTAGTTGTTCTTGGACGAAGCGGTCGTATGGCTTGTCGTTGTTGAAGGACCGAACGACGTAGTCGCGGTAACGCCACGCCTGCGGACGAAACCCATCGGCACGATACCCGTCACTGTCGGCGTAGCGGACGAGGTCGAGCCATTGCCGGGCGGCGTGTTCGCCATACCCCTTCGAGTCGAGCAGTGAATCAACGAGTTTCTCGTACCCATCGGGGGATTCATCCTCGAGGAAAGCCGTCACTTGGTCCGGAGTGGGCGGCAATCCCGTCACGTCGAGATAGAGCCGTCGCACGAGTTCCGTTTTGGTCGCTTCACGGGCAGGCGACAACCCGTTGGATAGCATTCGGTCGGCGATGAAATGATCGATCGGATTGATCGTCCAACCACTCCTCGCAATACGCGGGACCTGTGGTCTCGTCAGTGGTTGTATCGCCCACCACGCACGGTCGTTGTCGTCGAACCGCTCGCGTTTGCGGAGCGGAGCGTTTGGATCCACGCCCGGCCACGGAGCACCAATGGAAACCCAACGGGTCAACGTTTGAATCTCGCGATCGGATAGTTTTTCATCCGGTGGCATCTCCAACGATTCATAGTTGACCGCATCAATCAACATGCTTTCGTCGGGCTTGCCAGGAACAATCGCGGGCTCACCGGATTCGCCACCATGCATCAAGTCTGCAAACGAATCGAGTCGCAAATCGCCACTCGACTTGGCATCGCTGTGACATTCATAGCAACGCTTTGCCAGTAACGGCCGCACTTCGTTTTCGAAGAATTTCGCGTGACTCGGCGTCACATCTTGGCCGAGGACACTATGTGCGAAGCAACCTAGAATCAAAAATGGAATCAGTTTCCGCATGTTCATTCGACTTCCTCTTGTCCATAAGGAAGTCCCGCAATGAAGACCGGATCAATGCAGTGTTCGTCGTCCATCACATCTTGAAAGAAGAGACCTTCGACAATGGAGTCGTCGTCGTAGCCGAGGTCGCTGAAGTCGATGCTAACCGCAATCGCCCAAAACGACATCGCGGGATTGCGTATCTGAAATGTTCCGTTGAGCAAATCATCAAGCGAGTCGATCTGCGAATCGAACTGCATCAGTTCGAAATCCGGGACCGGCCACGCTTCCGGCGAGTTCAGCGTGATGTCGTAACGCATCACCGTGTGCGATCGCAAATTAGGCTCGAACTTCAGCGGACTGACGTGGAAACCATCGCCCGCGACAGGATTCATGGCTGATTGCAATTCAAAAAACACAACGTCGGGGCCGGGGCGATTGACGACAGGTTCACGAAATCGAATCGCCATTCCCGGGGTGAGTTCCTTACCATCGGCGTGACTCATCACGGGATCCTGTGTCAGTGGTTCGCGACTGCCGCCGGGGTTGATCAAGCCGGTATGGAGATAGGCATCGGACTCCAACGCTTCCCGTCGATCATCTCCCTTGCCAGCACTCACGCCAACATGTGTTGATAGATTGCTAGTGTTGTTGCCTCCGCGAAAATGGATCACCTCCACGCCGATCAATTCGTCAACGTGGTAGAGACGCTGAACACCCGCGTGTTGAATGGAAACGCTCTCGAGCTTCCCTTGCAAATCTTGACTTTCGCTCGCAACATGAAATCCGACAATCCGATCGGGCAGTTGTCTGCGGTAATGAGTGGGGGTGAAGTCAACCGATGATGATTCTCCACCGTCGAAGCGGCTGGCCTGTTTTTCCTTAAGGAGAACTTTTTCCGAGTCGTCCTTGTCGAATTGTCGTACCTCGGCGGCGCCTTCGATAACCTGAACTTCCGTATTGCCGCCTTCGTCGACCGAAACCGAAAAACGTGTCCCGAGGTCGGTGACTTCCGTTTGCGGAGTGATCACTTGGAAGCCCTCGGCGCCGTCGGGTGCGTGCACACTGCACTTGCCGGCTTTCACCAGAAGCTGCATCGGATCGGCAATCTCGATCACGCTCGGTGCTTCTAAAATCACCTCCGCACCGCATGGAAAAACGAGGGACATCATTCCGTTTACCAGTGCGTACTCGTGCTGATATTGCAACGACTGGCCTCTCGGCGGAGTTATCTCGTTAAAGAGTTCGGCGCCCGCGAGGTCTGCCAATCGGACCAAATTCTGATCCGTTCTCTTGGCAACGACTTGCTGCACCACCGTCGGTTCACTCTTGGTGTTCTCAACGGACTGCATGGTATAGAACGCAAACGCAAACATGAGCGACACGGCTACCGACGCGACCGAAACGAGCCAAGGCGCTAGATTGCTTCGGTGAGATGCGACAACTGCACTAGCTCGTTCCGTTTCATTCGTTCGCGTTTGCGAAGACGTCCGTCGCGTGGACGCATATTCGGCCAGTGTCGACGCCCAATCGAAAACGGATTCTGCGTTTGCGTTCTTCTCGTCGGAGTCTCGCGAGAGAACGTTCACCATCTCCGATTGCAGGTCCATGTACTGCAAAAAGAGAATCCGATTTCTCGAATCGTCACGAAGGAGGAAATCCAGTTCCTCGATTTCTTCCTGCGTGATCGTCCGGTCGATGAACGCGGCCCCGAGTTCTTCGAGGCGCCGTCGTGTAGCATGGGGATTGTTGTTCTGGTTCATCAAAACTCATCCATCGCTAGTTTTTTATCGATGCAGTTCATTAGGAGATGACGGATTCTTTTCAGATCGCGGAACAGGGTGCGCCGACTCGCGTTTACTTGCTCAGCGATGAGATCAGGTGCGATGCCTTCGAGGTAACGGGATCGCACGAGCTCCAGATCATTTTCGGGCAACTGACTCATGCACTCTCCGAGCACGCTCAGGCGTTCACTTAGCGACACTTCCTGTGCCTGGCGTTCTTGGGCCAATAGTTCCAAGACGTCGCCACTGAGAAGAGGCATCTGCCGCGACTGACTTTCACGCCATTTCAGGACGTGGATGTACGCGAACTTGTAGGCCCACGGCAGGAACGGTCGGCTCGAATCGAAAAGTTCAAACTTCTCGTAGAGCGCAAATGATGTCTCTTGCAAAACATCGCGTGCATCGTGCGAGGTACCGACGAGCGAGTAGATGTAGCGATACAGTTGATCGTGGTGTTCGGATAACAACTGCACAAGCGTTTCAGATTTCGATTGGGGAGGGTCTAAAGGGATCACAGCAGATTCTTTTGCTCCTTTTCGATTAGCGAGTCAAGCAAACTCAACTGAACCGCCTGCGTCCGTCTCGGCGAGATAAAGCGGTTACCAATGCAGATGGCAGATAGCGAATGTGCATCACAAGAAGTGCCACGCGGTCGCTCTTACTTAGTGGCTTGGCCGATCGCGTGCCACGATTTCTGAGGATTTGAATCAATTTCATGTGCATTCAACGAAATCGATTCTTTTTGAGAGAATTCGTGGCACTGCGACAATCTACCACGGAAACAAACCCTGCGGGGGCAAAGCACCCCGTTCCGGGTTTTCGTCACCTTGCTTCTTCGGAGTGCTTTTGATGTGTTTTCTCAAGACAACACGTGTGCGTCAGGGTTTTACCCTGGTGGAACTATTAGTCGTCATTGCCATTATTGGTGTGCTCGTTGGATTGCTATTGCCCGCGGTGCAGGCGGCTCGAGAAGCCGCTCGGCGGATGAGTTGCAGTAACAATTTCAAACAACTCGGGCTCGCAATTCACAACTACCACTCCGCCTATAATCAACTGCCTCGGTTGCAAGGTGGAACGAATGCAATCGGTGCAATCAATGGCGGCACGACGGCGCCTTCTTCCAACAACCGTGAGGAACTCAGCATTCTCGTCGGGTTGATGCCGTTCCTGGAGCAGCAAGCCCTTTGGGAGCAAATTTCGAACCCGCTGCAGGATCAGAATGGGAACATCCATCAACCCATGGGCGGCAACCCGCAAGCCAACTTGAGTCACCATCAGATCAGTCGTTATGAACCGTGGTTAACGGAGATTCCGAGTTTGCGTTGCCCTAGCGACCCTGGTGCCGGTTTGCCATCGGCGGGCCGCACCAACTATGTCGCCTGCTCCGGTGATTCAGCTTACATCTGCAATCACGGGTACGCCGATGAAGATGGGAATCGTACCAGCCCGAACAATCTAGCTGAGCTGGCTCGGGCGTCTTGCCGCGGGATGTTTCAAGCTCGAGCGGACTCCTATTTCCGTGACGTCTTGGACGGCCTCTCCAACACGATCGCCATGGGTGAAATCCCGACCGACCTGGGTGATCAAGACAAACGAACTCACGGAAAAGCAGACATCGGTGGAGCTGCGAGTGGCCGTGGTACGGGGCAGGGAATCCGGGGGCCAGGCGAAGCGCTTTCGTGTCGTACCTTCATCGATCCTGAGCGTCCGCAGTTTTGGGCCAGTGGTACGAATGTCGGCGACGCTGAGCAGCGCCGAGGCTACAAGTGGGCATCGGGACGTCCAATGTACGGTCAGATGAATGCGATCCTAGCTCCCAACAAAGAAATTTGTGTCGCAAAAGGGACCAGCCCACGGGCAAATTATCACGGCAACGCGATGATTGCTCCTCCAGGAAGTCGGCATCAAGGTGGTTGTCATATCTTGATGGGCGATGGTGCCGTCAAGTTCATCACGGACTCCATCGAAGCGGGTGATGAGACCAGTTCGCAGGTCTACTACGGCGGTCCGATCGCCCCGGGATCGAAGAGCCCGTTCGGTTTGTGGGGCGCTCTGAGCACCGCCGCATCGAAAGAAACAATCGACGCGGAGTTCTAATCCGTTCTCACTTCGGTTTTGAATGATTCGTTTTGCAGGATCGTTGTTTCCACTGTTCAGCATGCTGAATCAGTTGCGTTTGCAAATTGATCCAACCCGGCGTTTTACACTTTTGCCATGTTGCATGCGTCAAGGCGAAAGTGCGTTGCTGGTTGAGTTATCCGTGTTGAGTTTCTTATCTCAGCTGATTTCGTTTTTCTCTTTCCGTGTCTCCTCTGTGAACAATCTGATGAAACCTTTCTCAAGTCTACGATCGCGACTGATTCCGTTATTCGCAGTCCTACTTTTCAGTTCGCTGATTTGTGGCTGTGGTGATGAGGGCGGTCCCGTCGCCAGCGAAGATGAAGTGACCGCGTATCTCACTGCTCATCCCGAACTCAAGAAGGATCTCAATTCGGAGTCAGCAATCGTCGCCATGGAAACAACATCGCGAGCAATCGTTGCTGCGCCCTGACACGCAGTGGAATACCGACACCCCGTTCGCGCCAAAGGCGTGTAAAGCAAGTAGCCGGTGGTCGAGCGTAGCGAACGCCACCGGCACGTTTTAGGTAGCGTTGAGTTTGGACCTGAAGCGTTGACGGCGGAAGTCGTCGTTTCGCTTGCCTCGACGATTTGGAAAAAGAAATTGTCGCGTTGTTGCCGGTTCTGCTGTTTCGACGGCCGTCAGGTTTCCTGTCCGACTGCGGGTGGCTGCGTGGTGTTTTCTCTATGCGTGCGCATGCCTATCTGGACGGCGGCAAGTGGCCGTTGATGCGAGCTAAATTTTCTCGTAGTGGATCTTGTTGAAGATCCCGGTACATGAGGACCTTTAACAAGATCCACTACCGCCTCCCGAAAGCTAGGCCGCGTCGGACTACAAGAGGCACCCCCTGCCAGTTGGCATGCCCCAACTAAAATCTATTGAGACCGTCAGAAACAATCTCTGGTTGATCGGTAGGCAACTCACTCCACCTTCCTGGGGTGGTTGCTCGCATCCACGGTTCTGCCGCCTGCGACGTCCTTTCGCAGGTGAATTCATTACGCCTGAGCCGTACCGTCTCTCTTCAGTCCGCTTTTCTCATGCGGTGTCACGCGTCCGTCGGTCCTTTGGTTAGACTGTGGAGCCTACGGAAGATTGAGGCTCGATCTCGAACCTTAATTGACGTCACGGGCGTTTCGTATTTGCTGCATCCTCTTAGTTTAGAAAAATGAAATTTCAATTTGGCGCGTTGTTGGCCCTGTTGGGAATGGTCTGCGTTGGGAACGCGAATGTGTTCGCCAATGATTGGGAAGACGAAACGGTTATCGCGCGGCACAAGATGCCCGCACGTGCGACCTCATACTCGTACTCCTCTGCCGAGGACGCGTTGAGCGGCGAACGCACGCGATCACGGATGCTGTCACTCGACGGGAGTTGGAAATTCCACTTTGAGCCAGACTCCCAAAATCGTCCACTCGATTTCTACCAGCCAAACTTTGACGCGAGCTCATGGGACGCGATCGAAGTCCCTGGCAGTTGGGAGATGCAGGGTTACGGCACGCCGATCTATACCAATTCAAAATACCCGTTCGCAGCCGATCCGCCGCGGATCGATCGCACCAATCCGGTAGGATCTTTCTTGCGTGATTTTGAACTGCCCGCGGGCTGGGACGACCAACGCATCGTTCTTCACTTCGGAGGCGTTTCGTCCGCGTTCTACTGCTGGGTCAACGGCCAACTCGCCGGCTACAGCCAAGGCAGCCGATTGCCGGCCGAATTTGACATCAGCGAGCTCGTTCACGAAGGCAAGAACCAAGTCGCTGTTCAAGTGTTTCGATGGTCCGACGGCAGCTACCTCGAAGACCAAGACATGTGGCGTCTGAGTGGCATTCACCGCGAAGTCCTCGTGCTCGCACAACCTAAGGTCGCAATCAACGATTTCGCGGTCCGCGCGCAGCTCGATGGGAACTATCAAGATGGCATGTTGAAGATTCGTCCTGAGATCCTGTTGGATCGATCGGCCAATACCAAAGGTTGGAACCTTAGCGTCGAGTTGTTCGATGCCGACAAGCAGAACGTCCTTTCCGAAACCGTTTCCATTCCTGTCGAAAAGATTGTCAAAGAATGGTACCCGCAGCGGGACAATGTGAAATTCGGCTTGCTCGAAGCCGAGGTGGACGCCCCACTGAAATGGTCGGCTGAACAACCCAATCTTTACACCGTGGTTCTATCGCTGACTGACCAAAACGGGCGGCTCGTAGAAGCACGCAATTGCCAAGTTGGATTCCGAACGATCGAAATCAGCAAACTCGGTGAACTGTTGGTCAACGGACGTCCCGTCAAAATGATGGGCGTGAACCGACACGATCATGATCACATCAACGGCAAGGCATTGACTCGGGAGGATATCCGCGAAGACATTCTTCTGATGAAGCGGTTCAATTTCAATTCGGTTCGAACATCGCACTATCCCAACGATCCGTATCTCTACGAGGTGTGTGATCAATTGGGCGTTTACGTGATGGATGAAGCCAACGTGGAATCACACGGCGTGCGTGGATTACTGACGAACGTTCCATCCTGGCATTCCGCAATCACCGATCGAATTATCCGCATGGCCGAACGAGACAAGAACCACCCGTCGATCATTTCATGGTCGCTGGGGAACGAGAGCGGATGTGGCCCCATCCACGCCGCCGCCGCGGGATGGCTGAAAGACTTCGACCCAACTCGCTTTGTGCATTACGAAGGTGCCCAAGGTGATCCGACTCATCCCGATTACATCGAAGGCGGCGGTGCCGGAGTCGCGAATTGGCCGGTGATGGCGAACCCGACTGATCCGCCGTACGTGGATGTGATCAGTCGCATGTACCCGACCGTTGAGCAGTTGCAAAATCTCGCTGACGCGCCACAGATCAAGCGACCGATCGTGATGTGTGAGTACGCTCACGCGATGGGCAATTCGCTAGGCAACCTGGCTGAGTACTGGGATTTGATCCGCTCGCGGCCGAACCTGATGGGCGGCTACATCTGGGACTGGATGGACCAAGGGCTCGAAACCGAAACTGCCGACGGGACAACCTATTGGGCATACGGTGGTGACTTTGGCGATCAACCCAACTCCGGCAACTTCTGCCTCAACGGTGTGATCGCATCGGACCGTACCCCAACGCCCAAAACGTGGGAATGCAAGTACGTTTTTCAGCCGATCGCTTTCGAAGCGAGCAGCCTTCCCGCTGGAAAACTGCGAATCACCAATCGCTCCCATTTCAACAACCTGAACGAATACGAGCTTCGCTGGTCAGTCTCCGAGGGACGTCGAGAATTGGTAGCCGGTTCACTCGCGGAAGTCGACCTCGCTGCGGGTGAAGCGACCGAGATTACGGTTGCGCTGCCTGAGATGAGGTTCGCACCCGGAGCCGAATACTGGTTGCGAATCAGTGCTCATCACAAAGACGCGCAGTCATGGTGCGATGCAGGATTCGAAGTCGCGAAGGAGCAGTTCTTGCTGCCCATCGGAACCGTTGAAACCACCCCATCGACACCAGCGGGTGAAGTTTCGGTGAACGAGAATGCCAACCAACTGCAACTTTCGGGGCAGGGTTGGTCGGCGAGTTTCAACCGACAAAACGGTCTGCTCGAAAGCTACCTCGTTGGCGATCAGCAGGTCATTGAGAAACCGTTGGAGCTGAATTTCTGGCGTCCGCAAACCGACAACGACCGAGCCGGCGGAAAGACGCATGTGCATCAGAAGTTCTGGAAAGATCTCGCCGATACACGGTGCGATACTTCCATCGGTTTTGAAACGGTTCCAGACGGCAAGGTTATCGTTTCGACAAACCATCGCTGGGGCGACAAAGTCAACGCGAACGTTGGCTACCAAGTTAGCCCGGATGGGCAGATCCAGGTGAGCGTTGCCTTCAGGGCAGATCCGAGCTTGCCAGCGTTGGTGCGTTTGGGGATGAAGGTTGGACTCTCCAAATCGCTCGAACGGATTGAGTATTACGGTCGAGGGCCGTGGGAAAATTACGTGGATCGAAAACGCAGTGCGGAGGTGGGCGTTTACGAGGGCAAGATCGAGGACATGCAGGAACGCTACCTTCGTCCTCAAGAAAACGGCAACCGCACCGATGTTCGCTGGCTGAAACTCAGCGGCCACAAATTTGGGTTGCAGGTGGACGGCGCCGAACCAATCCAGTTTTCGATCTGGCCATGGTCAATCGAAACGGTTGATAAAGCGTTGCACGATTACGAGCTAAAACCACAAGGCTTTTATTCATTGCATCTCGACCACCGGCACATGGGCGTGGGCGGAGATGACTCGTGGTCGTACAAAGCACTGCCGATGGAGAAATACCGGGTGCCCGCAGGTATCTACACCTGGTCGTTCACCCTGTCACCGGCGGCGAACTAGAACGCTTTGATAAATGATGTAGCCGAAATCGCTAGACTTGGGGGACCTGAATTCTGGCGAGTCCGGCTACGGGATCGGATACGTTCCATTTCAAAGTTCACCAGAGTAGCGAAACTCGCCAAGAGTTTCGGCAGCCGCCTGGGATCTCCGAAAGACTTGGCGACTTTCGCTGCGGGATTGGACGCGTTTAAGTTTGGAACGCTTTGCGTCTTGGTTTGGTCGGCAGGCTTGGGTATGCCATCGGGTACCGCGGACGGCTACGAGCAGCAGTGGCCGTCGTGATCCAACGCGTCGGCTCGTTGCTCGTCCTGCTCCGACTCCGGCATCTCGGCGCTCGCGAGTTTCAGGCATTTGAGCAGTTGGCGATGGAACGGCGAATTCGGCTTCGCGAGCGAGTAGTGATTCCACTGCCCCTCGCGGCGGCCGACGACGAGGCCAGAGTTTCGCAGACACGACAGGTGCTGCGAAACTCGAGGTTGTGACATTTCCAGAATGCTCACCAAATCTCCGACGCACATTTCACCACGCAGCAGCAGGTTTAGGATTCGCAATCGGGTTCGGTCAGAGAATGCACGAAACATCTCATCGATCGCCGTTTCCGAATTGCCGCTGTTGCTGCGTTGAGTCTTCGTAGAGCCGGCACGGCCACTTTTGCCGGAGCCCGGACGAGCTTTCGTTTGAGTGGCCATTGCCCAACCCTTTCGTCATGACGCGTTTTTGATATGGATAAGCCTGGGCTTATAACTTAGGCAACATTAGCCGTTCCTGGCGAGTGCAAATCACCGATCAATCGCCCTTCGGTGAGCCGAATGGTGCGTTTCGCTCGTTTTGCAGCCCCAGGATCGTGCGTCACCATCACGATCGTCCGGCCTTCCTCGTTGAACTCTTCGAAAAACCGGATCACCTGAGACGCCGTTTCCGGGTCGAGGTTGCCGGTCGGTTCGTCTGCGAGAATCACCGCCGGGTCGTTCGCCAGCATGCGGGCCAGTGCCACACGTTGTTGCTGCCCGACGCTGAGCTCGGACGGCTTGTGGTGCATGCGATCACCGAGCCCGACGCGTTGCAGCAGTTCCTCGGCCCGGGATTGCTGGTCCGTTTCAGGTACCGACGCCAAGTACATCGGCACCTGAACATTTTCCAGTGCCGTCAAATACGGAACCAGATTGAAGGTCTGGAACACATACCCGATGTACTTCTGGCGAAGCTCCGCCCGTTCGTCCGCGGTTCGATTGTAAACGGAATGCCCGTCCAGAGTGACCTCGCCAGATGTCGGCGACAGCATGCCGCCGAGCATCAACAGCAGCGTGCTCTTGCCGCTCCCACTCGGCCCCACCAACGAGACAAAGTCGCCGCGGTGAATTTCAATCGACGCGTCGAGCAAGCCGACGACCTTCTGTTTGCGAAGTGTGTAGTCCTTACATACGTCTTGCATACACAACATGATTAAATCTCCCTAAAAGTTGCGACGGGATCGAGCATGGCGGCGCGTCGGGCCGGAATGTAGCTGGCGATCAAAGCGACGCCTGCAGAAATAGCAACCGCCCAAACAGAAAGTTCAGGCATCGGCAAAACGGTGACTCCGGCGAGTCGCGGCCCCATCGTGACGGCGGCCAGAGTACCGATGGCGAAACCGCCCATGCCTCCGACTAACCCCAACAGCAAAGCTTTGGTTAGAAAGAGTCGTTGAATCAGTTTCGAACGAGCGCCCATCGCCATCAGCGTACCGATCTCTCGTCGACGCTCGGAAACGTTGGCGAACATGAAGTTCGCGATCCCCGCACCGCCGACAACCACGATGATCGCCACAAAGATTTGCGACAGCCGTTCCATCATGTTGTGGACTTTGATCTGAGTGTCGACGACCTGTTTGATCGTGACCACTTTCGCTTCGGGCAACAATTCATTGACGCCGCTGACGAGCCCGGCCGAGATCTCTTTGCAACAGCCGACGACTTCGATGCAGTTCACCACCGGGCCTTTGCCGGCGAGGTCTTGAACCTTATGCAGGTGCGCGAAGACTCGCGAGTCGTCGACGGTTCCTGTTTCGGGCAGCACCGCGATGACTCGAAACTGATCACCTAACAATTCAACGACCGAGTCTTTTTCCAAGCCTTGCATTGCGGCAACATCCGCACCGATCAAGACTTCGTCCTCGGCCAAATCCTTGATGACACGTTCTCGAACGAGGCTTCTTTCGTCAGTCTCCGCAGGCTCATCGGCCAATTCGAGAGCACCGCAGCCGATCGGCCGGGAGAAAATTCCCGCACCGGCCCACGCCGCCTTCGCCTGGAATTCGCTCTTCGGCAGGATGCCGGTGAGCGAATAGTTGCGGCCGCCGAGATCGACAGGCACGCAGAGCTTCGGTGATAGATTGTCGACGCCTTGCAAGTCCGACATCGTCAGCCGCATGACATACTCTTCCGGAATCACTTCCTGGTGCATGTCGGCGGCGTAGTAGTCCTGCAGCGAGACCGACTTCGGAAGAATCAGCACGTTGGCACCGAGGCTATCGAGCTCCCGGGCAACGGCCTTCTCCGAATAAAACGTGATGTTGCGAATCGCGACCACGGTCGTGATGCCTAGCATGATGCCCATCACAATCGTGAGCATCTGGCTTTTGCGTTCGAACAGTTCACGCCATACGAGTTTGCGTAAATTCATCGTGAGATTCCTTTCGTAGTGGGGGTCACTGGGGCGCGCATTGTCCGCCGGGGCAGCATCCGCCCGGGCCACATTGGCCGTTCGGGCCGCATTGACCACCGGGACAGCATCCCTGCTGGGCAGATTCCACTTTCGCGATGAGTTCAGCGGAGGTAACCGCGCCAGTGAACTTGGCGATCGGTTGCCCCGCAGGGGAAATCAACACCATCGCCGAATCATGCGAGGTAGGGGAAATCTTGAGGCTGGTCAGAAACGCGTGCTCTCGCTGGTCGGCGGGATCAATCGTGATCACTTCGGTCGCGGCACCAAAACGTTGGTCCGCCAGAAATCCGTTGGCGGCCAACCGGACTTCGTCATGGTGAGGCGTTTGTTGATTGGAAACGCAAACTAGCGAGAGCTTCTGATCTTGCATGGCTTTCAAACACGACGCCGTGCCTTCGCTGACGATACCTGCTCGCAGTTGCTCGGCCGTCGCTTTGAGTGGCCACGCTTTAGTGACGGCACCGTTGGGCGCGACCGCAGCGATCAATGGAAGGGGGGCTCGCTGAACGCCGAACACTTCCACGGTTTCCGATTCAGATGGATCAGTTACCTGAACACGGATCGTGTTGATCGGGACATCGGATTGGGACTTCGTTTCGCTGAGGACCGCGTTCATCCGCTGCGTCGCATCGTTGTCGTTTCGCCAAAACAACACGTACGAGAATTGACGCATTTCGGACGCTGCGGACAAGGCCGTCAACCCTGGGCTGTTGCTCGATTTCCAGGGATGGGTCGGTTGCGGGTCCGCCTGCGCGAAAGTGCTGAACATGACCGCGATGCATGCCGCAAGCGATCCAATTTTGAGGTGCAACATCCTGATTGTCATCTATCGTGACTCCTTGAGTTGGAACGACACATGCACGGTCGTTCACGGGAACTTCCTGCTCGCTGGCCAACAGCGAGTATCGTTACTTACTTGTAACTCATATTCGTCAATACGCATATGCTAATTTAGGCGCAGTTGAGCAAAGGTTGAAATAGCAGAGATCAAGCATCGCGAGGCGGCAGGGCCCATCGCGTACTTCGCATTTTGCTGAGAAGCGAAGAGCGACCGGCGACAACGGCTTGAGTCAGGGTTGATAGCAAATCAGAAATGTCGGACTTTCGATCGCTGCCTGATTTCGCTAGTCTCGACGAGAGTTTGGAGGCGCGGACTGTCTCCGGGGTGCGTGTTTGAAACGCGAGTCGTGAGACAGGAGCATTGGAAGAGCGATGAAGGTTTGGCTGTCGTGGTGTTTATTGGGCTGCATCCTGGTGTTTTCGGGGTGCCGTTCGACGGGAAAAACGAGTCCGGAAATTCCACCGGAGATGCTCGCCGCATTCTCAGAAGACTCGTTGGCAGCCGCGTCCACATCGACGGTGTCTCAGCCCAGTGGAGTCACGTTTGTCGATCTGCCTGAACTCCAATCCGGCACCGGCCCAATGGATGCCGGTGAAGTTCCGGCTTTCTCAGCGACCGGTTCGGGGCTGAAGTACCGGATCTTGCGAAAATCCAGTGGCAGAAAGCCGACCGCGGCGGATACCGTGAGTGTCCACTATCGCGGATGGCTGCACAGCGGAAAGGTGTTTGACAGCTCGTATGAACGAGGCGAACCGACCAGCTTTCCGCTCAAGAGCGTCGTTGCCGGATGGACCGAAGGGATGCAACTGGTCGGCGAAGGCGGCATGATCGAATTGTACGTTCCATCGCATCTTGGGTATGGCGAACGCGGCTCGCCGGGCTCCATTCCACCGCACGCCAATTTGCACTTCATCGTTGAATTAGTGAGCGTCAACTGAAACGACTCGCGACGTTCGGAATGCAAATCACACGGGCAAAACGACATTCCTCGTTTCTTTGAAAAACCACCGCGTAGTGTTGCAATCAGCGGTTAAAAACAGATCCGAAAACTCATCAGCCGATCGGCGTTAGCAGCGGTCCTCTCGGGACAACCGAGGCCAACACCCTCCAGCGTGAAAAAGCGGTGGGTAATCAACACATGCGCGCAGATCGGTTGGTCTGGATATCCGGATGCCCGATCGCGACCGGATTGTGTTTAGGCGTCGTTGTCGATGTTGAGATTTTTCTTGCTGCGTTTGAGGTCTTTCCACAAACCCTTGATCCGGCTGTACGCTTCCGCCTGCGTGATTTTTTCTTGAGCCTCAAGGCTGCAGATAAAGCCGACACGTGATGCAAACTCTTGAAGGTTTGCATCGAAGATTATCTTCTCGGCAAAAGACGCGTCGTTGTTGTCCATGTTGATCCTACGATAGAGAGCCCACGTCGACTGCGAGACAAAACACGATGTCGCGCAGCCAGCGTCATGCAACCAGTTGCGAAAACGGTGCCGCGTCGCCACGACGTTAGAAGCGTTTTAGAATTTGACGTGGACGAATCCTGTCGCTGAATTCGCCGGAATCCAAGGCACCGAAATCCGGCGACATCAACAACGCCATTTTCAGAACGATTTATGAGCCAATCTTTCCGAGTTGGTCTTCGGCCGAGCGAATCACGTGCGGTGCTAAACGTACGTTGCCCGACGCTTCACTGTAGTCTTGCCCAGAGGTAAGACACCACTGAACAAAATCCTTTACCTGCTGGGCTTTCTCAGAGTCCGCATACTTTTGACGTAACAGCATCCAGGTGAATGTGACAATCGGGTAGGAGTGCTCACCTTCGGGATCGGGAAAATAACCGACCAGATTGGAAGGGAGTTTGGCATTGAGCAGAGTTTCGAGGCCACTCGTTCCGCCTGGGGCGACAAAACTCCCGGCTTGGTTTTCGAGCGAAGCCATTGGAAGGTTCACATCGCGTGCCGCACCGTATTGGACGTAGCCGATCGTATAGGGTGTCCGTTGGACCAAACCGGCAACGCCCGAGTTTCCATCCCCCTTCAAGTTTTGCCCGGACCAATTGAGCGTTTTGACACCGAGGTCGGTGTCGCCGGTTGCTTTCGGGTTGCCATGCTCCTCCCGCCACTCGTCGCTGATTGAGGACAGATGGTTTGTGAACGCCCACGTGGTTCCACTGCTGTCGAGCCGAACGACCGGTTGAATGACCTCATTGGGGAGGTCTTGGTCGGGGTTGGCTTTTTGAATGTGGGCATCATTCCACCGGACCTCTTTCCCGAGGAACACGTCGGCATAGACCTCGCGTGGTAACTGTAAATTTTTTGGGAGGCCTTCCGGGTTGTATGCCAAAACGATAACGCCTGCGGTGATCGGGACTTGGATTGCTCCGCCGTCGACCGAGTCGATCACGTCCTGAGTGACGCCCGCGTCCGTCGCCCCAAAGTCAGTTTTACCCGCGAGAAATTCCTTTTCCCCACCACCACTTCCGATGCCTTCATAGACGACTTCGATCGCTTCGTTACGCCGTTCATATTCGGTTGCCCATTTCTGAACGATGATCTCGGCGAACGTCGAGCCGGAGCCCTGAAGTGTCGACTGAGGCGTGTTCAGTTCCTCATTGCTGCAACCGGAGATCAGTACGAGACAGGCAAAGATCAGGTTGATGATTGGGTTTTGAATCAAATAGGTTTTCACGTAACGATCTCCATAAGGTTTTCATTCAGTGCGTCACGAACGTGTGACGCACTGAATGATGAGTGCAAAGTCGGGAATGAGGGGGAAAGATCGACTAACCGCGTTAGTTCAATCCGCATACCCGTAGATAGGCATCAATGGTTTCGGCGTCAGGTGCCTTGAGAGTGAGACCGCCTGGACCGGCCGCCGGACGAATGACGTGTTTCGCCAATTCGCCTGCATCTCGGTAGTCCTTGAGCTCTTCACTTCCATTGCGGAACACCCACACGCGACCGTCATCGAGTTTCGTCACAAACCCGGGTTGTGCGACGAGATAGGCATCGATGGTTTCCGCATCGGGAGCCTTCAACGTGACTCCGTTGGGGCCCGCAGCGGGGCGGATGACATGCTTTGCCAATTCGCCTTGCTTGAGGAAGTCCGATAGTTCCTCGGATCCTTTTCGAAAAACCCACAGACGGCCATCGTCATACTTCAACACGAACCCTGGTTTGGACGCGAGGTACAGGTCCAGGGTTTCGGTATCGGGAGCTTTCATCGTCATCCCCATCGGCCCAGCGCCCGGGCGGATGACGTGCTTGGCGAGTTCGCCTTGTTGTTCGTAGTCGTTGAGTTCTTCCGAGCCGGCAACAAACACCCACAGTCGTCCGTCTTCGATTTTGGTTTCGAAACCTGGTTTGGCGGTGAGGTATCGCGAGATGGTTTCGGCGTCGGGAGCTTTGAGCGTCATCCCTGCGGGGCCGGCCCCGGGCCGAATTACGTGTTTGGCCAGTTCGCCTTTTTCCACGAAGTCAGTCAACTCGGGGCTGCTGATTTCGAAGACCCAAAGTCGACCGTCTTCTTCGTAAACCGCGAATCCGTCTTTCGCCCACGGGTTGCTTTCCGCAGAGATCGCCATGGGTTTCCCGGATGCCGCGTAGTGGACCCAATGCCAATCATCGTTGTCGGCATCAAACCCCTCAGCCATTTTTCGTCGGGCGGTAATGGCAGTAGGAGTATCGCTGTCACCTTGGTAGTGCTCGGTTACGACGAGGACTCCTTCGCCCTGCGCGGCGTCGCTGTTTTTGGACGCCAAGCGGAAGTGCTGAGATGAATCATCCGACGGTGGTCCGCTGGGGAAATCACTGCTAGGGGTGATTCGTTCCCATTTTCGATAGTCGGTTTCGCTGAGGTATTTCCAGAGCGATTCGGCGTACTGCTTTTGCGCTTCGGGGCGTTTGGAATCTTGAGCCTGAATGTTTGTGGTGCTCGCAACCGATAGGCAGGCGACGAAGGTTGCCACAAAGAGACGATGCAACATGGTGGTGGTCCGGTAAAAGCGTGGGGGGATTGAAATCGTGAACGGGTCGATCAACCGAATCTTCCCGTGGTGTAGTCTTCTGTTTCTCGCAATCTCGGCTCGCTGAAGATCACCTCCGTCTTTCCATATTCGATAAGGTGTCCGAGATACATAAACGCCGTGTAGTCACTCACCCGCGCGGCCTGTTGCATGTTGTGCGTTACCACGAGGACGGTGTATTGGCCGGCAAGTTCAGAGATCAGGTCTTCGACTTTGCCCGATGAGACCGGGTCGAGAGCCGAGCAAGGTTCGTCGAGCAAGAGCACTTCCGGTTCGCTCGCGATGGCTCGGGCGATACACAGACGCTGTTGTTGACCTCCGGAGAGGCTCAGCCCGCTTTCGTGAAGTCGGTCCTTGACTTCGCCCCACAACGCTGCACCTCGGAGGCTGCGTTCGCAGACTTCTTCCAAAACGGCACGGTTATTTTCGCCATCAATGCGTAGGGGGTAGACGACATTCTCGAAAATGCTCATCGGAAAAGGGTTCGGCTTTTGAAAAACCATTCCCATCATTTTTCGAAGTTCGATCACGTCCACGTCGGGAGCCAAGATCGACTGGTCGTAGAGCTGCATGTCACCGTCGGTGCGGACTCCGTCGATCAAGTCATTCATGCGATTGACGCTGCGAAGCAGTGTGGATTTCCCGCACCCCGATGGTCCAATCAACGCGGTGACTTTGCCAGCGGGAATCCTCATCGAGACATCGAACAGAGCTTGCTTGGCGCCATACCAAAGGCAGAAGTCCTTGATCTCGAGTATCGCGGACTCGTCCATAATCTCAGGGTGAATCTCCGACGGCAGGTGTTCACCCGCCGCGATTCGTTCAAGTCGTCTGAGTTGCGTTTGGCCGTTCGTTGCCACTGCGCTGCTGTCTTGAGCGTTCGGTTCTTTCATCGTCTCGTTCTGCATCGTCGTATCCGTAAAGGGGTGTTTCTGTGGTTGAGCCCGCGGCATGGCGTTGGCTCGCTTGGAAACACTTAGAACTGGCTATAAGCGAACTTCTTCTTCAGTCGAGAACGAAGGCCGATCGCTAGAAGATTCATGAGGGCAATCAACGCAATGAGTAGCAGCGTGGTGGTGAAGACCATCGGCTTTGCCGCTTCACTGTTTTGACTTTGAAAACCAAGGTCGTAGATGTGGAAACCCAGGTGCATGAAACTGCGTTCGAGGTGGACGAACGGAACGTGACCGTCCATTGGCAATTCAGGTGCGAGCTTCACCGCACCGACCAACATCAGCGGAGCCACTTCACCTGCCCCACGAGCCATCGCCAAAATCATTCCCGTCATGATTCCGGGCATTGCTCGCGGCAGGACGATCCGACGAATGGTTTGCCATTTGGTCGCACCGCACGCCAACGAGCCTTCACGCATGGATCGTGGCACCGCGGCGAGTGCTTCTTCGGTGGCCACGATGACGACCGGCAAGGTCAGCAGCGCGAGTGTCAGTGCGGCCCACATAATCCCGCCGGTGCCAAACGTTGGACTCGGCAGTTTGGCTTCGAAAAACAGTTGGTCGATCGAAGCTCCGATCAAGTAACAAAAGAAGCCCAGACCAAACACACCGAACACGATGCTCGGGACACCCGCCAAGTTGTTGATAGCGATTCGGACGATGCTGACCATCAATCCGGCCTTCGCGTATTCACGCAGGTACAGAGCGGCTAAGACGCCGAACGGAACGACCACGACTGACATCAACAGCGTCATCACGACCGTGCCCCAAATCGCGGGGAACACGCCGCCTTCGCTGTTCGCTTCTCGAGGGTCGTCGGACAAGAACTCCCACCAACGTGAGAAGTAAATGCCTAGCCGTTCGCTGAAACCCAACTGATTGGCGGGATAGGTCCGAACAATGTCGGCGAGAGGGATCGCGTGCTCCTGCCCGGTCGACGTGGTCACGATCATTTGGTAGCGATCGTTCTCGTCATCGAGCGATTGAATCTGCGAGCGAATTTCCGCGAAAGCTTTGTCTAGTTTTTCTTTCTCTGCGAGGAATTGCTTGTTGGCTTCTTCCCATTCCGGTGAGTCTTTTCCGTTTGCCAATTCGATGCTTCGTAGGTCAAGACGGGCCTGCTCGAGTTCGTGGTTAATTTGTCCGGTATCCGAGATCTCCAAGTCACGGCGTTGGTGCCATCGATCACGAACGACCGGATGCAGTTCTAAGAACTTTGCCCAGACCGCTTGAGGGTCCGTCTCGGTTGCCTCGCCATCGACCTGCAATTCTTTCGGCACGCCGTAAAAACGCCCCCAGGTCAAACGTTCGAAGAGTACCGCCCACTCGGGATCGGATTCGCTGTCCGGCTCGGTGGCGAAGTCACTCACCCAGGTGAAGTGTTCGTTGGTGAGTTCGTAGTTGCCCGTACGAAACAACCTGCGATGAGCCGCAGTCTCGACATCAAAACTCTGCAGGGTCAGGAATCGGTTGCCGTAGATTGAACTAAGAACGTCGCCGTCGGATTGAATCGCGTCGAGCATCGCATCGGGATTTGGCGTCGAGCTCCAGGCGGCTTCGGCGTCTTGCCAGGACTGCCAAAGCGCGAACAGGGCGGCTCCGGTGTCGTCCGCTTGCAGAGCGGTTTTGATATCGGAGGCGACTTGTGTTTCAATGCTGGACTGTTTCGCTGACAACAGTTGCGAAATTCCGTCGGTCAGGGCGTTGCGTTGGATCGCTGGGGCTTCGACGACTTGGGGCAATCCGGACGTCAGCTTTTGCAGCGACCGCTCGACCGACTCGCTTTGCCGGTTGATGAATTCCGCCACCCCATCGCGGTCTTCAATCTTCGACAGTTTTTTCTGAAAGATCGGGTTGAGTAACGCGACGGCTTCCTCGCGAACAGGCTCGCTGAACGTCCCGATATCTCCATAGCCGAGGTGGTAATGATCGTTCCGCGTGACTTCGCCGAGGACCGTGTCACCGTCGAGGGTACGCACCTGCGTGATCGCGACCGGCCAAAACGTGGTTGCTCCTTGGTAGAGTACGAGCAGCAACAACCCAATGATCATGACCACGCAGATCACCAGCGCCCCTCCGTGCAACCAAAGCATCGGTTCGGAACGTGCGGCGAGCGATTGTCCGCCACCGACCAGCCGACGTTTCAGCGGCGTGCTGGATGGTTCAGGGGAGGGTGATTCCGACACAGAATCGGCATCGTTAATCGTGTCAATACTCATAGCTGGAAGGCCCTCTTGCGGAAGCGAAGACGGATCGTTTCGGCCACCGTGTTGACGACGAACGTGATAACAAACAAAAGTAGCGCGGCGAGAAAGAGCATTCGATAGTGACTGCTGTTGATGACCGCTTCGGGGAGTTCGACGGCGATGTTTGCCGAGAGGGTTCGAAATCCGTTGAAGACATTGAGGTCCATCAACGCAGTGTTCCCGGCCGCCATCAGGACGATCATCGTTTCCCCAACGGCACGGCCGAGACCGACCATCACGGCAGAGAACAGCCCGCTCATCGCGGTCGGCACGACGACGCGGATTGCGGTCTGCCACGGTGTTGCACCTGCACCGAGTGATGCGGCGCGAATGGATTCGGGTACCGCCGACAGTGCGTCATCGGCGATCGTGTAGATGATTGGAATCACCGCAAATCCCATGATGGCTCCCACGATGAGTGAGTTCCGTTGGACGTACGTTCCCACGTAACTGCCGCGTGGATCCCAGCCCAATGTGTTCAGGATTGCGGATGCGATGTAAGCGATCGCAACCGTACCGAGACAGGCAACCAAGAACTTCACCAAGTCGATTTGCGCGAACGAGGATCGGGGCCAATGCTTACCGGCACTGCGGATACGAGGCGACACCAGCGAATTGACAAACCAAATCACCAGGAACGCACTGAGTGGAAGAAGGATAAACATCCAGGCCCCCGTGCCCGTTCCGATTTGGCCGTCGAGCCACGCCTTGATGTCGCCGGCAAACAGCCATCGCTCGACCGAATCGCCAAAGAAATACGCCATCGCCAAACCAATAGGCAGTGCGATCGCGACTCCGAAAATGCGATACTTTCGGAACTGCACTTCTAAGGATGCCGGCAAGAGCTGCCACAGATACGCACCGAGAAGGAACGCGAACGGCACCGTAATCAGGGCCGTCAAAACTTCCGGCACGATGTCTTCGACCAACGGTGCAAAGAACAACGCGGCGAGGAAGCCCAGCACGACACTCGGAAGACTCGCCATCACCTCAATGGTCGGTTTGATACGAGCCTTTGCTTTCGCGTGCAGGAATTCGCTCGTGTAGATGGCCGCCAGAAGTGCGAGCGGCACGGCGAACAGCATCGAGTAAAAGGTTGACTTCAACGTTCCAAAGACAAGTGGCATCATGCCATACTTTTCTTCGAATTCGTCCGTTCCGCTAGACGACTGCCAAGCGTGCTCCGGTTCCGCGTAACCCTCGTACCAGACTGATGAAAAGATGGACGACCATGTGATCTCGGGATGGCTCGCGTCGACGGCCCAGACCTGAAGCTGGTCGTCGTTGATACTGACAACGGCGTTGTCTTTCGGGGCGATGGCGAGGTGGGTGGCCGGGAGGTTGCCATCGGTCAGTTTGGCTTCGCTGAGCTCTTGATTGCTGGTCACATGAAACAGGCGAACCGATTGATCTTCGAACCCGACGGCGACCATCCGAGAACGTGGCGATGCGGCTAGCGACACGACGGGGGAGTCGCCCGCGGGAAGTCGGTGGGCACGGACGAGAGTGGCACCGTCGGAGGTGGTTGCGTCTTCCGGTTTAACACGGAACCACACGTCGACATTGCCGTCGCTGTCTCCGGTGACGATCGATGTTTTGCCGATCAGAAATTCAATCGCAGTTAGCCGAGCGTCGGGAGATTCGACGAGGTCGACCGTTTCGACGAGTGTTGGTTTACTCGCGTTGCGGCAGTCAAATCGTTCGGCACGCCCATCAGGCCATGTAACGATGACGGAATCACCGAGGCCCGCGAGCATGATGTGATTGGGGGCTGAGCCGTCGGAAAGCTCAACTTGCGTTTTCCCTTCGCGAAGCTTGGTGGTGATTTTTCCGGTGAGCAAGTTCTTCCGTTCGGTTACCCGGGCGAGGCGAAACTCGCCATTCTCGGTCAACAACGCGAAGATCTTTCCTTTCGATGAAACCGATTGATCGATCAGAGTGATCTTCGAATCGACGTCGACTTTGATTGGATCCTGCAAATCGGCAACCAGCGTTTGCAACCGAAATTGATTCTCCGGGGTCCGCTCTAGAATCCCGCCTTCATATGGGACACCGTCGCCGATCGGCAGGTCAGTGACTTCATCAGGCAGATTGTCGTCGGCAACGAAGGATGTTTCGAATCCGATTGTCCCCAACCTGACGGTTGCATCTTCAAATGCGAAGGCGACATGACCGCCGCGAAGCGAAAACGACCAGGCCGTCGGTGTCTCACCGGGAAAGAGTGCTTGGCTGCCGATCTGTTCGCCCGTTTCGCTGTGATACCAAACCAGATCCCCATCGGAATCCACGGTCCACGTGATGTGCAAATATTCGTTGACTCCCATGTGGATCAGGGAGGAGCTTTGCGAAGCCAGTTTCTTGGGGAAGTCTTCCTGAGATTGCATGGCAGCGGGCAGGAACAGTGGGAAGACCACCCAAAGCAAAAAGACGAACACGAGCGACACGGTCAAGATCGTGCCGATGCCTCCGAGCTTGATGAGCAGACCAGCGAACCGGTCAGCCAGCAGGACGCTGGTGCGGGTCTTTCGCGAGCGTTTACGAACGACGGGGCGTGAATCGGTTGTCGGTTGATCCGAACTCATTCTTTGTTTTCCATGGCCGACCCAAACCGCCGCGGAAACGAGGTTTGGGCCGGCAAACTTTGAAGTGCGAAACTCGTTGCTCTACTCGATTCCAACGCTCGACAAAGCTTCTTGAGCGATCGCAGCAGGCACTGGGAAATAGCCGTCTTTGACGACGTCCTGTTGGCCTTGCTTGCTGAAGACGTAACGAATGAACTCACGACGCAATGGGTCGAGGTCGCTACCTGGCTTGTGGTTCACGTAGAGATAGAGGAACCGTGCCAATGGGTATTCGCCGGTGTAAGCGTTGTCTGGAATCGCCTCCACCATGTCGCCACCTTCTTCGGAAGCCAATGCAACCGCCCGAACATCAGCGGTTTTGTATCCGATGCCACTGTATCCGATGCCGTACTTGTCACTGGCACATCCTTGAACCACCGACGAACTGCCTGGCTGCTCCTTCACTTCGTCTTTGTAGTCACCACCGAAGAGGGCGTTCTTCTTGAAGTAACCATAAGTTCCCGATGCCGAGTTACGGCCGTAGAGGCTGATCGGCTGCGATGCGAACGCACCACTCAGGCCGGCTTGTCCCCATGTGCGAACGTCTGAAGAGTAGCCGCCTTTGCGGGTCTTCGAGAAAATCGCATCCACTTGCTGAAGCGTCAAACCCTTGATCGGGTTGTCTTTGTTGACGTAGACAGCCAGCATGTCGATGCTGGTCGGCAGCGAAACCGGCTTGTAGCCGTATTGTTTTTCGAACGCGTCGAGTTCAGCGTTCTTCATCTCGCGGCTCATCGGGCCGAACTGCGAAGTACCGCTGATCAGTGCGGGAGGTGCGGTCGACGAACCCTTGCCTTCGATTTCAATGCGGACGTTTGGGTAGTAACGAAGGAAACCTTCGGCCCACAACGTCATCTCATTGTTCATCGTGTCCGAGCCGATGCTCTTCAGGCTGCCGGAGATTCCTTGGACAGGTGTGTATTCTTGGAGTTCCGCGTCCACGGTTACCTGCGCAATTGCAGGAGTGCAAAGCAATGCAGTGAACAAGAGGCCAACGATTCTGAGCTTCACCATCATTCCAACCTTAAGTCATTTATGTATTGGGGTCTGAAAACGAATTGCGATCAAAACTGTTTTTGCTCGCATATTCGCTGGGACGCATATAGTGGAGCTGTGCCCCCTCCGCGTCAACGCAACGACTGTTAAGGTTTCGTGAATTGAATGCAGGCTGTTACCCGCGCCCCTGTTTGCGCCAGAGAAATCGTTGTTTTTGGCAAAATGGGCACGCCCCAAAGGCCAGGCGATTTCAATGCGATGGAAAAATTTGAATGCAATGGAGTGAAATAGGAGTGCCACCTCCACCTCCGAAGCAAACCGGTGCCTGATCGCAGAGAGACACTGATCACAGAGAGACACTGAGATGCGCCATTTCGAGATTGAAACTCGCTCCGGTGGTCTGCGGAGGTGGTTTCGTACAAGCGGGGTTCTATCTCGCCTCCGGACGGTAGAGGCAATCGTTTTCTCAACTGGATGCGACCTGTGGCAATGGATGTGCCCAACGTTCGACCATGACAGTGCTTTTTTTCGCTCCTGACAGTGCTTTGTTCGCTATTGGCAGCGCTGCACGGTTCACTTGTACCGCAATGTGTTGAAAGATGTTCCGCGTGGCAAATCGAAAGATTATGCCGCGATGCTGAAAGCGGTTCATGCTCAATAGGATATCGACGCTACCCGCGAGGAAGCCGACGCAGTGACCTCGAAACTCCGTTCGATGCGTCTTGCAGCTGCGGCGAAGTGCTTTGAGGACCGCGTTGAAGAGACGCTCTCGTACATGGCTTATCCCCGTGAACATTGGAGCGAATCCGTAGCAACAACATGTTTTAGCGGGTCATGAAGGAGATCCTGCGTAGGACGCGTGTGGTTGGAGCGTTCCCTGACGGCAAGAGTGCAATGATGCTTGTCGCGGCTAGATTTCGGGAACGAAATGGGGCACGCGCCGCTATCTGGACATGGATTGTTTACACCAACCCGAGGAGACCACCGACTGACGACGCGAGAAAATTCCATTCATTGGCCACGTGGCCAATGAATGGAATTTTCAGAGTCGGGCTGGAAAATCAAATGTGCGCAACTTGACGGACACTACCACCGCGACAGTGGCCTACCACACAACCGACCAAGTGCTGTTCGACAAGACTTGTGGGACGCCTAGGTGTTACTTTGGCCAGCTACGCCAACCGGGACGTGGCCATCCCCAATGATCTGGATGGCATCATCGAGGCAATCGAGCTTTATTCGTAAGCCGCTCCCCGCGGTGCTCGCTTCCAAAAATGTCGCAGGCACACTCCCGCGTGCCGTCCGCAACGAACCACCGTGCTTGTTGCATCTGGCGAACGGCACACGGAGTGTGCCTTTGACGATGTCCACATCATTCCACCGTATCGAAGTTTCTCATAGAGAGACACGGTACGGCCCCCCAAAAGTTTAGATCGTGTTGATTACCACCGGATGCTATCCCCCAACCAATCCATAAAGATCAGCGAACTTCGTGAACAAACGCGAGTAAGCGGCTTCGTTTCCGGGGACGGGTTTGCCGAACGACACCCCGTTTTGAAGCATCCAAGTCGCCAGTTTTGCCGCATCGGCCCCGTGTCGATCGATGTCAAACGGTTGCGACGTTCCCATTCGCTCGACCTTTCCGGTATCACGCATCCGTTGAATTGTTTGGAATAGCCTCGCTAGAAAGTCCTCCGTGCGAATGTACTGCATCGTCTCGGCAGTACTGAGAGTCTTTTTGCGGCTCGGTGGGTACTGCGACATGTAGGCCTGCGACAGTGCCGCTGAGGCAAGCCGCAATTCCTTGAGTGCTTCAAATTCGATCGTGTCGTCACCGGCAAACTGGTTGATCTTTATCACCGCATTCTTCAAGCGTTCACGCGGGACGTCGAACTCAGGGCTGCGCAGATGATCCGGCCACCACGAGAGACTCATGCCTGACTGCTGCAGCAATGGTTTGGTCAGCTTGGCGGAACCCGGGGACTTGATTTGAATTCCCTTCAAATCTGCCGAAGTCAACGTCATTCGAGAACGAACTTGCTGTTCGATCGAATGTCCTAAATCAATTCCGTAGGCCACCGGAGTCTCTGCGAGTGCGTACAGCAACTTGTTGAGCGAGACTCCCGACTGGATCGATGACGCGTTGCGTTCCCGATCG
>NZ_ANOH01000385.1 GCF_000346505.1 Aporhodopirellula sallentina SM41
CGGCGAGCTTGGTAGCGGGAAATCCCAGTCTTGGCGACGACCGGTTGCTGGGGTTGTGGATCGGCCTCGGTGTTCGGCCCGGCAGCGGAGAGTGTGCTCGGAAAGATCGATAACTGATCAATGGAGGCAACGTTGTATTGGTTTAAAACAGCGGACACGGCGGGGCACCTTCATTATGCGAAGTTAAATTTTCGTGGATTCGCTCGTGGCGACAAAGGGAAAGGCACCCGGGCCGAGAGTCCTGTCGCGAAAATGAAAGTTCTTTTTATACCGTTGTCACCTAAGATCACTGGTACTCGTGGATCACTCGGAGCTAAACCAGAAATCTGAATGTCGACTAACGCCATATCGCAATTGCCGTTCGAAATCGACGTCGTCCGATCTCATACGAAGAACGTCGAATCGCCTGTCGGAAGACCTCACGGCGGACGGTCTCATGGTGGTTGCTGGCTTTGCGGTGAATTTCGCGAAACTGACGTTAGTCGAAGAGGCTAACCGCTGTGCTAAAAAATCATGCCGAAAACGACGCAGTAAACACTTGTTTAAGGTCTTTGAGGTGGCCGACAATATTTGGGCCACGAGCGTGCTCGGCTTAGCTAGAAAGAGCGAGGCGTATTGACCGGCTGCTGAGCGGGCCTTGATGTCCCCGCATGTGTGGAGGGCGGAGCATCCCGAATCGATTCGGATTTACCGGCAAGAGAAACTTGGTCAAGCGTCTGACCGTAGGCGAACCCGACGCGCCCACCGCCGAATACTCAACAAGTAGTCAACCCGCCAAACCGAATTGTGCTGGTGTACGGTGCTCTGCACGCTTTGCGTTCGCTGCCATCAGCCACTGGACTGCATCCCGAAGGCATTATCGAGCTCTGCGGCTACCGGCAAGTCACCAAAACTACGGCCAACTAACCACGCGGCTGAATAGTTTCAGTCAATGGATGAGGCTTTTTGATTGTCCAATTCCAGCAATGCCAGAGACATACTGCATCTTGTCAATCATTCGTCGCAGGCCTTGCGAAATCGCTACTACAGCTCAATGATTTCGATGTCTTTGAGATGAATCTCCATGGGACCACTTCCTGACCACAGCTGCCAACCCAATCTTCCGGACTCCGGCATTTTCGGTATATCGCGATCTAATACGATGACACCATTCAGTTTCACCACGACGTCCTTACCAACACAGCGTAACTGCATTTCATTAAACCCATTTTGGATAACATTGGAATTTACGAGATTGACGTCAGATTCATGTTTGTCGAAGTGCCATTTTTGTTTTGGCACAGATTTGTGACCTTTATAAAAGACGGTGCCCCATGGATGCTTGAATGTTGATCCAAATCCGAGATTGCATTGCGGGCCCCACATTTTAAATGTTGAAGCGTCCGCCACGCCTGATCGAAAATTCAGTCCGCTATCTACATTGGCAGCGCCAACCAGCTTGACCTTCCAGTTCAATTCAAAGTCCTGATACTCTTTTTCGCTCACGAGGAAGGTCGGCTCTGGAATCCCGTTGGGGAACGTAGATCCAACAATGCCCCCTCGTTTGACAGACCAAAACCGAGGAAGTCCCCGCCAACCAATGAGATTCCTACCGTTGAACAAGCGGATCTTACGAGCGGAATCCGTTGACATCTCGGATTTCACGGTTCGCGGGTTCTGAGCAGCCGTAGTCGTGGATGAAGTAGTCGGAGTCTCGCCAATCGAGCCATTGGTAGTCCACTGACAGACGAAACCGGGCCGATGCTCAGTGCTACTAGAGGGCTGATCTGCCCAAGTGCCGACATACTTGGGGTTGCGAAATTCAACAATCAACAAGGCGAAATGCTCGGACTCTTGCTTGTTATTCGGTTGACCGGGTCCCCACCTAGAAAATGACAGTGGCGTTCCATCAATCCATTTCCATGATCCTTCGACTTCCGCGTCACACGCGCCGATCCAAACTGAATCCATACCAATCTTCTTTGCTTCACGAAAGACGTGTTCATGGATGTCCATCGCGTCAACTTTTGCTAACGTTCCGCCTAGTCGAGTGCATTCGTCGCGTGCCTCGTCCCAGGTCAATTGTTTGTCAAAGACCTTGAAGAAGTGCGTGCCCACTTGGAAAACGCCAGAGGGCGGCTTGAATGCCCCAGCGGACCGCAATGCGAATTCCCCCGAGCCGTTCGGCCCTTTCCACATGAAATCAATGACAACTCCATTCGGGGCATGTCGAATCGTTCCGAGATTGTCGCCGCCTTGACGGTTTTCACCGACAGGATGCACATCCTTCGCAAGCCAGGAGATACGATCATTCTTCACCGTCCCACGCACTTCTCGAATGATCCGCTTTCCAACTTTCATTCGCGCGCGAAAATCCTCGCCGTTTCGATCTAAGATCAATAGCTCTAGCACGGCATCGCTACTTCGCCAGACTGAGCTTGGCTGAATCTGTGCCGTGAGTATTGACGATGCAGCAGCTTGTGTGACGTTCCCAGAGACACTTGCTCGCTTCAGCAGCCCGAAGTCATCAGAATGCAGGTTAGCGACTTGCCAATGATCTTTCTCGCGAAAGTGCCCAAAGGAACTCGGGTCGAATGGATCGACGAACTCAACGTCGGATTTGATTGGAACTTTCCCCCCAGTTAAGAAGTACACAGCGTTTACTATTAGTCTTCGCAAGTCTTCATTGGCAAAGTCGACTGAAGCACCTGCTGTCAGGCAAAAGGACTGCCCGTTGGCTCCACCAGGCGATTTATAGGGATGTAGCCATGCGATAGGTTGCATCGGTTGGTTGATTCCACCCGAGACGATGCGAGAAGCTGACTCTTGCGTCTCTGTCACGGCGCCACGCATCAAAACCTCATCCTCTTTTGTCAAGTGCGGGGCTTGGTAGACGTTTGTTTTAGCAAAAACACGCGAAACAGAACTCAATATCGGATGCATCTGTTTGCCGGCTTCGACAACGCCTCTGGATCCTTGCGACTTGTATTTCCCGTGGTGTCCAGCCCACTCCTCGCCTAGAATTCTTCTGCCAAATTCGACGTAAGGCAAGTTGCCTCCAAAGCTTCCGTTGCCACCAAACGCATGTGTGGCAGTCCGAATCCCAATGACGGGTTTCCCCGCATTAAGAAAGTCCGTTAGATGCTTCGCTTCTTTCTCAATGGGCTCGAGGAATCGCGTGCCAATGATCATCAAATCAGCATCGGAAAGTGTGTTCAGTCCTTTCAGTCCCTGCTTGTTCGTAGGATCGATGTAGGATCCATTTGCTGAGAGTGGAAACAGAACCGTGCAGCGAAAACCGTGCCTCTGACTGAGAATTTTCCCCAGCATCGGCATTGTTTCTTCCGACCGGTACTCTTGGTCACCAGCCAACAGAACGATGTGCTTTCCGTTTGAACGCGTTGCTGCTGGAAGGATTAACACACCGGGATCGTTGGAATTGCTTGGCACCGACTGAGCGGTCTGCGGTGCTTGCGAATCGCTTGTGTTTCTTGCAAATCGCCTGCCTTTGTAGAACGTGATATCCTTGAATCGCACTGTCATCGGTTTCCCCTTGTGCAATTGCAAAGCAACGAGTCCTTGCTGAGATAGGCGGCGATGTGGATCCGATATCCTGGAGGTTAGTCGTCCGTTGACGTAGTGTTCGATGGAATCACCGACTGCAACGACTCGGTAGTGTTTCCAGTCTGAACCGACATCAGAGGTGTCATCCGTTATTTGTGGGGTGATTGGTGATCGCGAGACTGCGCCCGACGAGCTAAGCGTGACGGA
Source organism: Aporhodopirellula sallentina SM41 (assembly GCF_000346505.1). GTDB lineage: Bacteria > Planctomycetota > Planctomycetia > Pirellulales > Pirellulaceae > Rhodopirellula > Rhodopirellula sallentina. The sequence goes on from NZ_ANOH01000385.1 coordinate 3,751, forward strand.
TTCACCGACTTCCGCGACCGACGCCAATCCCCTCTCTTCGTAGGCGGCACCAAATTCGCTATTAGCACCGTCAATGTCGATTTGAAGCCCGAAAGCATGAAGCGGGTCCGAACGAGGTCGTGATGTTCGATAGACAACACCTGAGTTGCCCTCTTCGATCGCGCAGTCAAACTCCAATTCAAAGTCTCCAACGAAGGAGTGGTCAGACGTCAAATACGTACGCTTCGATAGGGAATTTGACGGAGGTAGTCGCCCAACGATTGCGCCGTCTTCAACCTTCCAATACGAAAAGTCCCCGTTCCATCCGCTGAAGTCACTACCATTGAAAAGATGCAGACGTACTTCGCCTGAGTTCGAGGCGGCGTCCAAGCTCTCGACCCCAGCAGAGCGTGGAATTGTTCACTGCTCTGGATTCCTACGTAATTCGTAGACTGCATCTACTTTCTGTTTCTTTGAGTTCACCCAATTAGATTCGACTCGTATATAGTCATCTTTCACATGACCGTGATGCGATCCCGACATTCCACCGCTGCCAGTTAGGACGTTGCTCCCAGATGATTCCCAAGACAAGGAGCCGGTGCCCTCAACTGTCCCAGTAACTCGACGGATCTGCGTTCCGTGGTCCGTATTGATTAACGCTACAAACTGGTCTCCATTTCGACTTTCAACCGTAAAAATCACATCATCCTTCGTTGTTGGCCCCGGCCTCCAGTTTCGCTTTACCGTCCCGTGCCATTCTGAACCTGCTGGCAACAGAGTCAGACTTTGTTCGGCTTGAGCAATCGAGGAGCGATCTACGTCGCGAATGGCCCACAGTTTTGGGACGAATCCCTTCCAAGCAGCTGAATTTGCTTGAGCGTATGATTCTGGTGCCGTAAGAAACAGCTCATTTCTGGCAAGCGAGTAACGAGGGCTCCGTCCGTAGACGTTACCAAAACCAGGCAACGTCAAATATTCATAGCTTTCAAACGGTGCTGTTTTGCTAGTTCGCGAAAACTGGAGCACACGGTATCGGCCCACTCCCATTTCGTGGGTTGCCAGAAATGACATTTCGTCAGGAGCCATTGATATCCAGGTAAGAGGCGCATCCTGCTGCTGGGCATTCCATCGGATATCAACTGGGCGTGCGGGCATCCATGCGGCGTCGATACTTGTGCGGCGCGAAACATAGTATTTCGTCGTACGAATATCGTTTTGTTGCCTCGCATTGACGAATAAAGCCAATCCGTCGGCGGAAATACAAGGACTATTGAACATAAGCCCTTCGCCAAACTGCATCAGTTCCTTGGCATTCTCAAACCTGTCAGATTTGGTCGAACGCGTCGCCATGTAAAGACGCTTGAATTTCTTGGGTTCCGTGTGAACAAATACGACTTGGAGTTCGTCAGGTGTCAAAGTGGGTTGCTTTCCAGTAATGACAGAACGTTCGTTCCCGAAGCTTACTGATAAATCGTCACGCTCAGCTTGGAATATTTCAGCGTTGCCACCACCTGAATCGGAATGCTCCCAATAAATCCGTCCACCGTCCGGCGAAACCCAAGCGGCCTCATTGCGTCCTGGCATGTTTAGTTCATCGAGCGGAAAAAGACGTGGGGTCGGATTGTCTGACGTAAGAAGTTGCCTATTTTCGACCTCATCCTTGCTTGTTCTTGGTATTACGGTAATGGAAGTTTCGGTCCCACTCTCGATGGTGACGGTATCACCAGCGATTTTTGCACCACCAGAAAGTACTTCGACCTGTCGTGTTCCTGGTTTTATACGGACGGTTGCTGAATCTTTACCGTCGTTCCATCGAAGCCTGACGTTTTCTTGGTCGACCATGACCTGGGCATCTGCGGGCAGATTTTCGATCACGAGCATGCCGTTCTTCGTGCGCAGACTGAACATAATGCCAAATAGAATCAGTGCGGCGAACAAGCCACCAGCAGTGATTGCAATGATGGGCGGCTTCTTTCTCCCGTGGCTGCTCTTTCGTTTGCCTGATTTCGTCTGGCTTGGTTTTCTCGTGGTTCGAGGCTGCACCTTGAGGCTG
>NZ_ANOH01000386.1 GCF_000346505.1 Aporhodopirellula sallentina SM41
ACAAAAGACGGGACTGCAAGGGCCGTGCTTGTATGTACCGTGAAAGCCACCGCTCGCGCGCACCTTCGGTTTGAGGGAAACTCTGGTGCACCACGATCTACGGTGCTTGTGGCTTGAGCCGCTGACGAATGGCGGGCAACATCTGTTTTCGCTCCTCCAAGCCTGCAAAATGCATGGCCAAAATGCACGTGGCGGCATCAAACGGCCCCTCCGGCGCAACATCGACCTTGCCCTCGTGTAGCCTGACTCGCGAGGCAAGCGGCTCCAGCGTTTGCTCGGCAAGTTGCAGCATTGCCGGGGACGGGTCCACGCCATCAAATTTCCAGCTCGGTTCCGTTTAGCTTTGAGGGAAATGCCTTTCCTGTTGAGGCGTTGGTGGCAATCGGTGCTCAGCGGCGGTGGTCGCTTTGCTCGAGCGCCGGCTAATTGTTAGAACGGTTTTGGCGTAGAGAAGCTTGGGGGTGGTAGGCAACTTGTTAGAGATCCGTCTTAGAGATTCTGGTGCATGAGGATCTTTAACAAGATCCACTACCGCCTACCCGGAGACTGGACTGCGTTGGTACGAACCGTGAGCTCGCTCGGCCGGTTTGCTAGATTCGGAATGCCGACAACAGGTTTGCGCCAGGCGTCAGGGAAAGGAGTCGAAGAGCGAATGGTTGGCTCGAAAGCATTCGCGAACGCCGCGACGAACAATCCCATCGCTGCCACGAAAACTCTCGGCAGGACAAACATGGATCGTTTCACAGCGACTCAATGTTGTATCACGACGTTGTTTTCTTTCGGCGGTTCCTCTTCTGTTTCTGCCGTGCCTTTGCTGGCTCGGTTGCAGCAGGAGAAACGTATTCGGGGTTCGGTTGCGTCGGCCGGGGAGCACCGAGTTGCTCTCGCCACTGAGTCAGCATCGCATGGAGCTGCGATGCTTTCTCCGGGAAGGAGGCGGCGAGATTTTGACGCTCACCGGTGCCCGCTTCGAGATCGTAGAGCTCGATCCGACCGTCTTCAAAATATTCGTGTAGTTTCCATTTGCCCAATCGCATCGCCGATCCGGGCCGGGTGCGAAACAGCGGGTCGTGAGAGTCGTCTCCCACGCCCGCGTAGGATTGCAGATACACGGGAAAGTGCCAATAAAGAGCCCGCTGGGGCAAGCCACCGCTCTGCGTGAGCACAGGCAATAAACTAGTTCCGTCGAGTTGTTTTCCCTCTGGCAAACTCACGCCGGCTGCCTCGAGGAATGTCGGAAAAAGATCGATACCGATCACGGGCACGTCGCAGGCGGAACCGGCGGCAACCTTTCCCGGCCAACGCACGACCATCGGCACGCGGATACCGCCTTCGAAGTAAGAACCCTTCCCAGAACGATAAGGATCCTGAGCCGAGATGTCGCGGATGCCGCCATTGTCAGAGCCAAACAGCACCAGCGTGTTTTCGGCCAATCCGAGATTGTCTAACTCCGTCAGGATTTTGCCGATTCCCTGATCCATCTTTTCGATCATCGACGCGTAGGCTGCATGCACCCCGTCGACTCCCTGGTACTTCTCCACCAAACCGGGAACGGGCTGCAATTTCGTATGCACGCTGTAGTACGCCATGTGCATGAAAAACGGATGCGATTGCTGCTCACGCATGAAACGAATCGCTTGGTCCGAAAAGATATCCACCCGGTGCGTTCCGGCGGGATATTGATCGCTGAAACGTCGCATCGGGCCGCGGTCAAACGGCGAAAAATAACCGCCCCCGGAAGGCCCGCCCGACGTGTCACCGCCGATATTGACGTCGAATCCCTGTTTCGTGGGGTCCGGGCCGAGATGCCATTTGCCGAGATGAATCGTTCGATAGCCCGCGTCCTTCAACGCGCCCGCGATGGTCAGATTGTCCGGTGCGAGAAGCTGGGTGTTGGGGGTTGGAATCAACTTGCGGTCTTGCGATTTGCCTCGCTGCGAACTTCCGACGGTGTAGACGCCGTGCCTCGGCCCGTATTGCCCGCTCAACACACACGCACGACTCGGGGCACAATTGGCCGCCGGCGCGTACGCGTTGGTAAACAACATCCCGTCGGCACGCAACCGATCGAGATTCGGAGTGCGGTAGCGTTCGCTTTGAAACCCAACATCCATCACACCGAGGTCATCGGCGTTGATGTAGATGATGTTGGGCCGCGTCGCCTCTGCGGCTTCCGCAGCTACAGTGCAGCAGACTGACGTCGTAAACAGGACGACCACGAGCCATCGATAGAGGAAGCGTTTCATTCGCATAGTTGATCGGTTCTTTCGTTGCATGCCGGAGCTGATTCGTCTCATGTTTGGAACCTCTGCCGAGATCACACCAACCGGTCGGCGCCATTCTGGCATGACGCAGACTTCCTCAGGGGCGGGTTACTGTTTCTTTTTGGTGAACGGGAACTGATCGCTCGGCGTGTGTGCTTCCGCGATCAGCCTACGAAACTCGGCGACCTTCTCAGGATACGCTCGCACGATGTGATCTTAATACGTTCGCACGACGGTTGACTCGACAAACTCGGTGAATCAATTCGCGACTGCAAGATTCGTCGACGTTGGTTCGTGTCATGCGAGGTAAAGGCCCACCGACAGAAAAACTCTCTCGGATCGGTGCGGACGGAAGAGGTTCTCAGACCATGCACCTGCCCCAACCTTACCCGGAAACGACTCCCCGTGCCGCCTCGTCAAGAGCCCCGACCGGTCATCCGACGCAACTTGGTTGCCAGACAGACCGTAGTGGATCTTGTTAAAGATCCTGCTTGTTGCCCACAAGTCCGGCGGTGGTCGCCTTGCTCGACCGCCGGCTAATTGGCAGAACGGTTTCGGCGTAGAGAAACTTGTGGGTAGCAGGCAGCTTGCTGGAGATCGTTGCTAGAGATTCTTGTGCATGAGGATCTTTAACAAGATCCACTACCGGAGAAGCGAGCTGAGATAGACTGCTGGAGCAATTTGCGATGCAAGGTTGTCGGCGTGGTCGGCGAACTGGGTTGAGTCCAGGGCACCGGAATCGGGTGACATCGGGCTATGTCGTTTTTAATAACGCGTTAGCTGCGTAGTTTTTCTTTGGTCAACCGCGACAGAAACGCGAGCTTGCTCGTGTTTTGTGCTTCCTGGCCGCTGAGTCGACGTTCTCGCACCTGCTTTAGGTGCAAGTCAATCTCGGAGGCGCGGACGGAGCTGCCGTCGGCGTTGTCAAAACACTGGAACACGGGTTCGAACAGATACCGTGCGTTGAGCATCATCAGCATCTTCGCCAACCCACCTTTTGCGAGCGATGCGCGAGGCACCTGCGTTTCGCTGTTGATGTATCGGATCGAAGCGGCCACCCGACGCGTTGACGAATCTTGCGTTCGGTGGATCAAGTCACCTCGCAACAACAGCAGATCGCCGGGACGCAGTTCGGGAGTTTCTTCGATTTCGGCGGGGTCAAAATCCAGCGTACCGACTTTGCCACCACGGTTGTCGTCTTTGACCACCCACTTGCTGCCCGATGGTAGGACACGGGTCGCGCCACGGCCAAGCAGTTTGTCATGAATCTCCGGCGCACGTTCGTGTAACCGATCCAACGGCACCACGGTCAAATTGGATTTCTCGACGACCGGTTTGACCACCGGCATGTAAAAATTCAGATAATTTTTGACATCGAACCACATCCAGTAGTTTTCGTGGTCTTGGTGCCAAGGAAATGCCTGCGCCCCCTTTCGTGGACTGCTCAGCGTCGCCTTCTCCGAGACGGTCGAGAAATAAACGCCGTCATTGAGACAGTCAACTTTGACGCTGGACTGGGCCGCGACCTGCTCATTGACGTGACGAAACTTAGGTTCGAGGCGGTCCATTGCGGAGGCCGAGAGGCGACGAACGCTGTAGTTGGAGTTCACTTCGAGTGCTGCGGACTCGAAGTCTTGCTTCAGCATTTCGACTTCGCTCTGATCCAGAAAATCGCGGATCAGCAAGAAACCTCGGGAATCCATATCCGAGTATGAAACCGAATCTTCTTCACTCATCTAAGCACTTCGAACTCTATCGGGGGCGGGAACAGGCGTCCCCCCAGAATAGATACCGTGCGGCATTCTGTCACGAGATTTCTACGTCAAAACGGGCAAACCCGAACCGCGGATTTCACTCGCACCGGCACGATCGCTACGTTTGCCAACCGCCCGCAGCGGGCTAGTCAATCAACATCCCGCAGAAACGGGCCCGCTAGTGGTGCGTCACGATCAAGAATGAGGCTCAACGGCGTAGCAAAAGCCGCCAAGACTTTCGGTGATTCGCGAGCCCTCGCGAAACTCTTGGTGAGTTTCGCGACTCGAGAACGAGGCTTTGACGAACAGCTAGCCGGGGCTCCTCTATCGCGATTCCAGCGGAGTGACTTCGCGTTCGGTGCAACCGGTGTAGATTTGCCGCGGGCGGTTGATCCGGAATGCCGGGCTGCTGTGCATCTCACGCCAGTGAGCGATCCAACCGGGAAGACGTCCGATCGCGAAGAGAACCGTGAACATCTGGACCGGGATCCCGAGGGCTCGGTAGATCACGCCGGAGTAGAAGTCGACGTTGGGATAGAGTTTACGTTCGATGAAGTATTCGTCCTTCAACGCAACTTCTTCGAGCTGCTGAGCGACTTCGAACAACGGGTCGTCGAGGTTGAGTTTCGCGAGCAGTTTATCGCAGCACGCTCGGATGATCGTCGCTCGTGGGTCGAAGTTTTTGTAGACGCGGTGTCCGAATCCCATCAGTCGGAATTGGTTGTCCTTGTCCTTCGCCATGTCGACGTACTTCTTGACGTTTCCGCCGTCGAGTGCGATTTGTTCGAGCATGTTCACGCAGGCTTCGTTCGCACCACCGTGGAGCGGTCCCCACAGGGCGCTGATGCCGGCGGAAATCGACGCGAACAGGTTCGCGTTACTGCTGCCGACCATGCGGACGGTCGACGTGCTGCAGTTTTGCTCGTGATCGGCGTGGACGATCAGCAGCAGGTTCAACGCCTCGGCGAAATCCGGGTCCATGTAATATTCCGACGCGGGCGTCGCGAACATCATGTGCAAGAAGTTCTCAGTGTAGCTGAGGCTGTTCTTGGGATACATGAACGGTTGGCCGATCGACTTCTTGTAACTGTATGCCGCGATCGTTGGCAATTTGGCGAGCAGTCGGTAGATCGAAATTTCGACTTGCCGGCGGTCGCTCAGGTCGAGCGAGTCTTGATAGAACGTCGACAACGCACCGACCACACTGCTGAGGATCGCCATCGGGTGTGCGTCACGAGGGAAACCGTTGTAGAACGCTTTCATGTCTTCGTGAATCATCGTGTGTTCACGAATTCCCGCGCGGAAGGTTTCGATTTCGCGAGAGTTCGGCAGTTCGCCGTAGATCAACAGGAAAGCCGTTTCGATGAAGTCGCAATTCGCGGCAAGTTGTTCGATCGGATAGCCGCGATAACGAAGGACTCCTTTCTCGCCGTCGAGAAACGTGATCGCGCTGCGTGTGCTGCCGGTGTTGACAAAACCTTCGTCGAGGGTGATCGCACCGGTGGTCGCCCGCAGGCGGCTGACGTCGAGAGCACGCTCGCCCTCGGTGCCTTCGACCAAAGGCAATTCGCAGCTCTGATCACCTAGCTGAACGCGAACGGTGTCGATTTGCTCAATATCCAAACTTGAAGAGGGCTTCATAGGTGACGCGATTCGTGTGAGTCAGAGAGGGCAAACAGATCGTGCGTTATTTGGGCGGTGGGGACTCCCTTAACAACGTTGCCGTAGTGTAGCCCTGAGTCAGGTCATCGACAATCAGCGTGACGGCATTCAAAATCGGATCCATGGATTTCCCGAGGCCTGAGACGCGTTCTCTCCCGGCACCTTTTCGGCGACGCTCGCCATAAAATGCGGCCTCAGTAAAGCGACTCGCCCAAACGGCTATGATTTCGTTGCGGCATCGATTCACGCAGGAATGCTCGGGAGCGATCGGGGCCACAACGATGCGAACTCGCAGGGGCGTTCGCTCGCCTTCCCGGATTGCCCGCGGGGCAGGATCGGCGTTCAATACTCGGGTCGCCAACAACCAACAGGATTTTCCCAGTGCGTGCACACATCATGGTGGTCGAGGACGAACAACACCTCGGCGTCGGCATTAAATACAACTTAGAGGCGGAGGGTTATCGTGTTTCGTTGGTCGAAGACGGTCCGGCCGCGTTGAAACTGATCGATCACTCGCCGCAGAGTATCGACCTGGTCATTCTCGATCTGATGCTGCCGGGCATGAGCGGCTACACCGTTTGCCAGCGCATCCGCGAGGCGGGGCTCGGCCTGCCGGTGTTGATGCTGTCCGCACGAACACTTCCGGAAGACCGGACCCGCGGATTCGACGTCGGCGCGAATCAGTACATGAACAAACCGTTCGAACTCGATGAGATGCTCAGCCGGGTGAAGAACCTGTTGCTCACCTCGCAACACGCCTCGATGAGCGGGCAAGCCAGCAATGCAGGGAATCGATCCGGTGCGTCACACTCGCCGGCACCGATGCAGACGCAAAAAGTCGACGCGATCGAGTTCGGCCAAGTCTCGGTCGACTTCCGGACTCACCAAGTCCGCGTGGCGGGCAAACCGGTTCGCATGACGCCGAAAGAACTTCGGTTGCTGAAGTACTTCGTCGAGAACCCCGAACGCGTGATCAGCCGCTCGGAATTGCTGGTACATGTCTGGGAGGTTTCGGGCAACATGCAAACCCGTGCTGTCGACCAGTTCATTGCCCGGCTCCGAAAGATGATCGAGCCATCGCCGGCCGAACCGGTGCACTTGTTAACGCTGCGTGACGCGGGATACCGGTTCGTGTTGCAACCAGAATGCGAAGACGCGATTGAAAACGCCGCCGATCCAGACGCGACTGGCAAAAACACCGCAACCGAAATCGCGGCCGACGTCGCCACCGATGTCACGACCGACACCGCCACGAATGAAGACGACGAGTGAACGTTCACCCGATGAGTGATTGGTGTGCGGCGAGTAATGGGCACCCTGCGAGTAATTGGATGGCCCGCCCAATACAACGGGCCCAATACAACCGGCCCCGTACAATCCGCCCATTCAACCGAAGCCGCCTCATCGAACCCCGACTGCGTGATCGAAATGGGTCCGCGTGACGATCGACGTCGAACGCGTGCGGCAGATCGTCACGCAGTGCTGTCGTGCGTTGACGGTAGGCATTTTCGCAAATCAGAATCCCTAGGCCCTCGCGGGTAAAAACCTTACACTGCCACTCGCCGACGTTTCAGCAAATCTCCTCCAAGCACCCGATAGACGTCCGTGTCCGAACTCACTCGCTCGCAATCGTTTTTTATCCGCCACGAATTCGCGATCCGGCGGCTGCACTCGCTCTTGGGCATTGTGCCACTGGGCCTTTACATGTGCATCCACCTAACGACGAATGCCAGCCTGCTCAACGGAACCGAAACGTTCCAACGGGCGGTGTACTACATTCACTCGCTCGGTGCCGCATTGCCGTTGGTCGAATGGGGTGGCATCTTCTTGCCGCTGCTGTTCCACGCAATCCTCGGCGTTTGGATTATCAAGACGGGTAAATCCAACCTCGGCAGCTACAAATTCACCGGAAACAAACGTTACACCTGGCAACGCTGGACCGGCCTGATCGCGTTCGTGTTCCTGATGCTCCACGTCCTGCACCTTCATGGTTGGTTCCACTTCGGGCCATGGCTCGCCGTGATGAAACCGCTCGGGTTCGCCAACTTCTACCCCTACAACGCTGCTTCCTCGCTGGCGATGGCGATGGACGATTGGGCCTGGGGTTTGTTCTGGCCTGCGTTTTACCTGATCGGTGTTTGGGCGACGGTTTTTCACTTGGCCAATGGGCTGTGGACCGCAGGGATCACGTGGGGGCTTTGGATCTCCCCTTCCGCTCAAGAACGAGCCACGAAAGTTTGTGTGGCGTTCGGCGTGCTTTTGACGGTTATCGGTACTGCGGCCTGGTGGGCAGCAGTTGCTCCCGGCCCGGAAGAGATCGCCCAAGCCCGCGAGACTGAAAACGAAATGTACGAAGCGGCCCTGAAGACCGGGCTCGTTTATGACATGCCCGAGAAACGATACGAAGGCGAAGAAGCGATCGCCGACGAAGAAGAATCCGGCGAAATCGACGCGATCATCATAGAAGAAACCGTCATCATCGAAACCGAAGGCACAGACGCCGGCGCCGACGAGACCGACAGTGGCGGTGACGACTCGGACGAGACCGCCGACGCGGATTCGGACGAATAGCCGCCCGACACTGAATAACCCGCTTCGCCTTTTTGACACAAAGACGAACGAAACCCATTTGCTTTTCACATATCAATCGTCCCCCCCGGCACACTGCCGGGTGAGACACTGAATACTTTTCCTAACCGGTTACGAATTCCACCCGGACACGAAGGTTTTTCAACATGGCAGCGTCCACTCAACCCGCCCGCGTCGTCGTTATCGGTGGCGGTCTCGCCGGACTCGCTTCGGCAATGAAGCTCGCCGAACTTGGCTCGAAGGTTGACCTGATCAGCCTCACTCCTGTCAAACGTTCTCACAGCGTTTGTGCCCAGGGCGGCATCAACAGTTGCAACGACCAAACGCGTCAACTCGGTGACGACGAGTGGAAACACCTCGACGATACCGTCTACGGTGGCGACTTCCTGAACCACCAACCGCCGGTCAAGGAAATGGCCTTCTGGGCGCCGAAGGTGATCGAACTGATGGACCGCCTCGGCGTTCCTTTCAACCGCACCGGGGAAGGCTTCATCGATCGCCGACGATTTGGCGGTACGCTCTACAAACGAACCGCATTCGCGGGGGCGACCACCGGTCAACAGTTGCTTTACGCACTCGACGAACAGGTCCGTCGCCAGGAAGCTGCCGGTGCGATCGAGAAATACGAGTTCTGGGATTTCCTAGGTGTCATCCAAGACGAAACCGGGCGTTGCCGCGGTGCGGTCGCCCAGAACATGAACACGATGGAAATTCGCTCGTTCCCCGCCGACGCCGTTGTCGTCGCGACCGGCGGATGCGGCCTGATCTACGGCCGCAGCACGATGAGCGTGTTCTGCACCGGTAGCGCCGCGAGCCGTTGCTTCCAAGTCGGTGCGAAGTACGCCAACGCAGAATTCATTCAGGTTCACCCGACCGCGATCCCGGGTGCGGACAAACTGCGTCTGATGAGCGAATCGGCTCGTGGTGAGGGTGGCCGCGTTTGGGTGCCACGCACGCCGCAAGACCCACGTTCGCCACGCGATATCCCAGAAGCCGACCGGTATTACTTCCTCGAGGAACGTTACCCCGAGTACGGTAACCTCGTGCCGCGTGACATTGCGACTCGCGAGATTTTCGACATCTGCGTCAACGAAGGACTCAGCGTCGAAGACGACCGAATGTGCGTGTACCTCGATTTGACTCACATCGAGCGGTCGGAATTGGACCGGAAACTCGGCGGGATTCTCGAAATTTACGAGAAGTTCCAGGGCGTCGACCCTCGCGACGAGCCGATGAAGATTTTCCCCGCAGTGCACTACAGCATGGGCGGTTTGTGGGCGGACTACGTCAAGAGCGCCGACGGAGGCCTCGAACCCGGTGCCCCCCGCAACCACATGACCAGCATCGAAGGGTTGTACGCGATCGGCGAATGCGACTACCACTACCACGGTGCCAATCGTCTCGGGGCGAACTCGTTACTTTCGTGCATTTTTACCGGTTTGTTTACCGGGACGTCGATCGTCAACTACGCCGCCTCGCAAAAGTCCGGTGCAGCGGACGTCCCGCAGTCACTGCTCGACGCAGCGGTCAAGGCTCAACAAGATCGCCACGACCACCTGCTCAACGGCAACAAAGACAGCGACGAAAACCCATACCTGATTCACCAAGAACTCGGCGACATCATGACTCGCGCCGCGACGGTGGTTCGCAAAAACGACCAACTCCGCGAAGCGATCGAGAAGGTCGACGAACTGCACGAACGGGCGATGCGTGTGAACCTGGCCGACACGGGAACGTGGACCAACCAAAACGTCATCTTCGCGAAGGCGTTGCAGGACATGTTCCCGCTCGCCAAGGCGCTGCTTCGCGGTGCATTGCAACGTGACGAATGCCGCGGTGCTCACTTCAAACCCGAATTCATCAAACCGCCTTTGACATCCGACGATCCCGTCGAACGTCGACGTCAAGCCGAAGCATGGTGTGACGCGTTTGAAGCGAACAATGAGAAGTACCTCAAGAGCACGGTCGCGACTTGGAACAGTGCCACCAATCAACCTGAACTCACCTACGAACCGGTCGACACCTCATTGATCCCGCCGCGGCCAAGGCTGTACGGGCTCGTCGGTGCCGAAGCGATCGAAGAGGTTTGGAACGAACGTGCCGCCGCCAAAGCCGGTCAATCCGAATCGACTCAACCTGCTGGTTCGCACTGAGTCGATGACCACATCGGGTGAGTCGATTGACTCACCCGAAACGATTTATTGAACCCTTTATCAACGCTCGAATCTTCTTCCTTTCCGCCGCTAGCGAGTCCTGAATTCCGATGATCGCCCTGGAACCTTCAGTCAAGAATCGCCCTGAATTCATCAATGTCCGTGTTCGCCGCCAAGACGGCCCCGGCGAGAAACCGTACTGGGAACTCCACAAGGTCAAGTACGAGCGGGAGATGAACGTGATCAGCGTCCTGCAGCGGATCGCGGCACAAGCGACCACCGTGGACGGCAAAAAAGTCACCCCGGTGGCCTGGGATTGCGGATGTCTCGAAGAAGTCTGCGGCGCCTGCACGATGGTCATCAACGGACGGGTACGCCAAAGCTGCAGTGCGTTGGTAGATCGCCTGTTCGAAGAAAACTCGGACGAGATCGTGCTCGAGCCGATGACGAAGTTCCCCGTGCTGCGTGACCTGATGGTCGACCGCAGTCGGCTGTTCGAGGCACTCGAACGCGTCGAAGGATGGGTGCCGGTCGACAGCTACTACAACCTCGGTCCGGGCGAACGGATTCCTCGCGAAGATCAGGAACGCAACTACCCGCTCAGCCAGTGCATGAGCTGCGGTTGCTGCCTCGAAGCTTGCCCGCAATACACCAAGATCGAATTGACTCGCGAGGAAGGCGAAAGCGACGAGGCCTTCGAAGCACGCAAGAAAGCGGCATACGACGAAGGCTTCATCGGCCCGCACGCGATCTCGCAAGCGATGCTGTTCAACAACCATCCGACCGGCAAGGCTCTCGCCGCCGAACGCCTCGAAGCCTTGATCGGCCCCGGCGGTATCTCGGCTTGCGGTAACGCACAAAACTGCGTCGCTGTTTGCCCGAAAGAAATCCCACTGACCACGTCCATCGCACGTGCCGGCCGAGCCACCACGTTGCACGCGATCAAGAAGTGGTTCGACCGCTAGAGTTGCGTCACGATCAAGAATGAGAACTCAAGGGCGTAGCGAAAGTCGCCAAGACTTTCGGTGATTCACGAGCGTTCCCGAAACTCTCGGCGGGCTGTTGATTTATTCGTTTAACGGCAATACCGTTCAATTTTCGTTTAACCCGTGCCCGAAGGGTAGGTTGTGTTCCGTCAAGCGTCGCCTACGGCTACCGGTTAAACGAAAGCAGGTTGACTCTTGATTAAACCGACAATCCGTCGGCGAGTTTCGCTACCTAAGAACAGGCCTGGACGCCGCCTAGTATCCCAACGCAACTGTATCCCAACGCAACTGTATCCCAACGCAACTGTATCCCAACGCAACTGTATCCCAACGCAACTGTATCCCAACGCAACTTGGCTTAACGCTAGGTCGTAGTGGATCTTGTAAAGATCCTCTTGCAGCGGGATCTTTAACAAGATCCACTATCAAAGAAGAGGGCTTTGTATAGCTCGATGAGGTTGCCCCGCGCACTTTTGCCACCAGAACGTTGGCTCACGAGCCGATGAACACGGCGGCAATTGCTACGCCGATAAACGCGACGAAGATAATCAGCACGACCCAGACCAGCTTCGACGTCTGATACTTGATATCCGGCGTGGCTTCGATCACACGTTGGTAGCTCGGGTCGAAGATCGCTTGTCCTTTCTGTGAAAGCAGCAGATAGAGAAAGTAGCCGTTGATCAGTGTTCCGACGGGGAAGGAAAGCAAGCCGATCACGCTGACGATACAGGTCACGATTCTTGCGATCGGATTGAGCCGGCGGATAGCTACGCCGAGCCAGATCCAAAGACCTCCAAATACGGCGAGGGCTCCGCCGAAGATCAGCATCCACATGGCATCTGGCCCGCCCGCGGTCACGCTACCGACCGTCAAACCAATGCCGGCAAGAAGCATGATCGCACCGCTGAGCCAATGCAGCAAACCGATTGACTTGACCGATGCTTCGTGAGCGATGTGGTACTGCCGGTAGGCCCGCACGTCATCTGCCGCCGGTTCGGCGAGCGTCTCGTCGACTTGGGTGGATGGTGCGAACGGATTGAAAGATTCAGCTTCGTGCTCTTCGGCGCGATAACCGTACGGTTGTCCGGAACTGCTCGGTTCCATGATGCCCCTCTTGGTGCTTTGCCAATGATCGTGTTGCGTTGCCATTAAAACGACGCCCCCCAAACGATAACCCCGGCACGATCGCTTTGCTACTCCAGAGGGTGCAACGGCTGGCACCTGCGGGTACTGCCCTCGCCGCAGCACCCCGAGCGGCGGCTCAAATTGGCTTGCGATCTGGTATGCTCTGGCCATGGAGTGATTCGCGCCGACCTCTAGTACTTCACGTCAACTTGTTTTTCGGGTAGCGGACAAGGCGACGAGTCCTTGATGCGCTAGTCACGCAAGGAGATTCCTTGCGTCATTCACTACAATTCCACCCGAAAACCACGCTGCAGTGGAATACTAGGTTTTGACGTCTCTGGATGAGTGCATTTGTCCTCGGAGTCAGGCCGAGCCACCTGTAAAAACGCAACCGAAGCAAACTCGCAACTCCCCGGTCCAATGACTGCACCGAAAACTTTCGACACTTGCCTTCCGTCGCCGGTTGATAGAATCGATCCGATGGACGTCACCGCTCTATGCCGAAACTACCTGCGAATTTTTGACGCGATTCCGACAGAGGTTCCGTGGAGCGTGGTGGCGTTGGAACGTCACGTGATGGTTGTCGACGCCCGGGACGAGTCGACGAGCGTCATCATGGAGGCGGTAGCGTCGCGGTTTGGCGAGATCCTCGCGACCGAATCGGTCACTTCTACGCGGTGTGACGGCGGCCCGCTGCTGGGGTGCCTGTTAAACGTTGCCGGTAATGCCGATGACGCAGCCGGGAGGCTCCGTGCGGCCTATTGGCAGGCCACCGAACCTGCATCCGACGGCGAAAACCAACCCTTTTGACCAAACGTGTCCACCGGGTCACCCATACTGACAGTGTTCTAACTGTCTTTCGCAAAAGGGGGCCCTTTTCATGAATCGTTCCTTTATCACCTATCACCGCCGCAACAAAGAACTCCACACGAGCAAGCTCAACGGATTCCCGTTTGTCTCGTTCGGAGTTCCCGTCGGACAAGTCAACGGCGCGACTTGCTTCGAGAGCGTGACCATCACCATTGGCGGCAAACGCGAACGCGTGGTCACCGCAAATGACTTTGGCGGACCGGTTTCGATCCGCGTGGAAACCAAAGGCCAGACGCCGCAGTGGTTCGGCCTCGCGTCTAAAATGCCGGTTCGCACAGGCGACGAATCCCGGCCTCGAAAGGAATCATACCTTCAGGAAATTTCCGCCTGAGATGAATGCACTCCGGTGCGGATCATGGCGGTGCAGCAATTCAAAACCGGTATCGAAGCAGGTCTTCGTTTCTCGGTGGCAACGAACAACACGCAGTTCCAACCAGAACGTTGGCAGAACCAATCGCACGCGTTCTTCAGGAAAGAGTTGAAAGGGTGTCACAACTCCACACGCGTCTTTGGAAAAGTCCTTCGTGTAGACACCGAAGAAATACTTCCTCCTCGCAATCGACGGCAACGGTTGGTCGATCGCCATCAAGCCTTTCAACCGAACGATTCGCCGTTGCTTGCCACGACGTTCCGGATCGAGATTAGTGACGACGCCCGTCTCACTGAAGAACTCGTCCCACGCGGAGGGCAACTCGATCTCCCAATCGATCGAACGGATTAGGTTGGCATAGTGGTTTGGATAATCGAAATCCAACATTTCACCATCTCCGGATCGAGTGCATCGCCGCTTTGACGCTCAAGCAACTCGATCGCTTGGGAACGCGGCATGGGTTTGCGATAAGGGCGTTGGCTAGTGACCGCTTCATAGATGTCGACAACGGCGCACAGCTTTGCCCATGGGTGTATCTCATCCGCGGTGCATCCGACCGGATACCCACCGCCATCGCAACGCTCATGATGCTGATAAACCATCATTAGCTGCGCCTCGGTCAGGTCCGAGCGTTCGGCAACCTGTCGGAAACCGGTCAGCGGATGCTTCTGAATGGCTCGGAATTCGCTTTCGTCCAAACGCCCAGGCTTGGTCAGAATTGCGTCGGGAATTTGGAGCTTGCCGAGGTCGTGCAACAACCCACCGGCGATGACCAATTCAACGTCCGCCGGCGTGAACCCTAGATTCGTCGCCAGCATCCCGGCGTAGTACGCGACGTTCGCACTGTGGGTGAAGGTTGCGTAATCGTGATTGAGCACCCGGAAAAGGTCGCCGGCGGCAAAGTCTTCGCGCGTCACGAGACTCGCGGCTATGCCACTGAGTTCGGCAGCCGCATCAACGGTACTGTCAGTGTCTCTACCTTTGAAGTTTGTGGCCAAGACATCCAACACGACCTCATTTAGCGCCGCCGAACGTTGCTCGTTGGTCGCGGAATCATCATCGCCCGATGCCAACTCGCGAAGGTACTCTTGGTACTGTGCCCGAGACTCGCGTTCAATATAGAGTTGGTTGACCCCGCGCGATTTCAACCGGTTGAGGTCCTCCGACGCCATCGGATAATTCGCACCCCGGAACAGCTGCGCTCGATCCGAATTGTCGACACGACAATACAGATCCGCACCCACTGCTGAGCTGGTCGAGAGCGTCGAAACGCTAATCGCGATAAGGTCGGTGACGAACATGGAGCGGAAATCGTGTTGAAAAACGATCCTGACTAAAAGTGAATGTGCAAGGATAGGATACAGAAAATCACCGCATCACTTCCTGCGACAATATTTCACTATTTCGAATGCGAACCTGCCGCCCCCTCTACTGGGACGAAGGCATTGAAATCTACATCATGCCAAACGTCACGCTTCAAAAAAGTTGCTGAAATTTGTGCGCAATCACGACTGCCAGCATCGGAAAAATCCTCGTCATCGGATCACCGCTTGGGGAAAGGCAGGTACCGTTGCGATGCTCGGGGTGCGGCCAAACACGTCGCCAACACAACCGGGGCGGCACTTCCGTTACCATTGGCACTGCCAAGATCAACTCTTCTGGATAAGGAACCCTTCATTCATGCCTGATTTTTACCAACACGATGTAATCACAACGATCCACGACCTCCGCAGCGCCAGCCTCGATCACCTCGAAGACATGCTGCGGGAATCAACTCAGAAACAAAAAATCGGCTTGGTACTGCCGGTCACCGCCTCGGACATGCGAGCGGAACCGTTCGCGAAGATCGTCAACGAACTCGAACAGGCCGACTACATCGGGTCGATCGTCGTCAGTCTCGGCGTTGCCCCGGATCAGTCCGACTACGACGAAACCTGCCAGAAGATTGCACCGCTGGGCGATCGCGCCAAAGTGCTGTGGACCGACGGTCCGGCGGTGCAATCTCTGTACAACGAACTAATCGACGCTGACATCCCGCTTTCGACACCAGGCAAAGGACGCAGCGTCTGGACGGCGTTTGGCTATCTGCTCGACGACCCTAACGTCGAAACATTTGTCCTGCACGATTGCGACATCGTCGACTACAACCGGCAGATGCTCGCTCGACTCTGCCTGCCGATGGTACACCCGAGTTTGGATTACGAGTTCTGCAAAGCCTATTACGCGCGGGTCACCGATCGCATGCACGGCCGGGTTGTACGGCTACTGGTCGCGCCACTGCTGCGTGCATTGATGCAGTGCTTCCCCGAGAATCAGTTCGTACGCTTCCTCGGCAACTTCCGCTATCCGCTCGCCGGTGAGTTTTCTCTGACTCGTAATCTCGCACGCACCAACCGCGTCGCCAGCGACTGGGGACTCGAGGTCGGAACGCTCGCGGAGGTTTATCGCAACACCTCGCTCAAACGGGTTTGCCAAGTCGACTTGGCATGCCTGTACGAGCACAAACACCAAGAGATGTCGATCACCGATTCGCAGCGTGGGCTGATGAAGATGGCGCTTGACATTCTGACCACGATCTACCGCACGTTGGCGAGCCAGGGGATCGTGCTGAGCCACTCGACATTCGTCACGTTGCGTGCGTCCTTCCTGCGAATCGCGCAAGATTGCATTCGGCAATACGCCGCCGATGCACGCGTGAATTCACTCAATTACAACAGGCACGATGAAGAGGCGGCGATCGAAGCCTTTGCACGCTGTGTCACCCAGGCAGGCGAAACATTCGCAAACGACCCGAGCGGGAACCCCGCGATCCCGAACTGGACCCGAATCCGGGCCGCGTTCCCGGACTTCCCAAGACGCCTACGCGACAGCGTCTGCTAGAGCGTTTTCAAAGAAGACGTCGCCGATGTCGCCAGACTTCGGCAGTCTGAATTTACGGTAGTGGATCTTGTGAAAGATCCACTACCGCCTACTACGACAGAGAACTGACACAGACAACCGCGACGAGAAATCCCGTTTCGGTCACACCATCAACTGCGGTTGGGACTTGGCATCATCGCCAAACCAACCGCGTTTCTTTCCGGCGTCGACCAAGCGAGCAGGCGGACGCACGACCAGCAACGTCGACAGCATGATGAAGACGATGCCCGCCACCGCGAGAGGTCGCCGCATGTCTGCGATCACGTAAACGCCACCTTCACCGGGACGGATGATTTCGGTCGACGCAACGGGCAACCCATATTGGTTAGCCAACTTCACCGCGTTGATCATGTTGATCACCGGCACGCCGGATGCCAAAAAGCGAGTGGCCACGCAATCGTTCGCTTTTCCTGCATCCGCTGGGTCGCTCGCACCACTCTTCGTCGCGGCGGTTGTGGAAGATGTCGCCGCAGCGATCGGGTTCAAACCCAATAGGTTACGCGGATGGAATGATGACATCGGGTGAATCACGCCTTCGCCGAGAGCATCGTTGCCCTCGGTACCC
Organism: Aporhodopirellula sallentina SM41; assembly: GCF_000346505.1. Classification (GTDB taxonomy): domain Bacteria; phylum Planctomycetota; class Planctomycetia; order Pirellulales; family Pirellulaceae; genus Rhodopirellula; species Rhodopirellula sallentina. The sequence continues at coordinate 17,258 of NZ_ANOH01000386.1, forward strand.
CCGACCGACGCGTCACCACCACCAACGTTGATGTACGCGGCAAACATTTCGTCTTCGACGGCCTGTGAATAAACCATCATCCGCCGCTCGATCGCGTCGTCATCGCTCTCGCTGTCCATCAGCGGCAGACCGCTTCGCTCGATCGATGCTTCGAGGATCTTCCGAGTGTCATCACTCATGCCGGCCGCGCGGTCTTCGAAACCACCGCGGGAAACCATTTCACTGCGGTGATTGATGATGCCCTGTTCATAGAGCAGCTTTTCCATGTCAGGCCACATCATATCCGGCGAGTTGGCACCGAATTGGCTCGACGCGGCGCTGCTGATAATGACCGGACGCAGGTCCATCGCCTCGGCGGCGCAGTACACCGCGATGTTGAGTGCCGGGAACGAACCGGTACACCCGATCGCAATCCGGTCGCCGGGACGAACGCCCGCATCGATCAGTAACCGCATCGCAACGGCGGCGAAGTTCGGGTTGACGCTAGTCAACTTTGCCTCGAGGTGCCCAGGCAGACTGGTCACCATTGACATCGAAGGCCCGACCATGCCGGTATCCGCTGGGTCGTGGATATCGAGCATGGCATGACCGAGCACCACACGTTGGCAATGGATCGCATCGAACGCGTCTTCAGCACGCTCCGATGCGGTCAGCATGCGGTCCTCGAGATCGGGCACCTGCATCGCCTTTCCAGCTAGGCTTTCTAGCTTGGTCCAACGACTCGGCATGTTGCGAAGTGCGATCACCACCGTGATGGACAGCGCGGCGAGAAACAAAAGAGACGCCGAAGAGATTTTCTGCGGCCGGTAGTACAGTTTTTTCATGTTTGGAAGCTTGTGCTTTTCAATCAACCGTCAAACGATTTTGACCAACCGCACTCTGGTCATATGAGCGCCACCGAGCAACCTCACGCTAAACGCGTGACCCCAATCGCAACCAACGTCAGATGCACCAACGCGGTGGCGATCACCAACGGCGACAGGGTTTGCACCACGCCGCTGCGAGCAATCCAGAGGGCAACGAGCCCAGGGATCACAAAACCGATCACGGTCATGTTTTGCATCCACCCCATCGATCCGGCAGGATCCATTGCGACACCGCCGTTGAGCGCCAGACTCACGCCCGGCCAAACCATTTCCAAAATCGCACGGAGGGTTGCGGCAACCGCAAAGCCGAACACCATCGTCAACACCACTCGTCGACGACCGAACAGGATCGCGTATCGATCCACTTCGTGAACCAACCACGCGGTGAGCAATGCCGCAACGATCGTGGCGACCACCGTTAAAGGTTGATCAAACGAA
>NZ_ANOH01000387.1 GCF_000346505.1 Aporhodopirellula sallentina SM41
CCCGATCGACTCAACTTGCTCGCCCTCTTTAAGCGGGTCGAGGAACTACCGATCACGTCGGTTAGCACTGCCTAGGCAGTTGGGCCAGTAGTGACGAAGCGATCGCAATCGAAGCGATGATCCATGTCGCATAGACAGGACGTTAACTCAGACGACTCGCGACAACTGGTGACCAACTTCCGTTCGAATGTGGACTCGTGGTTTGAATAAGTTACCGGATGAACTCTTGGTTCAGCCCACGGGCTAGGGTAACGTATCGCCCAAACGCACTTGCCTGGAACAACCCAAGGACGTTTTCGCAGTACAATTCAGCGAGCAACACAAACTCGCTGACCTTCGGCGATGCTTCATGAGATGGCTCTTCACTTTGTCTCCTGTTGCATTTGTTTACACCGGTTCTTTAGGTGCAGTTTCGATCTCTTGAATTTCTTGCTTCAGCTCATCAGGCAACGGCTCTGTAACACTTCCGCCCTCGCCTTGACCTCCGCCGCAGCCGGAAAACGCAACAACAGATAACAGGCAGAAACAAACAACACTCTTGAAGAAACTCATTGACACTCAATCCCTATTCAGAGAAAAGAAACCACGAACCGCATCACATCCCTTGGTGCTCATTCACAGAACGCCAAAAGGGACCACAAAATATCTATCCCAAAAACAATCGATTGACCGACAGTTTTTCGCCTCGGTTGGCTAATCAAAACCATGAGCAAATCGCATCAGTCAATCGATTTCTAGGCAGGTTCTATAACAGCTCCCCGAAAGGGGCCTAGAATTCCTGGCTGATCACTTCCTTGGACGCACGCGTTCCTAACGCTCCCCAAAGCCCATACGGGCTGGCCTGTCCAACCCACATCTGGGAATTCCCCGCAGACGCTTTCACCTTGTAGGGCATTGGCGCGGTACTGGTCCCGGCGTCGATCGAGTCCGTAATGAATTTCACCGCTCCATCACCCATCAACACGTGAGCGCCACCTTGGTGACGGCTGCTGACCGAATAATGCCCACCCCGATACGCTCCACTTTTGTGCTGAAGACAAAGCGGTGAATTCGGTGGACGAATGGTCGTGACTTGAGAGTAGACAGGATAGGCGTACGCCCAACGGTATCCCCGGCCTTCGCTAGCGGCCAGAATCCCTTTTCCGTCAGCCCAAAATTGTGGACGGTTCGGATCGAGGTTAGCATCGCAATCAGTCGGATCGAAGAAGACGCCTTTCGTTAGGGGAGCATCGTTTTCGCTACTCGTTACTCTCCAACCCATGCGCGTCGTTACATCGTTGTCACCAAGGTCCGTTGCAATTTCACCGGACATGATTGTATTAGCGAGCCCGTCCAAAATATCACGGAAGCGCATTTCGCGACGAAGTGCGAAAACCCCTCGATGGGCAACTCTTACCGTTTCGGTCCAATCCGAATTAGTATTTCCGTTTTCGTCGATCGGCCCTTTGTCTATCATGTAGCCCGAATCGCCCACGCAAGCAGCGTAGTTCGTGCGACCATGTGAAGGCAAACCAACTCCGGGGTCACTAGGGCAACGCAGCGTCGGAACTTCAGTCATCCAAGGCGGATACTCCGACTGCCATGGGATAGGTCCCATGGCACTCCACGAGCCTGACATCGCCGTTCCGCTAGTATTCCTGCGGAGCGGATTGGAGATCTGCTCCCACAGGGCCTGCTGTTCGAAGAACGGTGTTAACCCTACAAGCCAAGTCAGCCATAACTGATTGCCACCACCACCGGTGGTGCTATTGCCTTGCGAAGCGCCGACACCGGGTTTATCAGTTCCGCCACCCTGCATTGGCAACTTCTTGTAGGCAGAATGATAGTTGTGAACTGCGAGCCCAATCTGTTTGAAGTTATTACTGCAACTCATCCGACGAGCTGCTTCGCGGGCAGCCTGAACTGCCGGCAGCAGTAGACCGACAAGAACGCCAATAATGGCGATCACCACTAAAAGTTCGACGAGCGTGAATGCGTTACGCTCGCGGGCAACATTTCTCATTTGAAATTCTCCAGAAAAAAAGATGAAACATTGACAAGTGTCAAGGATG
>NZ_ANOH01000388.1 GCF_000346505.1 Aporhodopirellula sallentina SM41
TTCGGTTTGTCGGGCTTGCGGCTCCACGACTTTTCCATGTCCGCAACGCCATTGTGATGAAAGATCTTGCCGCTGTAGATCGCCTCGTACCCGTTGGCGATGAAGTGTTGCGAGAGTGTGACGATGTCCGGATTGAGATCGCGGAAGTATGCGTAGTTCTCAACGACACCGATCGTGTCCGGGCGCGCTCCGGTCATCAGGCTGGCACGCGACGGACTGCAGATCGCTTGTTGGCAATAGGCACGGTTGAACAACAATCCGTCTGCGGCGAGTTTGTCCAGGTTCGGTGTGATCGCAATCTCTGAACCGTAACAGCCGAGCTCCGGACGCAGGTCATCGATCGCTAAGAACAGGACGTTTGGTTTTTGACCCAGTGCGTCGCCGTGACCGACTAAAACAGCGGCAAGGATGAATAAGGTTCGGACCGCGAATTTCATGTCGTTCACCGCAAAAAGAGATAGCTGGGAAAAGGCAAGTGCTAGAGTCGTAAAGTTGCATCGCAGTTTGATGCTCGCCAGCTCTTTGATCCATCGTCCTAGCAGGCAGTATGAGTGGCTTTGGTGGAGTCGACTGCGTTGCCGAATGACTCAACGAAATCGGAACGCTCGTCCATTTACCGAAACGAGCTCGTGATCTCAGGATCAGTCGCCTAGCGCCTGGTCCGAAACTTCGAGCAACAGTACGCCGTTTGAGGGAAGCTCAAACTGGGAACCCAGTTCTTTCTCGGTCAGCATGTCAGTTGCGTTGGCTGACTTTCCATCGTTCCACGTGACGTTCAATTTGGCGGCATGTTTTCCAATGTTCAGGACGTTCAAAAGGAATCCACCTTTGGGATTTCTGACCACTCGCCACGTGCAACCTTTGGATTGCGAGCCGTTGTCCTCGCTGAGTCTGAGTTCGGGAAGGCTCCCTGCCACGAGTTTGAGTATCTCGGCTTTCGTTTCCTCGAGCGAAAGGTTGTTGTCCATTACGACGAGGGTTCCGTTCCCGTCGGCAAGACGCTCATCACGCTCGTGGCCATACTCATTCATCGACAAACTCGTGTGGCAATCCATCAACACGGTACCACCGTTGTCCAGATAGCTTTGCAAGGCAGCGAATTCTGAGTCGGTCACGAATTCTGTCTTGTAGACGACGATTGCATCCCAGTTGCTCGCGTCCTGCTTCTGAATGATCTTTTCGGTTGCAAATCCAAGGGGGAATCCTTCGAAGAACAATTGCTCGTAGATCTCAAACAACTCTGTCATGTGACGATGCTTGTTGATCGCGGACGTCTCCGAGTAGAACAGGCGAATCGGGCGACGTTGCCTGCGGATCGCCATGACCTCTTCTGAGAAACTGTTCAGGTCGTACATGACCTGCGTCACTGCGTTGACGATGTGTGGTTGCTGGTTGGCTGACCCTGCATAGGAACCTGCCAACGCCGGATCAAAGAAGTTCAATTCCCCTTCCATCCGATCCTCTGGAGAACCGTCGGGATCGCGTGCCCACCACCAAGCGAGATTGGCGTCCATTCCCTGAATCGTTGCCAGCCAATAAACGTTCCTGACGTACTCCGCAGGCTGATTCAGTTCTCTCACCCAGGACGCCGACAGGAAATGGTTCTCTGAGTTGAAGTGAATTTTGTTGGGCGCCACGGATTCGAGGAAGTCGTACGTCATGCTCAACTCCTCCCAGAAATAGGCGTAGTGCGATTCCCACGGATCTGGTTGTTTGCGGTTGAGGTTTCGGATCCACTGCGTCTTTGCATCGTCGCCGATCATGGAAGTGAGTTCTGTCAACGCTTCCACATCAATTCCATGAGAACGGTAGTTCTCAGAAAAGAGATTGGGTTGCAGTTTGATGCTGGTGTCCGCATCGGGATTCCCTCTTCTCAATTCGCGCTGAAGGTAAGTAAACCAATCCGTTCCGCGTTTCATGTTGAATCGACACCAGTCGTACCACATGGGAGAACCGCGGTGAGAACGCGAGATCGGAAACGGATAGCTAATCGAGTCGAAGTCGGAAAACGTCGTTGCCCAGTTCTCGTTGAGTTTTTCGATGTTCCCGTCATAGGTTTCTTTCAACCAAGCTTTGAACTTGGCGTCGGTGTAGGAGGAAACCGAATTCATCTCCTGATAACGCTGAGTCCAGTGCTCTTTCGCAGCGTACCAATGCGGTTCATTGGAAAGGATGTAACCGAGTTGGGTTACCTTTTTCCCTTTCGTCAGTTCGCCCGCCTTGCGAGCGATCTTTCCCCACACGTCTCGGACCAGAGGGTTGTCGATGTCGTAGCCGGTGAACAACCCGCGGCCTCTCTGAGCTTCGGGCTCCTTTCTCAACACCCAATCCGGTATGCCGCTGTTCCAAAACAAAAGGAAGCCCACGTTCGAATTGGGAATGCCGGTGATCTCAGCTAATAGCTCTTGATCGAAAGTGCCATCTTGTTTGAGAAGGAATGAGTTGATCGCGCGGTCGTGATCAACCGGATAAAGGTTTTCGCCACCATGATAGATCGCGCCCAAGTGATCGTTGTAGACCTGGGTGTCGGTGAGGCTACGTCCGACCGATTTTGAAAAATAGTCATACAGGAAGATCGGTTTGCCGTTGCTCAGCAGAACGTCATCGCCAACCTCGATGTTTTGCCAATCGACCTTGTTCACCGGGCGTCGTTTAATCTCTCCACTTAAGACGCTTTCGAGCGTAGCGACTGCTCTGTCGAGCATCTCGATGACTTTCTTACGTTCAAAGTCAGGTAGTTCCTCGGCGAGTTTTGACTTTTGCGTTTTGAACGGGGCATGGTACACGCCGAACAGATATTCATTCGCCTGTTTGTTTTCCTCGTCCCAATTGGCGAATTTCAGAAACTGCTTGGAAAACCAAACAACGGACTCTTCCCGCGTCACGTCGAGTGAACGTTGGCGGGCCTCGTCCATCAATGCCTCGAGTTGGCTAATCTTCGATACCGCGTCTCGTTCGAGCTTTGATTCCGCGGCAGAGTTTGTCGCGCACGCGAACTGAATCGCGATGCCGAGCATCACAACAGCGCTGAGTCGTACCATTATTCCTGTTTTCATTTTCGGATCTGCTTTGAAAGACACCTCGTGTGGTCGCACTTCCACGAATGGGTGAACGCTGGCGGATCGATTCACTTTGACCAATACGTCTTCTTTTCTTTCCCCGAGGCAATGCCGTCGTTGTTGGTGTCAATTTCTCGGAAGATTGCTTCCGCTTTCTGCTGGTTCCACGTCCATCCGTTCTTCTCCCATTTCGCTTTCTCCATCGCAACGAAATGTTCCATCGTGCTGTCACCTCGTTTCAGTTTGACGCCGGATGCAGTCGTGCGTGGAGCTTTGACTACCGGTTCGGCGATGTCATTGTCGGTAACGTGACTCACCGGTCGCAGTTTTGGGGCGCCAACTTCCATGGCGAATGTTTTTTCAAAGTGGGGCATGTTCGTTCCGACCCATTTGTCACGTGCTCCAGGCGAATCAAAGAACAATGGTGTTTCGTGAGTGTGACTCCATTTTTCCGCGGCGGCGATCAACTCTTCGAGTCGTTCGGGGTTGCTCGATGCGAGGTCGTGTTCTTCCGAAAGGTCTTCGGTGATTTTGAACAAACGCCAAGGTTGATTGGCGTAGCGGACCGCTTTCCAGTCACCGCGGCGAGCGCTGACGTCGGTGTAGCCACCCCGGTGTCGCATTGCAAAGATCACCTCATTGGGCCGTGGGTTGTTTCCTTCCACGAATGACGAAAGGACGTTTTTGCCGTCGAGTTGTTTGTCGCTCGGAATTTTCGCATCGGCGACGGCCGCGAAGGTTGGGTAAAAGTCGAGCGACGAAATGGGGTGATCGAACTTCTGTGCCGGGATCTTTTTAGGCCAATGGAAGAACATCGGTACGCGGAACCCGCCTTCCCATGTGTCACCTTTGACGCCACGGAAAGGTGCGTTAGAGGATCCGAATACAGACTTGCCTCCATTGTCGCTGAGGAACACGACGAGCGTGTCGTCGAACCGACCCTGCTTTTTTAACGCATCGGTAACCAGCCCGACTCCACGGTCGACAGCCGTCATCATGCCTGCCACGACACGGCGTTTGCGGTTCTTGATATGTACGTTGGCGGCGAGGTCTTCCTCGGTCGCTTCCATCGGAGCGTGAGGAGCGTTGTAAGCAAGATAGAGAAAGAATGGGCTCTCCTTCTCAGATGCTTCATTGATAAAACGAACGGCTTGTTTCGAAAGTGCGTCAGTCAGGTATTCATCTTCGGTCGTCGGATTGCCGTTGTGTTCGAGCGGCAACAGGTAGTCATTGATTCTCGCTTTCCCGGTTCGTTTTTGACGTTCGTAGGCGCCCGAGTATTGCTGCGGAAAGTAGTTATGGCCTCCACCCAGGAAACCGTAAAAATCGTCAAATCCGCGGTTGTTGGGGTGGTAGTCGGCTTCTTCACCGAGGTGCCATTTGCCGATCGCACCTGTGGTGTAGCCGGCGTCGTGCAGGACTGTGCTGATCATCGTTTCCGATTTCGGAATGCCTAGCTTGTTGTAGTCGTCCATTCCGGCGTGCAGTGGTGGCAGGTTGTATTGACCACCAAACGTGTGAGGGTAACGACCTGTCATGAGACCCATCCTGCTAGGGCCACAGAATGGGTGCGCGACATAGCCGGATGTGCATATCGTGCTGGCTTTGGCGAGTGAGTCTAAGTTTGGAGTTCGAATATCAGGAGCGCCTCCAAACCCGACATCGGAGTAACCCATGTCGTCGCAGATAATGACGACAATGTTTGGACGGCTCGCTTCGCCCGCGAATGCCACTGTCGTGGTGCACGCAAGTGAGGCGAGCAAGACCGCGGCGGAGAATGGTTTGACGATCATGGGGATACCGACCTGGATGGAGAATGGTGGGAGTATGAGAAGGGTTGTTCGATGGCGAGGTGATCGGAATTACTTCCAGACAATTGGCAGCCACACGGTCATCTCGGCGGTGCCGCGGTTGGACCACGCGTAATAGGGAACAAACCGGACCGGCATGCTCTTCCACTGAGGAGAACCCAACGGTCCGTACATGTTCGAGCGTTCGTCAGATTTGATTTGCACGTTGCCCGTAAGGGTTGTGATGCCGCTAAGCACGTCCGGGTCGTTTTGTTTCTCGAATTGAATATCACTCGGAACGTAGACATCCAACGTGCGTACACCCTCGGGCAGGTCCGGTGATTCAAGGCAGTAAACCAACGGCCCCACTTTGATCGCCGTCTGGTTGCGCGTTTCTTCGATTAAGGGGTGTCCTTTCATCAATGTCGCATCCATTGGCAGCGACAGTTCAATGGTGTCACCGGCTTTCCAGGCTCGTTCGAGAATCGCGAATTGTCCGGGATGTGTGGCAACGCCTGCATCGACACCGTTGACTCGCAGCGTGGCGTTGACTGCCCAATCTGGAATCCGCATCCAAATCTCGAAGGGATCGTTCTTGCAGGCATCCAACGTGATTTTGATCTCCCCGTCCCATGGGTAATCGGACTCTTGCCGCAGTTCGATCGCCGAGCCATCGGTTAACTCGGTTGCCAACCGATTGCCACCGTATAGGTTCACCGCGACGCCGTTGTCGGTCAGGCTATACGCCCAACCGGAAAGCTTGGCGATGGTGCGCACCAAGTTGGGCGGGCAGCAAAAACACTCGATATAGGATTCGCGGTTGGCGGATTCGGTACAATCGCGATTGTCTTGATACTCGCGCTGCCCGTCGTTGTAACGCAGCGGGTTGGCATAAAAATAGTGTTTGCCGTCGGCACTAATGCCCACCAATGCACTGTTGTAGGCAACCAGTTCCATGATGTCGGCATACTTGGAATCGCCTTTAATGCCGAGCAACCGATAATTGAACATGGCATTGGCAATGTTCGCACAGGTTTCGTTGTATGCGGTCGCGTTGGGCATGAGGTAGGCGTCAAGGAACCCTTCCTCGATTTTGTCGCGCCGCGTGGAGGCGCCGAAGTGAGCTTGGCCGACTGCACCGGTGACATACATCTTTTGATTGGCGACGTTATCCCAAAGTCGGTCGAGAGCGTCGATCAGGGCTTGCTCGCCGGTTTCCGCGTACACATCGGCGGCACCGGCGTAGTAGTACATTGCCAACACGGCATGACCAACGGCCTCTGTCTCTTCTCGCAGCGGCACTCTTTCCTGGACCATGTCACCGATCGGATAGCCCTCGGTGCTCGGATCCTCGACAACGTCGGATTTACCACGGTTGTTGATGAAAATCTCAGCGAGTTCGAGGTAGCGTTTGTCGCGAGTGGTTCGGTAAAGTTCCGTCAATCCCATGATCTGCGATTGATTGAATCCGAACCGGCAAAGTTCTTTCGGTTGAGGCTGGAATAGCTTGTATAGCAAGTCCGCATTTTTGATTGCGATATTGAGAAAGTTGGTCGCGCCGGTAACTCGGTGATGGACGCATGCGGCGGTGTAAAGGTGTCCGCAGTTGTACATCTCGTGGTACTTGCGGTTGGAAAAGTGAGCGATGCCATCGATTTGGATATTCGTATGTAGGTATCCGTCATCTTCTTGCGCCTTGGCGATCACCTGGATGATTTCGTTGAGTTCATCAACGATTGCTTGGTCCTGATTGATGGCATAGACGTAGACACACGCTTCCATCCACTTGAAAAAGTCACCATCGTGCCACGCGAATCCGTGGTGTTGTCCTTCTTGGAGCCCTGCAGCGATTTTGAAGTTGTTGTAACCGTGCCCGATGTCGCCTTTGAGCAGGCTGCCCATGTAGGGCACCATCACTTGCTCGCACTGACGGAACTTTTCGGCCCAAAAACCTTCCGTCCACTGACACTCGCCAATGCCGATGCTTTTGAGTTTGACATGTGGGCTGTTGGACGTATCAATCATGTTTTAACGCAGTGATATGTATCAATGTATCGAGTGGAACTCGTGAAATTATAAAGTGAATGTTCGTCGGTGCTTCACGCATGCATTCGAGCGATGGGGATGGGCGGGCGTTTATTGCTGCGATGCCTTTTTCTGTGCGAACCATTTTTTGCGTTCGATTCCCGACGCGATTCCGTCATGATTGGTGTCCATTTCGGCGAACGCTGCTTCCACTCGTGATTGATTCCAACGCCATCCATTTTTCTCCCACTTCGATTTTTCCATCGCGACATACTGATCCAAGTTCATGCCATAACCGTTTGCTCGCGACGAAGTTTTGGGGCGTGTGGGCAACGTTCTGGATTTCCACACGCGCACGTAGTCGACAGTCATTTCGGTCGGGAATCCGTCTTGGGTGGTCTTCTCAAGGGCTGCGATTCGTGCTCCGTCTTGGTAGTTCTCGAACGGACGACGCAGGCCCAGTGACAAAGTGATGTGCATCGGCAGATGCCAATAAAGGTTTGCTTTGCGAGCGATCTCTTTGCCATCGATGTACCAGATAACAAACTCAGGTGTATTCTCTACCGCATAGGTATGAAAGTCATCGCGAGGGTCGAAGGGGGCGTGATATTCGTTCTTGTTCGTTGCTGGATGCGTACCGGGGCGAATCCACTGGCGTTTGCCGTTGCGAATCAGAACGGCGTGCAGGTTGCAGTCGATGACCTCGACGCCATTGTCCTTCTTGGTTTCAAAGTCGTATTCGCCTTGTTGGAGTTCGATGACGTCAATCTCTGAGTAGGCGACTGTTTCGCCGTCATCGGCGAGGTATCGATTCTCGGGACCTTTGCTGTGCAACCAGAACGCGGGTGATGCTCCGGGGAAACGATCGCAACCTTTCACCCTTGCCTCAAAATATCCATAGGTGATCGTTGCGTATTGACGAGCGATGCCTGACTTGTAAGCAAGTTTCTTATCACCGCGTAGATGGTCTTCCTGGATCATTCGTAGATGGATGCATCCTTCGGATTGATAGGTGTTGTCCGATTCCCAACTCCATGTGCCCCAATCTTCGGTGTCGATGTTCCATTTGTCAGGATCGATAGCCTCGCCATCAAACTCATCGCTGATGTCTTCGCGAAGAATCCAGTTTCCCGAGTTGGTTGGATCTGACAGGGGAACTGGCATCGCGTTTGGCGCGTTGGATGATTGGCTCGGCCGTTTCTCTGCGATACTGTTCGGCATGGCGCACAATGTTGACAGCGCAAACGTCAGCGAACGCAAAATCAAAAGGCGATGATTCATGTTTTGAGGAGAGTTTGTGTTGATTCGAGCACGCGAAAATGATTCATTGCGGTAGGACGTGAGGTGCGTGAATCAGTAGTCTGGCGATGGCGGCGATCGAAATTGATCGGTGCGACGCGAGGACCATCCCTCTTCAGCGCGTCGAAGCATGAATAGAGGGCGTTGTAATTCTTGTTCCCAAGCAAACATCTTTCGGAACATGGATCGGACTCGTTCCGGATATTTTTGGGCGAGGTTGTGTTGTTCTGACGGATCGTCAGCGAGGTTAAAGAGTTCGGCGGGGCGGTCGGGGAATCGCAACAGTTTCCAGTCGCCTTCGCGGATTGCCCCACGGGTTTCCATTTTCCAATGAAGGGTTGCGTGAGGGGCGGTGTCTTTTTTGCCTTGGAGATACGGAAGCATGTTTACGCCATCGAGATTTTGGATGGAGGATGGGGAGCCTCCTGCGGCGGCAACAAACGTTGGGAGCAGATCGAGCGTGATGAGGGGTGATTCGTATGTCGATCCGGCTTCGATTTGTTGCGGCCAACTGATCAGACCTGGTACGCGGATGCCGCCTTCAAGTTGTGTGCCTTTGACACCACTGAACGGGTAGTTGCTCGAACCGTTTTTGTCCATCGGGCCGCCATTGTCATTGGTGAAGACGACGAGGGTGTTGTCGTATAGCTCCAGATCGTGCAGTTGATTGATGATTTTGCCGCACGCTCGATCCATTGAGAGAGTCATCTGCGCGGCGGTGCGTCGTGTACCCTCGAGATCCGCAAAGGTATCTTGGTCAGCAGGGTCAGCTTGCATCGGCGTATGGACGGCCGTGAACGAGACGAACGCGAAGAAAGGCGTGTCCTGGTTGCGTTGAATGAACGCGCACGCTTCATCTGCGATCGCGTTGGTAAGATAGCCTTCGTGTTCTTGATAGCCCTCGAAGTTACGCTCGAGCAGGTTCTCTTTGGGAACGGTCTTGGGGTTTTTGTATGAGTAAAAACTACGTGCACCACCTCGCATGCCGTAGAACTCGTCAAAGCCGCGTTGAAGCGGGTGATAGCGATCCGCGATTCCCATGTGCCATTTTCCCAAGATCGCGGTTCGGTAGCCGAGGTCTTGTAAGTGGTCACCTATTGTTTTCTGGTCAGTCGGTAAGCCCATTTCATCGCCGAGCAAACGGCTATGAGGACTCATGATCCCAGGGACGTTGATCTCTTCGAAGCCAAATCGTTGTTGGTAACGTCCGGTCAGCAATCCGGCGCGCGATGGGCCGCAGGTTTCTCCAGAGACATAGAACTGAGTGAGTCGAACACCTGACCTGGCGAGTTTGTCCAGATGCGGCGTTCGAAAGTGGCGACTGCCGTGAAAACCGAAGTCTCCATATCCTGCATCGTCAGCGAAGAGCAGGATGATGTTGGGCGGGGCGTCCTGTTTTGGCTGGCGAGGCGTTGGTACGTCAGCGGTACAAATGGAGGAAAGGAAAAGAAGGAAAGCGACGGTAGAGAGTTGAGTCGAACGCACGATTTGGCCCCAAGGAATCAACGCGGATCTGAAGCAAGTCAGTAGCCCAGGGTGCTATTGTAGTACAAAAGGTGGTGGCGTGGTCAATGGGCGGTAAGGCGTTGATAAGTAATTTCTAGCGAAAAGTATCGCCCCGTTGTTGCTGCCGACGACGGGCTTCGCGTGACGACGCGTTTTTGCTGAACAGAGGGACACGCATGTTTGACTCGAAATAGTATGCGTGAGCGAGAGAGGGCACCGATGCAGCGGGTGCGAGGTTCGCCGCAGGCATTTATCGTTGTGCGGGCAATTTGCCGCCGCGTAGACAGGGGAGGTTTGATGGCGTTAAAGATCGACCGATGGTCATCTCGCCGGTTCGTGTTAGCGAACGACACGTCCGGACGCAGAGCCGCCCATCAGGGAGTCCACTTCTGTTCGGGTGGAGTAGTTGAAGTCGCCTTTGATTGAATGTTTGAGGCAAGAGGCGGCGACGGCGTACCGTACTGCCATTTCAGGCGAACTGAGTTCCGATGTCGTCAAGGCAAAGATCAGGCCGCCAGCGAAAGCGTCGCCGCCGCCCACGCGATCGACAATATTCTTGATCTCGTAGGGTCGGTACTCATTGTCCGCCGACAACGGTGCGAAAGACGGCTGGTCGGTGGCGGAATCATACAGCATCGCACCCCAATTATTGTGTGTCGCCGAGAGACTCTCTCGCAGTGTGATGGCGACACGTTTTACGTTGGGAAACGAGGCTACGACTTGGCGTGCGACATCCGGATAACGTGACGTATCAAGGCTTCCCGCATGCACGTCCGTGTCACCGGCCTGGATACCGAGTACGTCGTGGCAGTCTTCTTCGTTGGCGATGACGACATCCACATACGGCAGGATTGCCTTCATCGTTTCTCGCGCGAGTTCCCTTGAAGATTTTGGCTGTTCCCATTTCCAGAGTTTGCCACGGAAATTCAGATCAATGGAAACGGTGGCTCCTGCGGCCTGGGCTTTCTGTGCGGCGACGAGCGTGGCCTCCGCTGCGTTTCGCGATAGGGCTGGTGTGATGCCGCTGAGGTGAAGCCATCCGGCGTCGTCAAAGATGGAGTCCCAGTCGTATTGATCAGCCGGGGTGATCGCGATCGCAGAATCCGCGCGGTCGTAGATCACGTTGCTCGGACGTTGGTTGGCACCGGTTTCCAAGAAATAAAGTCCGAGTCTGCCGATATCGGTGCGAAGAATGTACCGGGTGTCGATTCCGACGGCGCGGATGGCGTCCATCGTTGCGTCTGCCAGGGCGTGTTTAGGCAGTGCCGTGACATAGCGTGCGGACCCGCCGAAGTTGCAGATCGACGCTGCGACGCTGGCTTCCGCGCCGGCGTAGGTTACTTCTAAATCGCGAGTTTGCCGAAGGCGTAGATTGCCGGGCGCGGCGAGTCGTCCCATGATTTCACCGAACGTCACGATGGTCTTCATTGGTTCATTCCTCGGGTGAATCGAGATGAATAGGAAACGTGGGGATGCCTGTTCGTTGTTAGCAGTAACATCGCGGATGATTCAACGCCTAGTACGGCAACTGTTTTTCGTTTGTGATCGAAAGAGAACCCGCAGACTGAGTCAGCAGTGTTTTGCTACCGCGGCAGCACGTTCGGTGATGCCTGCCCAATCTTCCTTTTCAACGAGTTCCCTTTCGACGATCCATGATCCGCCAACCGCGGGGATGTTGGGTTCACAGAGATAGTCGCCCATGTTTCCTGCGTTGATCCCGCCGAGAGGAAAATACTCGATTTGGAGGTGTTGGTAGGGAGCCGCCATGCTCCGCAGATAGCTGATTCCTCCTGTTGCTTCCGCGGGGAAGAACTTCACGAAGCGGCATCCCATTTCGATCGCGGCTTCGAGATCAGACGGTGTGGCGATGCCAGGTGCGAACGGTAACCCAACCTCTTGAGCGGCACGAATAACTCGAGGGTTCATGCCTGGTGAAACACCAAAATCGGCTCCCGCGGACTTTGTTTTGGCAACGGTCTCGGGACTGAGGATTGTGCCTACGCCGAGCAGAATATCGGGGACGTTTTCCGCGATTGATTTGATCGCATCCATGCCCGCTGGAGTCCGCAGTGTGAGTTCGATGGCGTGAATGCCGCCGGCCAGAAGTGCCTCGGCAATCGGCACGGCATGCTCCACCTTCTCTACCGAAAAGCCTGCGACGATACCGGGCGTTCTCAGTCGGGCGAGTATCTCTTGGGGGAAGGTCATGGGGACGACCGAGATTTTGAATCGTAGGGGAAGGGAGACGTTAACACGCGATATTGGGTGTCGCGGCGGGTGAACGCTGCGAGCTAGGGATGTGTCGGTGTTAGTTGCCGACGAGAACCGAAACGCGTTTGAGCGTGAGGTATTCTTGAAGGCTGTAGCGTGAGCAGTCTTTGCCGACTCCGCTTTGCTTGAGTCCGCCGTGGGGGAGGTGGACGGCGTAGTG
>NZ_ANOH01000389.1 GCF_000346505.1 Aporhodopirellula sallentina SM41
TGTTTGAACTACGAAAGATTGTGCCAACGCCAGCCCGCGTGGCCAAACGCGGAAGGTGTGCCGAAGGCCTAGCGTAAAAACCATGTTGTGCGGCACTGACAATGGGGCCGCGCGGCGAGACGATGACATCGAATGCTTGCAAAGAGCTTGAAACGCGGAGAAAGCGGAATTGCGGAGGTCGCGGAGTGATGCAAAAACACTTGCATCCGAGGCGATGTCATTTGACAATGGCGTTAGTCGCACGACGCGCACCCATCCGCGAAGCAGGACGTTCGAACGAATGGGTGCGTCTCGCGCGACCATTGCATTTGCCAGCGATCGGTTGAACCACAGAGGACACAGAGAGCACTGAGGTGAGCCACGGATGCACACCGATCAACACAGATGCAACCGATTGTCTGGGCCGCCCAACGGAAGGTTTTTACGACACCGCCACTCCATTAGTGGACGGCTTGGACTATGAGCAAGTTTACCACCCCAGCGAGGCTTGAACAACGAGCGGGCGGTGTGCCGAAGGCCTAGCGTAAAAACCATGTTAGTGGCCACTATGCGGCGGGAATACGGTTTCCCTCGGCGAGACGCTCCACAAAGTCGCCGAATGTGGTCGTCTCGGTATCGGGGAGACGACGGAGGTCAATTTGAGTTGACGTTTCTTGTTCCGTGAAGAATACGAAATCTTGGATGTAGCCACTGTCAAACTGCAGGTCGAGGAGTGTCCGCATCGAATCGGACGGGTGAATCATGTCGGGTGTCGTTCCGCAGAGCGTTGCCATGGCGCGACGTGCACCAAAGTGGAAGTCGTTGTGTAGGGGATTCGTGATAGCCGCCGTGTACTGCGCATCCGTCAACGGTTCTCGGTCGGCGAAAAAGCGTTCTTCGGCCTTGCCAATCCGTTTGCGCTCAGTGAACAATGAAACAACATAGATCAACGGAAATGCCAGAATCATTACTACGATCAGCAAGAGGACTTGGAACATGAGTTCACTAGTGGCCACTAACGGAAGGTTTTTACGACACCGCCCTAAACGAAGCGAGCGATGCCTGAACTACGAGGAATTGTACCAACGGATGGCGGCCTGAACAAACGACAGCGGTGTGCCGAAGGCCCCAGCGTAAAAACCATGTTATGTGCCGCGATGCAGCAGAGTAAGTGTTCCAGCGGCAATCAGCTGCAGGTCGAGCGTGGGTAACGTCAACCAGATGATTTAGGTGTTGCCCAATAGTACGTCGCGAGCACTTCGGACGCAGCGTTGAAGTAACCAACACCCACACCGTCGTGGCCGTCAGATGGTTGGATACACTCGTCGTCGGCAAGAGGTCGCCAATCGGCATGTCGCGTGAACCCGTCCGCAGAACGGACATCGGGCGGAAGTTCCGCGAGAGCTTGAAGTTGGTAGTCGCGCAAACTACCGGAGTTCGCACCACCGCGCATTCCGGGATACCGCAGTTGGACGTGGTCGTCCTCCCATCCGCAAACGGGACAGATTTCGTAACTGCCGGGCGGTTCACCGAAAACGAGGAAGCCGCAAGACGGGCATGGATAATCGGAGGTCATCGCTAGCGGCACATAACGGAAGGTTTTTACGACACCGCCCAAAACGAAGCGGTGGAGTTTGAATCACGAACAGCTAATGATATGCCTGCCCCCCTTGAAGTGCAAAGGAAGGTGTGCCCGAAGGGCCTAGCGTAAAAACCATGTTACGCGACCGTCAGCCCCGCGAGATTAGGCCCACATCGGCGAGGACGTCAAAGGCCGAATCCACAGATTCGTCATCAAGGTCGGGAAGCGCAAGGATGTCGGCCGCCATGAGAACGTAGGCATCGGGAAGCGGCTTGTGCCGCAAGAGGTAAGCGAGCCGTTCGTCGTAGCCGAGCGAGCCGATCCAGTCCCAGAAGTCGCAAACGTAGCCCTCGCCGTCGCCCATCCGCCAACCGAGGTCGCCGGCGGGCATGTCGGGGAAACGCAGCCAAGGCGGTTGCATGTCGCGAGGTGTCACGATTGATCCGCCATTCGGTAGGTCGCGTAACGGAAGGTTTTTACGACACCGCCCTGAACGAAGCGAACGATGCCTGAACTACGGAAATTACACCAAGGCCATGGCCCGTTGCCAAAGAGCCAAGGTGTGCCGAAGGCCCCAGCGTAAAAACCATGTTGTGCGACCGGTGAACTAAGGCGAGGTGTCGAGCAACGTTTTCGCTGTAGCATAATCGAGCTGAAGCTCGACGGGCCGGTCAAAGACATCGACCTCGATGAAGATGACTTTTGCGATGGCATCGACGCGAGTGATACTGCCGGTGTAGCCCGCGAATTGACCATCGTTAATGCTAACGGCGTCACCGGCAAGTAACGGTGGATCACCAAACACCTTGAATGCCAGTTTACGCAACAAAGTCCGTTGAAATCCGTGAACCGAGACGTCGGGTGGGCGGTCGTCTTGAACCACGGTGTCGGTGGGTGTGTAGCGCAGCGTAACGGTTGCTGGTAAGCCAGAACCGCGTCGCACACGGTCGATGACGATTTTGTCAGGATCGAGTCCGAATGATTCGCGGCTGGAATTCACGGTAGGTCGCACAACGGAAGGTTTTTACGACACCGCCCTAAACGAAGCGAGCGATGTATGCACTACGACAGATTCTACCACCAGAGGGAGGCTTGAACAAACGACAGCGGTGTGCCGCAGGCCTAGCGTAAAAACCATGTTATCCGACGCTGGGCTGCCAGTTGTAAATGCGTGGATCGCCCGCATGATAGTCCTCGCCGTAGTAGTTGATTCCGGTTTCGCCAGGCGCGAGCAATGGGCGGTGGCGAACACCAGTTAGCAAGTTGAGCATTGCCGCGTTAAAACCGTCGCCAACGTATCCTACATATTCGGTGATGTCATTGGATGTGAAAACGCGTGAATCTGAAGCGATCCACAATTGTTCGTATGTGTCTGAAGCCACGGCGAAGCCAACAAGTGTGGTCGCGAGATGTGATTGCCAGCGGTCGACAGTTGGCCAGCGATGCTCCAGCGGGCGGATGTCGACGTCAGCGGTCGCACATTCCACACCAGAGTCAGTGTCGGGTTTGATATGTAGACCGCCGAATCGGCCGAGAACATTGAAAGCCGGATGATCGTGTGGGATTCGAGTGGGAACGTCGAATTGCCAATCAGAGTGCCAGCCAGCAGAGGTAAATAGCGGCAACAACTTGGCGTGAAGTTCCATTAGGTTGCGTCGGATAACGGAAGGTTTTTACGACACCGCCCTGAACGAAGCGAGCGACGCCTGAACTGCGTGAAATTGTACCAACGGAAGGCGGCTTGAACAAACGACAGCGGTGTGCCGCAGGCCTCAGCGTAAAAACCATGTTGTTGGTCACTGAAGTGCGAAGAGAGTCACCATTGTCATAGTGCCTCCTCGGAAACGTTCCAATCGGATTCCGCGTCGGTTAATCGCAGAACGTGAACGAAGTAAGCCGCCATGAAGTCTGCGAGTGCGGGCATCGAACCGTCCGCGCCATGAGAGAACGTTACGAAAGTGTTCGGCTCCCAAGACGCGATGTCAAGGAGAGGAACGCCCGGAAGTGATGCGAGGGCCGATGCGGGATCATCCGCCGACGGATACGCGAGATTGATGTGTTCCCACGTGATCTGCGCCCAACGGTCAGCATCCGCGGTTGACTGCAGGTTGACGCACCAATCACCGAAACCGTCCGCAGTTTGGGAAACGGCACGTTCGATATGTTTAGCGATCCACGACGCCATTTGCCTGTGACCAACAACGGAAGGTTTTTACGACACCGCCCTGAACGAAGCGGTGGAGTTTGAATCACGAGTGATTGTACCAATGCGAGCGCCCGTTGCCAAACAAGCGAAGGTGTGCCGAAGGCCTAGCGTAAAAACCATGTTAGCCGCCCGCCGCGCTGGATTAGAGATGATACCACAGATAACGCCATTCGCAGCCGGTAGTGTCGGCAAGCGAGGCGAGGAACTCATCGACGGGAACAGCGTCACCCTCATAGATTTGCTGAATCGTGATCCAACACCGGGCGAATCCGGCAACATGTTGCCAATTCAGATCGGGAATTGAACAACCATGCCCGCAATCCGCGCAGTTGAACGCGGCATTGGTGTCGTGCCACGCACCGATTAGATCGCCCCAGTCGCCTGCCGGAGTCGCGCAGACAGGGCAGAGCGGATCGCGAATGTTGCAGCCACATGTCACGCCCGGCTTATCGCACGAAGAAAGTTCGATCTGCACGAAATCCCTGCTGTCTTGTGGCGGCAGTTCCGTTAGCCCATCTTCAGTGGGCTTGAGTTCGATAACGTTGTGCGTGCAATCAAAACGGATCAGCTCGAAGAACGCACTGCCGGGCCGAAAACGGACATCGCCGAAGTAGTCGAACTCTTCGCCGAGAAAGTTGAGGAGGCGTAATCGGTCGGCGAAATCGGGTGGAGGGCTGAAGTCGGGGTCAGCCGGATGCAGAGATAACGCGTGAATCGACATGATCTCGGAGCGGCTAACGGA
>NZ_ANOH01000390.1 GCF_000346505.1 Aporhodopirellula sallentina SM41
ACCATGTTTTTGAACTTCACGCTATCCATTCGAGTCGCAACGGGAACGAATTCGCCAACCTCAGGCGTGTGTTCTCGCAGCAGGATCGCACCGGCCTGCAAGCAGCATTCACACTGGATCACGCCCGGCACGAGCGGGTATCCGGGGAAGTGTCCCTGCACAAAGAAATCGTCTTCGGCGAATGTTTTGCGAGCATGCAAAGTCGACTCGGTCATCTCAACGACTTCATCGAGCAACCGCATCGGTGGGCGGTGGGGGATCATCGCCTCGATCTGCTCGGCACCCAGGGCTGTGTCGGCAGATTGCGATGAGTCGGCGGAAGACGGATCTGAAGGCATGAATTCGGTCGAAATGTCGTAGTAATCGGACGAGGCAGGCCGGGGCCGTCAACCAGGGCAATGGGACGGTCCAGGACCGGGCATATCAGACGCCATACCCTCGATTCTCGTCAAGGGAGTCGGTCCGAAACGGCGTCCTGCCGGTGGGCAGTTTGCCGGGGCGGAGTTGTCTGCGGCAAATGCGGTTGTTGCAAATGCGAGCGCGCCGATCGGATGGGACTCCAGGAGGACCCTACTTCGACGGTTTAGGTTCGTCTTGATTCGCTTCGAGTTGTTCCTGGGTTGGGTTGGCGGAGGTGACACCATCGGGCGGAACCTCTCCGTGGGCTGTCCAGACGATCGCATTGAGGACGACTTTGCGGAAATTTTCGTCTGCCCAATTCCAGTGGAAGTGTCCCCCGGTGAAGCCAAACCCGCGGCCGGCGGTTTTGGTCTCGGCGGCTTCGCTTTCAGTAACCGGTCTTTCGGAAACCCATGCGACGTGTTGGATTTCACCTTCGGCCACGGCGCGACGGACGTGCGGGTTGCCGCTGTGAGGACCGTCGCCGCGACGCATCGTTGACTCAGGCGGATGTGCCGAAAGGATCGGAGTCACGCCTTTCATGGCGTCTCGAAACCGCATGTGGAAATACCATTCGTCGTTGATTTGAAACGGTTTTACCCCGCGGGTCACAGGGTGATCGGGGAACGTTTCGAACTTGGCTTCCCAGTGCGGGTTTACCGACCAGTGAGGTTCGAAGTAACCGCCGATCCAATCGAGAAACGCATCGCCCGGTTTTCCTTTCACGGTCTCGACGCCGTAGTGGATGCAGACGAGGCCTGTGCCCGACTTCATGATGGCGTCGAATTCATCGATGTGGGGATTGAGCAAATGGCGTTTCCCGCCGTCGCAGTAGACAACAATGGTGTCGGCACCGGCCAGCACTTCGGAGCCCTTTTCCGGCCATCCGTTTTGGATCACCGTCACTTCGTAATCCGGTTTGGCTTCCTGAAGCGACGCGGCCAACAGTCGACAACCGGCGTGGTGTTCGTGCGCACCGTAACCGTGGCTGGGACGACCTGCGATAAAGACGATTTGCTTACCCATGTTCTCTTTGGGCTTAGCAACCGTCTCGGCCGACGTCGGGGATGAGGGAGCCTCTGCTCGACAGATTCCAACGGAGCCCACGAACAATACGAGGAGGAAACAGGAAGGCGGCAATCGAAACATCATGCGAGTCTGGGGTGTGAATGGCGGGAGAGTCGGCGACGCAGGTGGGCGCCAGAACGCGGGCGAGATGGAAGTAGGACGGGACAAAAGAATGCCAGGGAAGCGGGGGGGCAGGAGGGGGCGACGCCGGCGTTAGCGGCAGACTCTAGCATCATAGCTCATCTCTTCCTGCCAAGAATCGACTCGCGAAATGCTGCCGGTCGTGGTGACAAAGTCGGCAAATCGTGGCGTTGATGGTGGATGTGTCCAGGCGGAGCATTTTTGCCGTGAACGCTCTGTCTGCTTGGTTTTGCAGCAATTGGAGTTGCTCGGCGCCTTGATCGAATCCCCCGATTTAGGAC
>NZ_ANOH01000391.1 GCF_000346505.1 Aporhodopirellula sallentina SM41
GGGGACCTCTTGAAATTGCGAGTTGCGAGGTAATCGTCAATTTTATGTGGAAAGAACATGACTATCGTGAGCACCACCATAAAAGCGGAGGCCCAGTACTGCGGCACGAACCATCCAATGATGGCAACGAACAAAAAAACGGTTGCCGCGAAATATCGAAACCATCGCCACAGCCAACGTCCAGATCCCTGGGATCGAAACCTAGCAAGCGTTTCGATCAAGTGTTCTGGCGTGAAGTGGAAACGTGATGTAATCGTGCCGATCGAATTGATGCACGCACCCGCTTCGGTCGGTGGAGCGCTTTGAGGTGGTTCGTATGGATTCAAAGCTTGCATGTTCGGTAGACGTAACGCATTTGCGGGCGGCGGGAACGTGTGATTGCACGCCACCGCCGCTGGGTGGACATGCGTTGGTTGCTCGTCGTTTTGCGGGTCATCGGCTGAATACGGAGGCGACGAGCGTGTCCGGTGTCGGTGCACCATCAGCAGCATCGAAACGCGCAATCCAGCCTGATGGAAGACAAACAGTATATCCAAATTTGCCGTCAGAAATTACGGGAGAATTTGAAACTGCCTGGACATCAGCAAGCGTGGATGATGTCGATACGCCGTCGGGTGTAGAGAAGCGATCGCCGGTCGGAAAGACAAGACGAACCACATTGGAGGAATCGACACCTACCCGATACGATCCGCCGGGCGAGATCAACGTCGGGTAAACTACGGTAGAACTGGCGAGAGCGCCGTGAGGATGCGGCACGTACTCAGCAGGTGCTCGGACGCCCAAT
Organism: Aporhodopirellula sallentina SM41; assembly: GCF_000346505.1. GTDB lineage: Bacteria > Planctomycetota > Planctomycetia > Pirellulales > Pirellulaceae > Rhodopirellula > Rhodopirellula sallentina. The sequence goes on from NZ_ANOH01000391.1 coordinate 785, forward strand.
ACCGGTACCGGCTCAGTCGTCCAGTAAATCGCAATGGGAACCGCGAGCAGCGAGAGAACCACTACCAGTGCGAGAAGTATCTTCTTCATGATCTCAGTCGGGTAACGTCCATGGTCAACGAGCCGGGAAGGTTGGTAGTTCACTTCGAAAACACGCGTGAGACCGGCGTCGAGTGCACCACATGATTATCCGGCTTCTTTTGGTTCGTGGAAGTAATAGCACAGACCGTCCGGCGCGACGACAAAGAAAACAACCAAAGATCTTCCATCACGTTCATCAGTCCGAAGCTCACCGATTTCCAACCCGCCGTTCTCAAATTCCCGTTTCAATCCGCGGATATCAGACACGAGAATTGCAGCTCCGTCTTGAGAGGCGTCACCACCATTGACCGCAAATCCGATGCGGGTTCCGTCGCGTTCTAGAAATACGGTTGGCACTGGCTCAGTGGTCCGTTGCACCTCAGTCATTCCGAAATGTTTGCAGTACCATTCAGCAGTTGACGAAAGGTCAATCACCGGCAAGCCGAGCAAATCGTCACGAAAGGGGAACGCTGTCTTGAATTTGGGTTGAGTTGTCATCTTTTGCACGGTGTGAAGGGAGTGGTGGTAGTTGGAAACGGAACAACGTCACCAATCACCAGGTCGGGAGGGTTCGTGTTCCATTTGAAAGCGGCCGACAACCAACTCGAGTGCAACGAGATGTCATCCACCGAGGTGAATTCATATCCGAACAAACAAGAGGACTGTTGTTCGTCGATTTGGGGCGAACAATCATTGAGCGACCACGAGTAGAAGAAGGACGCAAATAGCAATCCCCGAAAATATAGCGCAAATCGGAAGGTGCCAGAGAGCACCACCGGTGGAAGGGTGTAGCAACGCATTCGTATTGTACAAGCCGATACGTTTTTTTCGCACAAGGAAGTCCAGAGCGGCGACGCCTGCCGTCACGAGCGCGAGCGTTGCAATGGCAAATGTCGGTTGTCGCCCATCTCGAATCGCGATGTTACTTCAATTGCGGCCCAAAGCCCGAAAATGCCGCATCCGACGAAGAGAATGCCGAGCAAGTTAATGCCGGATATGGAGGAAAATGTAGTCGAAGGTCGATGCACCATGGCGCACTGGTGGATCGTCAGTCCGTTTGTCGCATGAAGTACAAAACACGGTTCCTTGCCGGACCCCGGAACCACAGTGTGGGCAGCGAAGGGATTGGTCGCTAGTCATGATGTGCCATTGGAAAGTCCATCTGCTTCCGTTGGATAATAGTACGGATCTGTGGATGGCAAGGTTGGGCCACCACTTGTGCAACGATGTCTACCGCCGCTTCGGTGCATGCGGTGGTTATCTCGCTCATGTGTTTGGGTGACTACCAGCCAGTATCAACAGGTTCTCCTCCAGATGCCGTTAGCATCGCCGATAGCAATTTCTTGTCGGTCGATCGGGTGAAGAAAATGATGGAGCCGTCAGCCATCGCGGCGTGAGTGCCTCCCACATGGTGCGACAGTTCCGTTTCCGAATCGAACGCCAAAAACTCATCCGCAGTAAGGTCGAGTGGTTCAGCCCAGGAAGTCGCCTTCTCGGGAGGCCCTTCAACGACCACGATCGTGTTGTCCATCCCGTCGACAACTCTTTCGGCTTTCGTTCCAACATCGCCTGTCATGATCCCATCGCCGACGATCACCGCAAAGTATCGGGTCGTTGCACCGTCATTGGTATCCGACGGGCAACGATACGCGTCGACAACGGTCTCTCTAGCCGCGCGATTCACGTCCGCATCCCATCGTTGTGATAGGTCAAATTGATCAAAAATCTCCTGTTCCCCAAGATACGGAAGGATCAGCGTTCTCCAGCTATGCATCCGTCGACCAGACTCGTCGACTGTAAATGTAGGTGGGAATGAACCGTGTTCATCCTTGTACGCATGGATGGCGGTCGCAATTGCCTTGATGTTTGTGCTGCACTGCATCCGGGCCTTTGCCTCGTCGAGTGCATGCGTTGCATCAGAAAATATATGTCGCCATAGGAAGAGAAGAATCCAAAACGCGAAAAACACAAGTATACCAATTAGGATCTTCGTGTTGACGGTTTGCGTGGGACTTGCAGGTCTCGCGTCAGATGAATCGTTACTCAAACTTGCCTCCTTGAGGTCGCTGCGGCCG
>NZ_ANOH01000392.1 GCF_000346505.1 Aporhodopirellula sallentina SM41
CCCGCCTGAATCGATTCAGGAGGCCAGCGGCGGAAATTCTAGCTGAATTCAAAGTGGTGCTCACTGAAGACATCGAACCCAAGCAGGCTTTATTGGAGAACCAACTCGATATCGCGGCAAAGTTGGAATTCGCCAATAACGAACCATCATCCATCCGTGTGACCGCCTTTGCGGGTGACCAAGCTAGCCAGTCCGCACGCCGTATTTTGATCGAACGGTTGCATTGGTTGAAACTGGAAGACACCGTTGGAATCTTAAAGAGGCATCTTCCGCAGTACACCGCGTTCCAAATTGAGGCCGATGAAATCGGCGAGCGTTCCGAAAGCAACGTACTGGCCTCAATCATTCCTCTCGTGTTGGTGTTGATGACGATTACCGGGGCGGTTTATCCGGCAATTGACTTGACGGCTGGCGAAAGAGAACGGGGCACGATGGAAGCTCTGATGGCGTCGCCGGTCCCGCGTTGGTGGTTGTTGTTGGCAAAGTACGTCGCCGTGGTCAGTGTGGCCTTGTTAACAGCGGTCGCGAACCTGGGCGCGATGTTCACGACGTTGACACTGACCGGATTGATGCCGATGCTCGCTGGAGACGGGCCCGGTCTTGGGCTGAAGCAGATGGCGTTGATCTTTCTGTTGCTCGTTCTCTTCAGTGCGTTCTTTGCAGCGGTTTTGTTGTCGTTGACCAGTTTTGCGAGATCGTTCAAAGAGGCACAGGCGTATTTGATCCCGGTGATGCTTCTTTCGCTCGCCCCGGCGATGTTGTCGCTTATGCCTGGGATCGGGCTCGATGGGATGCTCGCAGTGGCTCCGCTGCTCAACATCGTGTTGCTGGCCCGGGAAATCTTAGCGGATAACATTCACGCCTTTGGCGCCACGGTCGCGGTCGCATCAACGGCTCTGTACGCTGTCGCTGCGCTTGCGGTCGCTGCCAAACTGTTTGGTAACGATGCCGTAAACCGGACGAGTGATGCGTCGATCGGAGCGATTTTTCGACGTCCAGCCGAATCGACGCCTCGGCCGACGGTTGGGGAGGCGGGAATGGTCGTGGCTCTGCTGCTGCCCGCGTCGTTTGTTGTTTCCAACGCGCTGATGCAGTGGATGCGAGGCCAAGAGGGCGAGGTCAACGTATCGCTGCAACTCATCCTCAATGCGGTGGCGCTGATCGCTTCCTTCGGACTCATTCCACTGGCCGCGACGTATATCGGGCGGCATCAATATCTCTCAACCTATCGCCTGACCCCTAGCCGAATCGGTTTCTACATCGGGGCGGCTGTATTGGCCTGCGGTGGATGGGCGTTTGCCCATGAAGCGTTGGTTTTGGCTGACCAATGGGGATGGGCGATCTTGAGTGAAGAGCAGATCGAGCGGACTCGTGGGGTGCTCGAAAAGTGGAAAACGATCTCACCGGTGGTACTGTTGGCGACGATGGCGTTGGCACCTGCCGTGATCGAAGAGTTGTGTTTCCGCGGGTATCTGTTTTCAGCGTTTTCGAAGGTGCTGCGTCCTTGGCAAACGATCATGGTCACCGCTGTCTTGTTCGGATTGTTCCATGTCTTCGTGGGCAGCACGCTGTTGGTGGAGCGATTTTTGCCGACAACGCTGCTGGGGATTTTGCTCGGCTGGGTAGCGTACCGCAGCGGGAGCGTTCTGCCGGGAATGTTGTTGCACTTCCTTCACAACGGTTTGCTCGAACTCGTCGCCCGCTACCACGAGAAGTTGAACTTCCTCGGCTCCGAAATCGAAGAAAGTCGCCATTTGCCGGTGGCATGGCTGGCCGTTACCGGCGGGTGTGTCGTGATCGGCATTGCGATCATCTGGTGGACTCGGCCACTACGATCGGTAGAGGCGGTAAGCGCTTGACGACGTACGTCGTGACGCGATGCGAGCCATCCCGACGACGGCACCGGAGACGGCACCCCAGAGCAACGCCTCTTTCCACGCGACATCCGGAGACGTTGGGTTCTGTGGCGGTGCTTTGTTGAGCGTGGTCTTCCATCCGGCCTGCAACGCGCGTCGGGCGAGAAAGGTGGTCGCGATTGCGACGCCAAAGGCCAACGCGTTTTCTGCTTTGCTGATGCCCTCATTCCGGTCATCGGTCTGGTTTGGCAGGTGGCGTTGAGCGTATTCGCTGATGTCGGAAACGTTTTCTTTGATTTGATCGAGCATTAACCTCGGTCCTCTTGGTTGGGATAGGTAAGGGGGCGGTGGCGCGTCGGAGTAATTCCGCCAGGGTGTTCGACGTAGATTTTCTCGCCGCAATGGGGACAAGCGACCGCACGGTCCGCCACGTGTTTACCGCACGCGGGACACGGCGTTTGATTGAGCGGAGCGTTGTCAGATTGTTTGGTTTCCATCGATTTCTCTCGGTATGCGGAACGATGAGTTGTGGCGGTATGACGTTCAGGAAAAAGACCCGGCACGTGCACCGTTTGGAAAGCCACTACATCGAAACCGACGCGTTGATTGCTTCATTCGTTTCGGGACGTTCACCATGCATGTAGGCCTTCCCGGCTTTGATCAGATATCGCAGGCCGTTGGTGCCTGAGTTATCCCAGTATTCACCGTGATCGGCTTCCACTCGTAGCAACAAGATTGACTGGCTTGCTTTCCCTTCAGGGAACCAAACCTTCCACGCCTCGGACCATAACTCGTCGAGTTTCGCTCGATCGTCAACGGCGTGAGCGGTTCCCGAGACGACAGCAAATTTGTTTGAGCCCTGCATCGTCACAGCGACTTCGTCGTCGAGCATCAGGTCTGCGACTTTTCCCGAATTGCGGTCAGTGACGAACCAAATGTCGCCATCATCTTCAATCTGTGCGACCGCCATTGGACGAGCCTCAAGGGATCCTTCGCTGGATCGGGTCACCAGCATGGCGTTGTCGAAGTCGTTCAGCAGTTCAAGAAGCTTTTTGTTTTGATCCATGAGATTGTCTTTCCGGCATGTATGTGGATTGCAACCCAAAGGGATTGCACTGAGTTGGTCGACGCCTGGCGTATGTTGGAACGCCACGCTCGTGTTAGCGCCAACGTGGTGGAATGAGTTGTTGGTACGGCGTCGGTTGGGGGCGAGCACGGAAATAGGCAGCCGTTGCTAGTACGCCGAGGGCGAGTCCGCCGACGAAAGCCAGTCCGGTAATCGTTCCAGGGTGCTCGTCCACTTCGTACCGAACACGGTCGACGGCGGTGTTAAGTTGAGGCGTGACTTGTTCGGTGATCTGTTCACCGGTGTGACTCACCTGCTCGAGCAGTGAAGGCGCGGGGGCGAATTCTCGGACGACCGATTGGATTTCCTCTGGCGAGGCTTTGGTGTATTCGTTGAGGAACTTTTCGACTGCGTCGCGATTGCACGGCAACGTGTGAAGTTCTTGTTCGTCGATATGGGACCACCGAGTATGGATCGCTTCCTTGACGCGACTCCATGGCTCGGATGACCAATCGTTGGAGACGTCCATCGTGGTTTGTGCTTCAGACATGAGACACTCCTATGTGAAGATGAATGCAGTCAGGACGCGACAGAGCGTTGAAGACTCGCATTCGGCTCGTTGTTTTGCGAGAGAAAACGCAAACCTTGTGCCAGACCTCAGCCACCCGCGATGAGAAACGTGCATGGGCAGGCTCTGCGAGGCCGTAAAACGCCAAGCCGGACAGGGATTGTCACGCCGGACACGAACCGCGGTGCCGCATCGAGAAGGTCGATCACACGACAGGTTGCACGCTGATCAGTCGAATCGGGCTTTTGCTACTCGCCCGGATCGCAATCGTTTCGGGCTATTAACGCGACGCCGACGTTCACCCGCCGGAGCGAGGCGGACGAGTCTTAGTGAGAAGCGACCAATTGGTTGATCTTGTCGACGGCGAGCCGAAGTGACCGGGCGGCCATCAGGAAATTAGTGTGGCCGCTGACTTCCGGCTGAATCTGCTCGTACAACTGCGTTGCACCGGAGAGGCGACGCAGTTTCTTTTTAGCCATCTTCAAATAGGCGGTTGGGTCGGTCGAATCGTCGACCGGACCGACCGCGAGGATGAAATCATACAGGTCACGAACGATCTCGTGCATATCCTCATCCTCTTCGGCTTCGTCGCAGTGTTTGAGGAAGGTTCGCACCATCCACACGTGCGTCAGTTCCGCGTCGATTTGGACAACGCGGTTCATTGCGTCTTCGTTACTATCCATTTCAGCCGACATGCTTTCCTACGAAATCACGTGGTGGTGGCGTCCGGAGTTTTTGTTTCCGCGGCGAGCAATTCGGCCTCGGCACTATCGGACTTCGCCGATTCCGCAGCCGGTTTCTTAGGGGCGTGTCCGTGAGGCGTGTTCATGGCGACGATGATCACTCCAACCACGGTGAGTGCCATCCCAACCCAAAGCAATGGGCTCACGGTCGTGCCTGCGTGAAGGCGGATCACCGACACGATCGCGGAGATCGACACTGCGCCGCCGAAAACGATCGGCATGACGAGCAAGGCGTTGCCACGGCTGGTCATCATCGCGGTCGTTAGACACAGTGCACCGAACGCGCCGAGAGCCCCGGCGAGGAAACCCCATTTCATGGTTGGGAAGTACTGCCCGGTGAAGCTGAACGAGTCACCTTTGACACCCATCATCACAAGGCCACCAATGATCGCGATGACCAGGTAGGCGATGCCGATGAAAACATAGGGTTTGAATGGCGACCACAACGGCACACCATCCACGCGAGGAGCTTGTGCGTTCCCAATGGTTGGACCGTAACATCCCCAGAAAATGGCGGTGCCAACGGCAAAGAGAATGGGTACTAACATCTTATTCATGTCTCTCTCGAGCGAGGGTGTGGTGTTTTTAACAGGAGCATCAGACAGCGCGGCTTTGCGAAGCCGGTCAAAGCCATCGATCCGATGCGACGATTGCAATCGTTGTCAATTCGGATCGGTTTGCGTTTACACGTTGAAAAGGAAGTGACAGATGTCACCGTCCTGCATGATGTAGGATTTGCCTTCGACGCGAAGCTTCCCGGCAGCCCGGATTTCCTTTTCAGTCTTGTATTGTTCCAAGTCGTCCAGGTTATAGATCTCTGCCCGGATGAATCCACGTTCGAAGTCGCTGTGGATCACACCGGCGGCTTGCGGGGCGGTGGATCCGATGGGAACTGGCCACGCACGGACCTCTTTTTCACCCGCGGTGAAGTAACTCTGCAGCCCGAGGGTTCGGTAGGTTTCGCGAGCGATGATGTTGAGCGACGGTTCCTCGAGCCCGACGTCGGATAGCATCTCGGCTCGATCCTCCTCGTCGAGTTCCGCAATTTCGGCTTCGAGTTTGGCACAAACGCAAGCGACCTTGGCACCGGTCTTTTGAGCGTGCCCGCGAACTCTCTGGACCAATTCATGTTCGCCGGCGAGGTCGTTTTCGTCCACGTTGGCGACATAGAGAATGGGTTTGGCTGTCATCAGGCCGTAACTGCTGATCGCGGCGGCCTCGGCTTCGGGTAGTTCGAGTGTCCGCAGCGGTTGTTCGCTCTCGAGATGAGCGTTGCATTTTTGGATCGCGGCGACCCGCAGTTTGGCCTCCTTGTCGCCACTGCGGGCGGTTTTCTCCGCCTTGGGTAACGCGTTTTCGAGCGTTTGCATGTCGGCGAGGACGAGTTCGGTCTCGATCGTGTCGATGTCCGCGATGGGATCGACGTTGCCAGAGACGTGGGTGACGTCGGGATCTTCGAAACAACGAACGACTTGCATGATCGCATCCACTTGGCGGATGTGGCTGAGGAATTTATTCCCCAAACCTTCCCCCTCGGAGGCGCCTTTGACGATGCCGGCGATGTCTACCAATTTCAACGAAGCCGGAATGATTTTCTGCGGCACGATGAACTCGGTGATGCGAGACAATCGTGAGTCGGGCACACTGACGATGCCTTCGTTGGGTTCGATCGTGCAGAACGGGTAATTGGCACTTTGAGCCGCGACGCTGCTGGTCAGGGCGTTGAAAAGTGTGCTTTTGCCTACATTCGGCAAGCCGACGATTCCGGCTTCCATCGAAAACCTTTGTGGTAGTGGACTGCGGGAGGGGAAACGAATTGCCAGCATTCCGATCGCTGGCATCGTGCATAACGGACGCATGTTATCGCCGTTTCGTCCCGATTCGTCGACCCACGTGATCTTCCAAGAGAAAAACAGCCCAAAACAGGCTGGTGGCGTCCTGACGCGGGCGATCCGCGGTTCCCCGCAAATTGGTGGTCACAGGTACGAATGCGGAAACGCGGAGCCGGAAAAGTGGGCGTCCTGTTTGTTGGCTGTGATTTGAAACGCAGAGGCGCAGAGATCGCCGAGGGTTGGTCTCACAAGTATTTTCTCTGCGCTCTCTACGCCTCTGCGTTTGATCTCTCCCCTGCTCCACCACGCCATGGGCAACCATGCTGGCCGGTGTTGCCATTAATTGACAGCTCCTGTGTTTAGAATGTGGAGACGAGGAGCCGAAAAAGTGGGCGTCCTGTTTGTTGGCTGTGATTTGAAACGCAGAGGCGCAGAGATCGCCGAGGGTTGGTCTCACAAGATTTTCTCTGCGCTCTCTGCGCCTCTGCGTTTGATCTCTCCGCAACTCCGTCTCGCTATCTCCTCCTCGCCCGGGACCAAGTATGAATCGTGACCCACGAACTCAAGCGATTATCGGAGCCGCGATCGAAGTCCATCGGCAACTTGGGCCAGGTCTGCTGGAATCCGCCTACCGCAAATGCCTCGCGTTTGAACTTGGCAAACGCGGACACGATGTCATCGAAGAACAACCGATCCCTGTTGTCTATGACGAATTGCACATGGAGTGTGGATTTCGAGCAGACCTGATCGTCGATAATGAAATTGTGGTTGAGTTGAAGGCGAAATCAGCAATTCACCCCGTCGACAAAGCTCAGTTGCTCTCCCATCTACGACTCGCAAAGAAGTCGGTGGGTTTGCTGATCAATTTTCATGAAGTCAAGTTGATCGACGGGGTGACGCGCATCGTGAATGACTACCGAGCAGGGTAGTTTTGAAACGCAGAGGCGCAGAGGGTTGGTCTTACAAGATATTTCTCTGCGCTCTCTGCGACTCTGCGTTTTGTCCCTCACTCTCGATCGCCAACGATCCGGATGTTGTTATCGAGGAACAGGGGTCCCTCAATGAACATCTGGCATCGGGCGAACCGCACCTGGCCAGCGTTCTGGTTTGGCGGTGCCGGCGACCACGACGCCTTTGCGTTCCCAGTTCAAGTATGCGGTGACATCGGCGGGGCAGTATCGCAGTGTCAAGCCGCATCGTCGTCGATCGCTCGCGTTGGGGGCTGAACCGTGGACGAGCAGGTCGCTGTGGATAGAGATTTGCCCAGCCTGAATCGGTGTGAATCGGTACTCGCCGTACTGTTGAGGTTCCGACACGACTTGGTCGAGCACGTTTCCCGAGTCCGCATCGGTTGTATCGAAATCGATCAACCCATGCCGGTGCGAGCCGGTATACACCTCCATTCCCCCGTTCTCCAAATCTGCGTCATCGATCGCTAACCATACGGTGACCGCTTTCGTGGGCGTTAAGGGCCAGTAACTACAGTCTTGGTGCCAGTCGACGCGTTTGCCGTCGCCGGGCATTTTACAGAAGAAGTGGGAGCCCCATCCGATCACGTTTTCGCCTAGCAAGTCTTTCACGTAAGCGACAATTGTCGGGTTGGCCAGCAGATCCCAAACCCGAGCGTGTTTGAGGTGGGCACTGCTGATCGAGTAACTGTCTTTGCCTTCCGCGAACGTTTGGCGAAGCAGTTCGTCGAAGTACTCCCGCAGTGATTCGGTTTCAGAGTGCGTCAGAACATCGAGCGGCCCGAGGTAGCCGTCGCGGTTCCAATCCTCGATTTGCGATCGCGTTAACGCCGAAGGGGAATCGTTTTCGGTAGGAGAAAAGCGGATGTCGCGCTGGACGGTCGCGATTGATTTTCGGTCGGGAATGATCGCAAAATCGGTGTCGTCTTTCATTGCATTTCAGCCCAAGATGCAGTCAGCCGCGATTGGGAACGGTCGGCGTGGGGAAGCCAACGGTCGATGCGACGGCGGCGCGGCGTTGTCCGTGTTAACGGCCCACGCTGTTGATTCTACTGCAATAAGTAACCGCGAGTGCGACTGAGTTGTGTCGACGTGTTAACCGCCGATTGCTTGACTGCGAAGATGCTCGGCTCGGTTGAGAACGTCTTCGGAGGATTCGGTAGCCTGCGGAACCAATTCGACGTCGATGATTCGTTCGTCACGAATCTCGCCAGGCCACAATGTTTCACTAACAAACTCGGCGACCGGCCACTGATACCACGGCGGTTTGATTTTGCGACGGATCGTCTCGGTCCGGAAACCGTCTTTTTCGATTCGGATTTCGCGGGTCCCGTAGTAGACAAAGCTCGTCGCGGCGGGGCTCGTTCCGATCAATTGGTTATCAACGCTCACTGTTGCCCCGGGGGGCGATGTGCGTACCGTCATCCGGCGGCGAACGCATCCCGTGGTGGCGACGACACCTATGAAGCAAACAAACACGGCGGCGGATCGGTAGGTGACACCGTAGCGATACCGGTTGCCAGCATTTTGGCAAAGGGCAGGCGGAGAAGTCTTACGCGCGTGAAACACAATTGATCCGGTTGGGACGCCATGAAAGAGACGGATGAACCCGGTTTAGCAATCTTCCGAGCGAACGGGCTAGATCAATTCGTTTTTCTGTCGGCGTGGCAGAAAGGCGCCGGATCACACGATCAGCGATTGTCCGCCATCGATCCAAATCGGCGTGCCGGTGATGTGGCTGCTCAGGTCGCTCATCAGGAACGCAGCGGCGTTGGCGACCTGTTCCGGCGACCCGAACTCGCCTCCCGTGAGCGGGATGTCACCTTCGGGGTATTCGATCGGTGTTTCAATCTTCTCCAGGTTCCCGCGGTTGGTTTTGTCATGAATCTCGGACTGGATCGAACCGGGACAGATCACGTTTACCCGGATTTTCGATGGAGCGAGCTCCAACGCGAGCATTTGAGCGAGAGCGAATTGCCCGGCTTTGCTCGATGCGTAGGCGGACGCACCTTCGTTGCTAAACGTACGTGTGCCGTTGATCGACGACATGATCACGATGCTGCCTCGGCCTCGTTTCCGCAGGTGGGCGACGCTGTGGTGAATGGTCAGGTACGTGCCGGTGAGATTGACGTCGATCGTTTTCCGCCACTCGTCGGGTGTCATTTCATCGATCGGAGCCCAGGTTCCGTTGGTCCCCGCGTTGGCGACCACGGCGTCGAGGTGTCCGTGGCGTTGAACCGTTTTCTCGACCGCGGCTTTGACCGCATCGCTGTCGGTGACGTCGGCGTGAGCCCATGAGGCGGTGCCGCCGTCGGCTTCAATCGCGTCGACAACGGCCCGCATGTCGGGTTCGTCGCGGCTCACGATCGCGACCGTTGCGCCGCATTTCGCCGCGTGAACAGCGATTCCTTTGCCGATCCCGGAACTGCCTCCGGTAACTAATATTACTTGTTCTGATAAATCGATGTTCATCTTCGTACGATCACATTTAGAGTTGTTGGGCGGGCTCGGTACGCAGGGGCTTTAAGTGATTCCGAGCGAGTCGAACACGGCAAACGGTGCGCCGAGAATCAAGTAACCGGCATCAAATTTTGAGGTAGGATCATGATCCGCCCTCTTCGGTCCGATGGATGCGTCGGAACAGGTATTTTTCACAACCCACATCGAGTCATGATTCATGCCCACGAAACGAGACGTGCTCGCCTGGCTGCGTGAGAACGCGGATGAACGAGGCATCGAGCATTGGAAGCGACGACCTCAGACGCTCAAGAGCTACGGGATCGGTTTGACTCGATTGCGGAAGTACGCCAAGCAAATCGGTCGCGATCACAAACTCGCTCAATCGCTTTGGAAGAGTGACGTTTACGAGACTAAAGTGCTCGGGTTGCTCGTCGATGATCCGAAAGTCGTCACTCGCGAACAGGCTGAGGAGCAAGTCGACGGTGGGCTCGCATCGGGTTATCTCGCCCACGTCTTCGCGTCCTGCGATGCGACGCTCGCCAAGACTCCGTTTGCGTTTGAGTTGGCAAAGGATTGGGTGCAAAGCAAAGATGCGATGCGTCGTCGGTGCGGCTATGCGTTGTTGTATGAGCTGTCCAAACGAAAGCCCAAGGGCATGGACGATGCCTATCTACTCGAGCGGATTGAATGCATCCGCGAAACGATCCACGACGAAGACATGTGGGTGCGAGAGGCGATGAACACCGCATTGATGGGGATCGGAAAACGCAACGCGGTGCTCAACACTGCTGCGATCGACGCCGCCGAAGCGATCGGTCCGGTCGACATTGACTATGGCAACGACAACGATTGCCAACCACTCGACGTGCTCAAGCATCTGCGTTCGGATTACGTGCAGAACAAACTGTTTGGCGAAAAGAAGTAGTCGCAAATTGATCGCTTCGCGTGCCAACTAACCGGAGCAAAAAACGGTTGCTATTTGATCGCACCGAATGCGGCGAAACACGAGTTTTTGTGAAGCAGTTCGATCTTTGTGAATCCGACTTTGCGGAGCAGTTCCATTTGGAAAGTGACCGAACGCGGCGAGTCTTCTTTCTCGATGTACTGGAATACCTTGTCGCGGTATTCGTCACCGCCGAGTTCGCTGAGATAGTCGCCGTACCGCGACCACATCATTTGATGTACTGTCGCGATCTCATGGGAGACTAAATCGGTGATCCAGATCGAACCGCCGGGGCGAAGTAGCCGGTGGATTTTGTTGAACGCGTCCGTCCAATCGGTTTCGTCACGAAGGTGATGCAGCACCGCGGCGGCAAGGATCACGTCGTAGGATTGTTCGGGCAAATCGGCGTTTCGAAAGTCGTCCTGCCAACATGTGATCTTGCTCTGGTTGACAGCGCTCAGTCGTTTCGCGGCACGGTCGAGCATTGGTTTGCTGAGATCCAACAGGTCGGCATCGAAATCGCTTCCGGCGGCTTGTCTTAATTTGATGGTGTTGTTTCCCGCACCGCAGCCGATGTCGAGTACCCGCCCGATGGCAGGCGTCGCCGAAATCGCGGCTTGGGTGATCAGTTCCATCGCCAGTGGAGCATCGATCGTTGCCGATTGCCCGGTTTCGAGAACACTGAATCGTTCGACGTCGTTGTCGAAACGTTCGCGGATTTCGTCGATCGTTGACTTGGATGAAAGGTCGGTCATGACAGGAGAATTTCCGATGGTGATGTGGGGTGGAAAGGTGTGGTTGATCGACAGAGGTGTTCTCGCGTTTTCGTGGCAATGATGAGGACAATGATTCCAATGACTTTCAACGAGCCCGTGTGGTGAATCTTCATCCCGGATCGTTCCACGAAACTTGTTCATAGAGATGCAGCAGACGTTGCCCGCGGTTCGGATTGGCCTGCACGATTTGTGCGATACGGCCTCGCAAATGTTCGGCGAAGTTAGGGTGCGAGTCTCGGTTTTGCGATTCCCATCCGTGACGCAAACAATTCGTTAGGATCGCCCGGAGGAGTTCATACTGTCGGCGGTCGCAGTTGAGTTTTTGGTTCACGGTCAACCCGAGCACTCGCTGTTGGTGGCCGCTGAACATGGTGCGAGTTTTTCGGTGTGCGATTTGGAAGCCTTCTTCCATTGCGATGACGGCAACCGTGGTGGCAATTCGATCGACCCGTGAGGCAAGACACTGCCCGCCGCTGAAGAGCAAATCGTCTGCGTACCGCGTGTAGTTTGCATCGACCGCGCGAGTCAGTCCGGCGAGTCGTCGATCCAATTGAAACGCCACCGCGTTTGCGAGTGTGGGTGATGACGGCGCACCCTGCGGGAGATGAGGAATGGTCAAGTGTTGTTCCCGTTCGGTGGATTCCGAAGTTATCGGGGTGGCCGCCGTGCAGAGCCGGGCCAACGTGAACGCGATCGGTCTGGGGTAGCCACAACGGCGAAACTGGGCGGCGACGCGGCGGAGCGTGATGGTGCCAAAGAAATCTCGGATGTCCATCCTCAGTACCACCCGGCAGTCGGTATGAGGTGCCGCGCATGTAAACACAGATCGCTCGGGACGATACGCGTGGGCAACGTCATGGATCGGTACGTGGGACAGGATCTCAGTGAGGATGAGCCGTTGCACACGTTTGAGTACGGGGCGCGGTTCTTCGATCAGACGCGTTTTGCCGTTGGTTTGATGAAGCGTTCGTCTGGTGTAGTGATCGACGTTGGTTTGACGTCGAAGGTGCGGGAGCAGCAACCATTCGAGTGCACGCAAAGACGGGAGCCCAAGGAAGTCGACGAGTTGCGTGTCGGTCTCAATCGACGGGGAATCGGACTCCGGGGCCGAGATTGCCTCTGCGACCGGAAGGCGAAATAGCTTGTTGTTCTTGCGTGCGGATTGAAGGTAGGGATTGTTTCGCAGATGTCGGATTATCTCGGCGCCAGACGCATATCCTTGTTTGCCGAATTGTTGATTGAGCGAAACGGCGAGTTCCTGCACCCATTTCGCACGGCTGCCGGTTAGTTTTCTTAGGCGACGCGAGACGGACTCTGTGTCTCCGAGCCAGCGGGCCGAAAGACTCGCGGCGAGGAGTTTAGTTAGTTCGGCTGCCGAGACACTGCGTTTGACAACGGGGCGTGGGGCCATGGTGAAGACCGGCGAAAGAGATGCCCGATGAACGATTCGTTCGTTGCGCGGAGAAAGCTCGAGGCGTGCCGACGCCAACCGGTCCGAGTGCTGCGTGAGCTCAAATCCGACGGCAGTCGGATAATCGCTCACGCGATCAATGCTCTGAACAAGTGATTCCCGCGAGGTATCCTCGCGTGGGACACCGATGTTCTCCCGATATTTCGAGAGTGATCACCAGATGTCTAACTTGGTCCTTCGGCAACGCCTCGAGCGATTGCATGATGATGTGCCGAGCGGGCCTCGTCAAACGAGGGCGTTAGGAATCAAAACCTTCGTCAATCGCTCAGGAGTCGGATTGTTTTTGCAACACGTCTTCGACCCAGCTCTTCGCACGCATCATCGTGGGGAATCCGATGGTCGGCGCGGTCAGCATCGCGACATGCCGCAGATCGTCACCGCTGCAACCGGCGTTGAGGGCTTTGCGTGTGTGCGAGTGCGCACCGCCTTCGAGTCCGGCGGTGATGGAGATCGCGAGTTTCACCAACGCGACTTCGCGGTCGGAGAGAGGTCCTGCTTCGCGGGCCGCCTTTCCCATTGCCTCGTAAGCTTGCATGAAATCAGGATAGCTGTCATGCATCTTCTTGTAGCTTTTGGGGATCATCATTTTACCTCGCGTTGTGACAGTGAACGGAACTGAGTTTCGTCGTGGTTCCCAACCGGACCGCGTTCGCAGTGAACGTTGTCAACCGAGCCTTAGGTGTCGGCCGACACGTGGGCGCGGAACAACTCGTTGAGTTGACGAGTGATCGGGCCGACTTGTCCGTCCGCGATCAAACGTCCGTCGAGTCGAACGGCCGGGATCACTTCGGCGGCACTGCCGGTGAGGAAACACTCATCGGCGATGAAAAGATCGTGCCGCGTGAGCGTTTCTTCGGCGACCTCGATGCCGGCCTCACGAGCGAGGTCCATGACTGTGTTCCGCGTGATGCCTTCGAGAATGCCGGCGTGGATTGGTGGTGTGATCAGACGTCCGCGGCGGACGATAAAGAGGTTGTCGCCGGTGCACTCGGCCACCTCGCCTTTGTGATTGAGCATCACCGCTTCAATACACCCGGCGCGGATGGCTTCGATCTTCGCCATGATGTTGTTGAGGTAGTTGAGTGATTTGATTCGCGGGCTCAACGCGGCCGGGTGGTTACGGATGGTCGATGCGGTGATCAGATCCAAACCTTCGGTGTAGAACTTCTCTGGATACAGCGAGATCTTATCAACGATGATGATGACCTGAGGATCCTCGCACTTGTACGGATCGAGTCCGAGTTGATTGCCGCCTCGGGTGCAGACCAACCGCACATAGGCTTCGGCCAATCCGTTCTGCGTCACGGTTTCCTCGACGGCGGTCCGCATCTCGTCGATGTTGATCGGGATTTCAAGAGCGATCGCGCGAGCCGACTCGTAAAGGCGGACCAAGTGATCTTCGAGCGCGAAGACTTTGCTGTTGTAAACTCGCATGCCTTCGAATACGCCGTCACCATAGAGCAGGCCGTGATCGTAGACGCTGATTTTGGCATCTTCGCGTGAGAAGTATTCGCCGTTGATGTAGATCGCTTGAGACATGTGCAAAGGAAGAACGCGAGGGGAAGGACGGTTGGAGAGTTTGCGAGGGAAGGAGTCGATGTCAGTCGACCGATGCGGCAGTGACCGCGCCGACGACGCCTGCATCGAAGTAGTTGATCGACATTCCCGCGTCGACGACCAACGATTGAGCGGTGATGCCGCTCGAACGAGACGACAACAGGAACGCGGCCGTAGCGGCGACCTCATCGGTCTCGACGGCTCGCCCGCGAGGAATCACCTTCTCCGCGTAGAGATACGAGTCGACGTAACCGGGGATGCCCGCCGAGGCGCTCGTTTTGAGCAAGCCCGCAGCGACGGCGTTGAATCGGACTTCGCTGAATCGGCTGAATGATTTGGTGAGGAATGCCAACGAAGATTCCAGCGCCGCTTTGATCGGCGCCATGAAGCCATAGCTCTCACTCGCCATCCGCGTTGTGCTGATGCCGATCGTCACGACCGAGGCGTCTTGGGCGAACCGGTCGCGGACGGCGTTGCAGACCGCGGTCAGCGAAAAAGCGGAGATGTCGATCGCCTGCAAGAACTGTTTGCGGGTCGTTTCATGAAACGGAAGCATGCCTTCGCTGTAGTCGGCGAACGCGATCGCGTGCACGAGTCCGGCCAGCTCGACGTTTTCCGAGGCGAGGGTACCGGCGAGGGAATCGATTTGAGATTGATCTTCAACATCGCAAACGATCACGCGACGCCCGGCGAGCAGTTTGGCGGTGCTCTCACGTCGAGCTTCACTGCGGACGGTGTAGATCACTTCGCCGCCGGATTGCTCGATCATGCGGGCGATGGCCCACGCGACGCTCTTGCGATTGGCCACTCCCATGACCAGGTATTTCTTGCCGGAGAAGCCGAGAAAATCCATCGCCGGCGAGGGGTCGCTGTTGCTCACGACGCGTCACCTCCCGGTTTCGTGATGCTGCAGGCGAACTCCAACCGTGTGGTCGTCTTTCCGTTGAG
>NZ_ANOH01000393.1 GCF_000346505.1 Aporhodopirellula sallentina SM41
TGCCCCCGCCGAAACTCCTGGCACGCTGTTGAGTCGAAGGGCTCCCCCGAGGCTAACGATAGACTATTAGCCCGACGCGCAAGCGAGTGGTTGATTTAATAGCCCGATGCGCTACGGGCTGTTGATTTATTCGTTTAACAGGCGCCAAAGGCGACCTTCTGCCACTGCACGTCGCCTACGGCTACCGGTTAAACGAATACAGGTTGACTCTCGATTAATTCGACAAACCGTTGGCGAGCCTCGCTACTCGATCCGATCATAAAAATCGACGGCCCAATCCCTGTAGCTGGATGTCGCCAGAATTCAGATCCCCCAAATTCTGGCGACATCGGCTACCTCGTTTACCAACCCGCCCTACCGAGCAGAGATTCGGATTTCGTCGATGTAGACGTCATCCCCATTGCTACTCGCATCCGCCACCAGACGAATCTTGGCGTCGGAGGTAAACGCATAATCCTGCGACGAGATCGTCACCGAAGCTTGCTTGAACTCGTTGTTCTCGAAATCGACACCGCGTCTCCAACTTTCGATCGTCCGCCAACGGTTCCCGTCAAAGAACTGCAGCAGGAAATCTTCGTTGTTTTCAAAGCTCGCGGCGTAATACCAAAACTCGACGTTCAGTTCCGTGTAGCCGGGCGTTTCCAGGTCCAGGCTGTCCGTCAACGTAGCCGATGACTGCGTCCCGCTGTTGTCCTGCAGTCCGAGTGCGTTGTTACCTTGATGAGCCCGTCCGCCACCGGTGTAAAGGTACGCGTCGCGACCGCCGTCGGTGTAGGAACCAAACCCGTTCTCAAAATCTTCAAACGCAAGGTCAGTCCACAAGGCCTGCTCAACGACCTCTACAGTGACCGTCGCCGTCGCGGTACCACCAAAGCCATCGCTGATCGTATACGTAAACGCATCTGTTCCGACAAAGCCCGCGTCCGCGGTGTACGACAACGTACCATCACCGTTGTCGGTGACCTCTCCGTTGGCGGGCTGTGAGGTCGCGGTAACGGCAATGGCGTCGCCGTCGAGATCCGAATCATTCTCTAGGACACTGATAACGACCGGCGTCTGCTGGCTCGTGACTACGGAATCGTCGGTCGCGACGGGTGCGTGTTTCGGGCCGAACCCTTGGATTGCGATTTCATCAATATAGACATCGTCACCGTTATTGCTCGCATCGGCTCGCAAGCGAATGCGAGCATCGTCGGTGAAGCTAACATCCTGGTCGTTCACCTCGACCGACGCGAACACGAACTCATTGTTGTTGAAATCGGTTCCTCGTCTCCAGGTCGCGATGGTTTGCCAACTCGAGCCATCGTCCGAATACTGCAACCAGAAATCTTCTCCGTTTTCGAAACTGTTCGTGTAGAACCAAAACTCGACTTTTAACTCCTCGAGTTCCCTCGTAGCCAGAGGCAACGGATCGGTAAGTGTGATTGACGAACGCGAACCGCTGTTGTCCTGCAAATTAGCCGACCTGCTGCCCTGATGCGAACGCGAACCGGTGTGGATACGCGCGTCGTTGCCACCATCGGTGTACGTGCCAAACCCACTCTCGAAATCTTCGAAGGCCAAATCAAACCAACGTGCCGCCGAGGCAATCGGATCCGTAGGAGCACTCGTCAGCGGCCCTTCCGCGGTCCCGCGTCCGTCGACATATCTGACCGACACGCTGATTTGGCTGCCAACATCCTCCGGTGCGAGCACATAGCTGTCACCGCCAGCGTCAGGAATGACCACCGAATCACGGAGCCATTGATAGGCAAACGCCCCCAACCCATCTGGATCACTGATCCCGTTGGTTTCCACCAACAATGTCTGTCCCTCTTGGGCAACACCGACAACCAACGGTACCCCAGTTGGATCTTGGTTGACGTCATCATTGGTGACATCGATCGACGCTGCCGCGAATCCAAACGAACTGCCGCCACTGATCGTCACCGTCTGAGTTCCGTCGATGATCGAGTCGTCAACCGCACTGATCACAAACTCCGCAAAGGGATCACCCGCCAATATCGTCACGCTGACAGGAACCGTTGCTTCAGTTGTATCGCTGCTTGAGATCGAGACGATCGTGTCGGTCGCCGAAGGAGTTGTCAGCGAAACCGTGCCGGACGCCGTGCCTCCGTTTTCGCTGATTGACGCCTCATCAATCGTCAGCGAAAGCGTCGCCGAGTCCGTGTCACTCACAATCAAGCTGTCCGTCGCAGTTCCGAATTCCGAGTTCGTCCCGGTCAACGTCACTGCTTGATTACCGTCGATCAAATTGTCCGCAACGCCAGACACACTCGCGTTTGCAAAGACGCCCCCTGCGGGGATGTTAATCGACAACGCCCCGATGATCGCTTCGCCGGTGTCGTCACTCGTCAACTGCACCGGCGTGATCACGTCACGCGGAACCGATAGTCGAGCAAACAACTGCGTCGATCCATCTTCCGAGATCACGTCGTCAGCCACCTCGACAGTCAGGACCGCCACGTCGTCGTCAAGAATCGCAAGCGTTTGCGAGCCAGAACCAACCGCTGCACTTGTCGCCGTGATGACAACCGACGAGTCCTCGAGGGTATCTACGCCGTCGTCCACCGCCGACACCGTGAACGACGTCATTGTTTCTCCTGCCAAGATCGTGACCGACGCGGGCACGCTCGCTTCACCCACATCGCTCGACGACAAATCAATCGTCAGGTCGGTGTAGTAGGCCGTCGACAGCGTTAGAATCGCGGTCGTGGCGCCCCCGTTCTCAGCAATCGTGCTGTCTTCGATCGACAGAGACAGTTCCGCGGTGTCATCGTTCGTCACGGTGATGTCGACGGAGTCCGAATTGAGCAAACTGTCCGCGAAAATGGTGACCAACTCGTCCTCGTCATCGATCGACTCATCCACACCGCCAACGGTAAACGAGGCCATCGTTTCTCCCGCGAGAATCGTGACGCTCGACGGAACCGCCGCTTCGCCCACATCGCTGCTGCTGAGGGAAACCACGAGATCATCCACCAAAGGTGTCGTCAGCGAAATCGTTCCGCTCGTCGTTCCCCCATTCTCGCTGATGGACACTTCATCCAACGCGATCGACAGTGTGGACGTGTCCGAATTGCTGACCACGACGGTTGTCGTCACGTCTGCATAACCAACTGGCGATGCCGTGATAAGCACCGACTCATCATTGTCGACCAGGTCGTCAGCCAACCCCGGAAACCGTCACGGTTGCTGACTGCTCACCGGCGGGGATCACGATGCTCGATGGAGAGACGATCGCTTCACCGGTATCACTACTCAAAAGATTGATTGTGATCGGTTCTGTCAAAATGGAATCCAAGGACACTGTCGCCGTCGTCGATTCCTGTTCCGAAATCAAGGTCGCATCGAGCTGGAGCTGCAACCCGAAGACGTCGTCATCGATCACTCTGAACGAAAGAGCGTCGGCAGCACTGGTTGGTTGATCGTAGATCGACACTCTGCCGCTGCGGTCACCGTCAAGGACGTTGTTGTCGATCCCTGTCAAAACAAAAGTTGCCGAGATCTGCCCCGCAGGAATCACGACCGACTGCGGAGCCGATACTCGGTCGAGGATCCCCAATCCGCTCGGAGCCAGCGCGATCGAATAAGTTTTATCGGCAACAAGAGGTTGATCCAATGTCACCGTCGCCGTGATCTGGCCCTCGGCTTCCATTAAGAATCGATCATCCAGCGACAACGACACGTTTGGTGCAGCGATCGACAATTGATAGTCTTCGACTTCACCATCCGGTGCCCAGCCGGTCGGCGTTTCAACCGCGGTCGCGTCGGTGCTGAACCGGAACCGAGCCTGCACCAAGTCCAACACCGCATCGACCGGAACATTCACCGTCAATGTGCTGATTCCAGCGTCAAGCCCGTTGAACTGAGTCTGCTCGGTCGCACTGTCGAACTGCCCGTTGCCGTTGAAGTCAATCCAAACACCCAACGAACCGAACGTCGAGGCATCCACATCGAAAGCAAACTCGGCACCGGCAATCATGTTTCCGTGGAACGTGATTCCGTCATCGTCAAAATCATTGCCCGAAACGTTCGCGTCCGACGTTGCAAACACTGTCGCACCGAGCCGCACGGCAGGATCGACGGCATGCCGAGCGCCGTCAGATGCCAACAACGTCCCGAAGCTATCGGATGCATCTCCAAAATCAGCCCGCAATTTCGAAATCAGATCCAAATCACCGATGTCCTGGCCGGCAATCGCTGTCACACGATGTTCGGTCGCATCGACGGTCGCCCCCGCGATTCCGAACGGTCGGAATCCAGTCGACAGTGTGCGAACGGTAACACTATTCCCGTTCCAGATTGTGTCAACGAAGATGCCATCGGACGTGCCGCGATAGATTTCTCCACCTGCGGCCGCGAGACCATAGGGCTGAGGTCCTTGCGAGTAATTCTCGCTGGTCACCACGCCCGTATCCGGATCGATCGTCAGGCCATAGCCGCTTGCCCACACGTACAACTCCGTTCCGTCAATGGATTCGGACAGGCTACCAACAAGAGTGTAGTTGTTTGCATTGACAGCGTTGATGTCCAAGGTATCAAGCACCACACCGGACACCGGATCCACACGCAAAATCAATTCAGTGGAATAATCGGCAACAAACAAGTCTCCGTTGACATAGGCCACTCCATCATACGCCCCGGGCGGCAACTCAAACTGGCCTTTGCTAGCGCCTGTGTTCGGATCCAGCATCCACAGATTCAGTCCCGCCACGTAGTACAACGTATCCTCGCCCAACGCGAGTCCGGCAACTCCCGTCTGCGGTTCGCCAGGTGCTGCAAACTCAGCGAGCCTCTGACCGCTGACGGGGTCTAATTCGCGAATCGTCGACGTGCCCGCGGTAAATTGCAACGCAAACAAGCGGGTTTGGTCTTCGGCGACGGCGACTGATCCAAACCCAGGACCGTCCACGACTCGAATGACGTGTTCACCGGGAGCAACGTCCTCGAACGAGTATACCCCACTGACGTCAGTCGTTGTCGTCATCTCGCCGCTATCGAACACACCGTTTCGGTTGGCATCGAGGTAAACCGTCACGCCAACTCGTGGCGTGTCCGCGGCGTCAATCACGCCATCTCCGTTGTCATCCAGAGCAACCGTACCACTCAGTTCGACAAGCTCGGATTGGTATCCGTGGTCGATATTGCTCACTGCTTCGCCGGTCGCAACATCCACGACGACACCGCGATCGTACGACGTTCCCCCCGCGAGTCCATCGCCGTATTCCGTGTAGACCTGCCGAGTCACATTGAACTGAGCATCGAGCACGTAGATGTTGCCACCACCGGAATTGGAATCCACCCACAACTCACCATCCACGCTGGTCGCATCGTATCCAACTCCGTCAATCAAACTGTTGTAGTCAACTGTTGTCACACGTGCGGTGATGGGATCCAACCTCGCAATGCGACCATTCCCGGGGAACAGCAGCAAGGACTCACCGTCCGGTGATTCACTCAATCCCGCTTCGAAGGGTTGAACGTAGACAAAACTATCAACGAGATCGTTGACGAGATGAGTGATCGCTTTCGCGTCGACAAACTCGTTGCTACCCGTATCAAAACGCACTAGGAACTCACCTAACGCACTGCCACCGAACTGCAGCATGTAGAATTCGCCGTTCAACACAGCCGGACCAACGAGATTCGCCACACCTTCTGGGAATGGAGTCTGGTCCAACAACGTGCCGTCGGTTGCGAGCTCATAGACCATTCGGTATTGATTGCTCACCAACACTAACCGTTCCCCGTCAAACCCAATTGAGTTCCCACCGCCGGCAGGCAACTCCGTAGCGTGCCGGCGTGTGGTTTCGCCCGTGGATCGATTGACTTCGGCAATTGCAAAGAAGGATCCCGTTGGACTTTCGGGATTCGCCGTGCTGAGAAGTTGGAACAACCTGTCATGTCCTTGCACGGCAGTCGTTGATCGGAAGTTCTCCGGTGCGACGCTTTGCACTAACACGGATCTACCGGGGACGCCTTCGATGGTGTATTGTCCGTTTGCGTCACTGACGGCGAATGACTCGCCTTCATCGAGCCAACCGTTCGTGTTTGCGTCGACAAACACAGTCACGCCCGCGAGCGGTTGTTCGCCGGGGTTTTGAATCCCATCCCCGTTCTCATCGACGAACTGCAAACCGCTGATCGTTCCGGTCGCGGACACCTGCCCGAAGTTCAAGTCCACGATATCTTGTCCGCCGAGCACTCGAACCCGGTGCTCGACCGCGGTAACCGAATCCGCCCCATAGGCACGCGCGGCAAACGGCAGAGCCCAGTCGACAACCCGGATGGTTTGCCCCAGGGAATCGCGAACGTGAGTTGCCGTTTGGTTCGTCGATACCAGTGGGCCGTTAACGAACAGCTCGCCTGCCGCGCTGGCAGCACCAAAAATCGACGGAGTGTATTCGCTCGTTAGCACGGTCCCCGTTAGCGGATCGATTGTCAACATTTCGTTGGAGCCGCGGGCGATCAACTTCGTCCCATCCGCTGACTCACCCAACGCGCCGAACAAGTTGTAGGAATAAAACGGTAGCGTCCGGGTTATCTCACGGCGGATCAAATCGTAGGCCACGATGGTATTGCGGTTGGAATCGAGCAGGAACCCCTCTCCATCGATGATTGCCATCCCATTGAAATCGCCGTCGAACGACGAGGTGTGAGTCACCTCACCCGTGTTTGCATTAATTTCAAAGACATTGTCGAGCTGCGACATGTACAGTGTGTCGCCGTCGAGTGCCAATCCGGCGCCGAGATTGGGATGAGAGATTCCAGGAGCCGCAAATGAATTGAGTACCTCACCGGAGTCGGGGTCGATTTCATGAATCGACGCGGTCGCGAGATCGTAATCGTAGAGATAGGCGAACAATCGTGTCGTGTTGGACGTCCACGCCTGCGACACCTCGTCCGACGCGGAGACTTGACGAACGACGTAATCACCCGCAGCGACCTCAAACAAATAGGCCCCCTGCGAATCCGTTACCGTGGAAACTTCTCCCACGTCAAAAACACCGTTGCGGTTCGCATCCAAATAGACCGTGGCTCCCGACAAAGGTTGCTCGCCCGCGTCCGCGACGCCATTCGCGTTGACGTCATCCGTGATCACTCCGGCGAGAGTACTGAGTGTCGACGCAAAACCGTGGTTCACATCCGCAACGTTACTCCCTTCGACGACTTCAACACTGATCCCATTGTCCGAAAGGCTGCCGCTAGCCAGCCCGAAGACAAATTTAGGAACGAATACCTCACGGACCCATTGCCCCGCTGAATCACGCACCTCGACTCGATTCCCAAACGACTCAAAGATCTCTCCTCCCAAAGTTGTGAGTCCTCGGGTGAGCGGATTGTCTTGGAATGATTCAGGATCGAACGTGGCAACTCCAGTGACAGGATCGATTTCTAAAATCCGATCGTCGTCGGCCGCCAACAGAATTTTGGTGCCATCGAACGAAGCGGCGGATGCAAAGGTTGCCGTTGGAGGAATCACAAACGATCCGTCGGGCAATGACTCGAGCCCATTGTCGAAAGTGATCGCCGTTCGATAGGTGAACTCGTTGGACACGGGATCAAACGAATACAGCAGCAAACCTCCATAATCGGTCGGACGAACCGAGAACAAAGTGCCCTGCACGTTGACCAGCCCAAAGTCCTCTTCGTTGGTGTATCCGGCGCCATCTTCGGTCGGCACTCCCAGCGGCGAACTGTCAACGAGAGTTCCATCCGTTGTCAGTTCATGAACCAGATCGAAATAGCTGTCCGTGATGAAAAGATGGGTGCCGTCAAACTCGAGAGCCAACGCTGCGAAGCTGGCCGGAATGCCGGTCGGTATGGCACGGAGCATTTGCCCTGTTTCAGGATCCAACTCCAAGATCTCGTGAACGAATCCTGTGTCGCTGTCCCCGGACGCCGTCCTTCCCAACGCGAACAACCTCTCTGCTGAAGGACCGGTATCGATGATTCGATAGTTCCCCGGTGCAACCGATCGAATGGTGACATCTCCTGGGGGAACGTCCTGCAACGTGTAAGCCCCGTCGGCAGCACTGACCGCAAACGGTTCGTCGGCATCCAACGAAAAATTGTTGTTCAGGTCCACGAATACCGTAGCACCTTCGATTCCCGTTTCCCCGGGGTCCTGGACGCCGTTCTGATTGGCATCGTCAAATTGGACGCCTGCAATGCTGCTGCTGACGTCCACCGCACCAAAGTCAATTTCGGTAAGTTGTTCGTCGAGTGAGACCGAAACCGTTCGCCTGAAGTCGAAGCCCCCGCCGGTCGCCACCCCCATAATCCTGACACCGACCGAGATCGTTCCCACCTCGGTTCCGTCGGCTTGGTAGCTCTGAACGGCCCGTGCCGCATAGGATCCTGCGTAGAAACTGCCATTCCCTCCCGCGAGTCCATCGTGCCGGACACCGTCAGGCAGCGGATAGATCTCGCCGGTAATCAATCCGGTCTCTGGATCGATTACCAATTTGGCATCGCCTGGTGTCCCCGCGAGCAACGCCGTCCCGTCCGCCGTTTCTCCCAAAGAGAACTGAAGGTTCGTGGTATTAGCGGTCGGATTCAGGCTCGGAATGTGGAACGAAGAAACCAATTCGCGGGTCTCCAAATCGATGCGAATAATTTCGTCGAACGAGTCGTTGGAGAAGAACAGATCGCCGTCGACCACGGCCGCTCCATGCCAATTCGCTCCCGTGTTGATCGGAACGGAAAACGAATCCACAGCAGCGAGCGTGTCAGGATCGATCACAACAACGAGTGCATCGTTCCGATCGAGCGTGTAGAGGAATTCACCGTCGAATGCCAAACTCGTTGCCTCCACCGCGTGCGTAGGGACGCGCAAAACAGTTTCTTGCGCAATGACTGAACCGTCTGTTAGATCTACCTCGCTGATCGAAGAAAAGTCATGCCAAACGAACAACCGATCCCCGGTGTTCGGTTCACCGGTTTGCCGATAGCCAACGGGCGGAATAAAACGCAAATCTTGTTCGCCCGGAATCAGATCGATCAACCGATAACTTCCGTCGGTCTCGCTGACGTCGCTGGACTCGCCCACGTCGAGCCGCGAATTGTTGTTCGCGTCGACATAAACCGTTGCACCGGAAATGGGCAATTCGCCATCGTCAAAGATGCCGTTCTCGTTGACGTCTTCGAACAGGGTTCCCTCAATGGAAGTATCGTTCTGACGAACGCCAAAGTCCGCGATCGGTGAATCGGTACTGCCCAACAATTGCACAGTTTGACGACTGACGGTCGTACTGAGGTACCCGCTTACAAACTCCGTCGCGACAACGTGTTGCCCCAACGGAAGCGTGTCGAACGAGTAGCTGCCGTTTGAGTCGGTCGTGGTCGATGACTCCCACGAGTCCAACCGCCCGTCGCCGTCTTCATCTAGAAAAATAGTCCAACCTGCGACCCCGGATTCTCCTGCTGATTGAACGCCATCGGCATCGATATCATCAAACACGACGCCCGAAATTTGGGTCAGGTTTCTCGTCCAGCCGATGTTCGCCGTCTCAACATCAGACGCGGAGTCGACGACAATTTCCTGTGGATCCGTCGTCGTGAACACCCACGCGTCGTCCAACACCGCCCGAACACGATGGGTTGTGAAGTAGAGCGTCTCAAACCGATAGTGTCCGGTTTCATCCACATCGATCGTCGTCGGATCGTCCTCGAGCGTGACGAGTGAATCCTCCCACGAGTCAAGGTTGCCGTTGAAACTTGAATCGAGGAACACCGTCTGGCCCGAAAGTCCCGGTTCACCGGCGTCTCGCACTCCGTTCAAATTCAAATCCTCAAACAGCACGCCTTCGATCACCGACTCGTTGGCAACCGCGGGCACTGCCGCCGACACCGATTCGGTATCAAAGGAAACCGTGACCGGCGCGGACGAAAATGTCGATGAGACAAATTCCGTTCGATCTCGAACCCGCAACACGTGCTCGCCGAGCGGCACGTCATCCATCTCAAACCAACCCGCTTCGTCGATATCCGGCGTCGAAGCGAGATCAGCATCGCTGTAGGTGTCATACGGTTCGGGATAGCTCCAAACTCCGTCGCTGTTCAGATCAACGTAAACCCACGCACCGGTCGCACCGGGTTCTCCCGCGTCGCGAACACCATCGTTGTTGGTATCCTCGAAAACATATCCGTTGATAGTGCGGAGCGGTTCGCGTTCAATCGACACCACGTTCCCATCAAAATCTCCATTGCCTGCACCGGAGTCACCGAGCAACCCGCCCGTGAGACTAGTGATGGTGTCGTCGTCTACCAATCGCAGCTGCAACGTCCCGTCATCCGAACCGGTATTCACAACAACCGTGTAACTCGAACCGTCCGATCCGGGGATCACTTCCGCGACGGATGCTCCGGTCACGCCGACTTGGTCAACGACGAAATCAGTGATATCGACTCTTGATACGGCTTCACTGAACGTCAACGAGTAACTCACCTGCTCGTTACCGACCCCGTACGCCGGATCGGCAGACAGCGATTCGACGGTCGGGAAATCGCCCGCGAGGAGTTGCCGGGACTCGAGTGATTCGACAAGCAAACCGCGACTTCTCGCTGTGACGAACTTTTCGAGTGCACGGCGACGTGCGCGGACAAGTGAACCAGCGGAACCGAATTTAAATCGACGACTAATCAAGCCTATGCCCTCACAAATCAAACCAAGTTACGCGTCGATTGCGACTCAAACCGAGGACATCAGGGATGATGCGGGCCGGAAAGGCAGGCAAAACGACAAGAAAAGATGACTGCGGCCGCCCTCAACAAGGGCACCGAAGCCCCCTCTAAAGCGGATCAGCGGCGATCCTAGCACAATCCGAGAAGACAATGCGTGAAGTCACAAAGATTCTGGATGAATATCATCAAAAGTTGATAAACGAAACCTTGCCCGCATATTCCGAGAAAATGCGTCGACGCCGGAGCGTGCGTCCTGAGCGATTTCCAACGCCGCCCAGGACAATCCGCCCGACTCGCAGCCAATTGATCGAGCCCGTAGCGAAAGTCGCCAAGACGTTCGGCGTTTGACAGAGCCCCCCGCCGAAACTCCTGGCACGCTGTTGATTCGAAGGGCTCCCCCGAGGCTAACGATAGACTATTAGCCCGACGCGCAAGCGAGTGGTTGATTTAATAGCCCGATGCGCTACGGGCTGTTGATTTATTCGTTTAACAGGCGCCAAAGGCGACCTTCTGCCACTGCACGTCGCCTACGGCTACCGGTTAAACGAATACAGGTTGACTCTTGTTTAAATCGCCCCACCGGCAAGCGAGTGGTTGTGTGCATCCCTCGCTAGCGCAGCGGGCTAATAAACTAACTGCCCGCCAAGAGTTTTCGGTGATCCATAGGGCCCGCCGAAACTCTTGGCGATTTTCGCTACCGGAGCCGATTACAAAAATCGACTGGGCCAATCCCTTAACTGGATTCGCCAAAGATTCAGACTCCCCACCGGCAACACACCCCCGAAGTCTTAGCCACTCCGGCTACTTCATTTCGATACACGCTCTCGCGATCAGACTTCTTCATTCACCGGCAGCACGACGGTGAACGTGGTTCCCTGGGGGCTGGTTTGGAAGTCGAGGTTGCCGTTGTGTTGGCGGATAATCTTGTCGCACAGCGCGAGCCCCATGCCGGTGCCGTCGGGACGGGTGGTGAAATACGGATCAAAGATCTTGGGCTGGATCTCTGCCGGGATCCCTTTGCCGGTATCAACCACGTCGACTTGGATGCCGCGATCATCGCCTGAAATCACGAAACACAAAACTCCTCCGTCCGGCATGGACGCGATCGCGTTGATCGCGAGGTTCAAAAACACCTGCTCCAAACGAACCGAGTCGGCTTGGATCATGCCCAACATTTCACGTGACGGTTGGACGCGAATCTGGACCTTTTGCCCCTCCGCCTGCGGACGCAAAAGACGAACGAGTTTCTCGATCAGCAGATTCACATCGACCGGAGAGCGACCGATGTCGTTGATCGACGCGTAGCTGCGGAAACCGTCGAGCACGCTACCGATTCGTTTGACTTCGGTATTGAGAATATCGAGCGACTCGTTCACCTCAGCATCGCCGGTCTCTTTCGCCAACCGTTCGCACAACAACTGGATATGCAACGACAACGCACTGAGAGGATTCTTGATTTCGTGTTGCAAACCAGCCGCCAACGACCCGAGCCCCATGTAGCGTTCCATCCGTCGCAACCGTTCTTCCATCAACGCTTTCTGCGTCACGTCACGAACATGGATAACCTGACCGATCTGTTGTCCACCTCGGTTGTGCAGCCGCGTGCAACCGGCCCGGAACGTTTGCACGAGTCCATCACGTTGGACTCGGTAATCTCGATCCCGAATCGGTTCGGCGCGGAGGCGACTCTCCTCGCAAATCTGGGCCAACATCCCGTGATCACGATTGATCTCAGCGATATTGCCTCCGATCCCAGGCTTCGGCGCCCCCACCGAACCGACTGCATTATCAGATTCCCCATTCGATCCGTTTGGATCCCAACCCAACAAGGATCGGCCTCTCGTATTGATACTCGTGATGACACCGTTCTCGTCGGTTGTGATCACGCCCGAATCCATGCTCGCAAGAATATCTGACGAGAGCACTTTGACATCGGCGAGCGATTTTTCGCTCGACAGGTAGGCCCGAACGACGAAGACGAACGCGACCGCGGTGGCCATCACGTTCAACACGAGCAAAGCGAGCAGGCTGCTCTGCAGACTCAGATCTCCGGACAGCTCGTTGGCGATTTTCAGATCGCTGGTCGGCAGGTGTTTGATGATTTGTTTGAGGATCTCCTGTTCCCGCGAGACCGTCGCGAGAATCCAGGCGGTCACCGCAAGTGACAGCAAACTCAGCAGAGCCAGACCGATCGCGATCCGTCGTACGCCGCGTGCACCGGGAGGGTCAATCATCACAGTAATTCATCCAACATCATCAATTCACCCAACATCATCGCAGCCCGAAACGGCCCATTTTGTAGTGCAACGTTCGCACGCTGACGCCCAACATATTGGCGGTCTTTTCGCGGTGCATGCCGCACGCGCGAAGCGCCGCCTCGATCGTTTGTCGCTCGCAGGCCTCGACCGCATCGGCGAGCGTTCCGACCACTGTGTTTCCACTGCCGGCCGGTTTGCTGAGTTCCGATGGCAATTCGTTTTGCTCGATCACGTCGCCCGCCGAAGTCAGCACCATTCGTTCGATCACATTGCGAAGCTGCCGTACGTTGCCCGGCCATGGCGCCGACATCATGGTTTTCATCGCATCGGCGGCAAACGTTTTCTGCGGCCGTCCGTGCCGGGTGCAAAACTGTTCGAGAAAATGTTCCGCCAGCAACGGGATGTCATCTCGTCGGCCTCGCAGCGGAGGCAACTCGATGGGAATCACATTCAGCCGATAGAAGAGATCCTCACGAAAGGCACCCTCGTCAACCATTTGTTGCACCGACCGGTTCGTAGCCGAAACTACACGAGCGTCCGAGGTTAAGACTTGCTCGCCCCCGACGCGAGTAAACTGCCGCGATTCGAGCACACGGAGCAAATCGACCTGACTCTTCGCCGACATCTCGGTGACTTCGTCGAGAAACAGCGTGCCGTGCGAGGCTTGTTCGAAACAACCGGGCTTCCGCCGGCTCGCACCGCTGAATGCACCTTTCTCGTGCCCGAACAATTCGCTCTCGAGCAGCGTTTCAGGTAACGCACCTAAGTTAACCGCGACAAAGGGGCCAGTGCTTCTTTCACTAAGATCATGCAACGCACGCGCGATCAATTCTTTCCCCGTACCGCTTTCGCCTTGGATCATCACCGTCGCGTCGGTCGCGGCGACTTGACGGATTTGCCGGAACACATCCTGCATGGCCGCACCACCGGCGACGATGTTGGAGATCTGCCCCGAGTCGGCGAGCCTGCTTTTCAACTGTTGGTTTTCGACCCGCAGTTGATAGTGCTCGCGAGCCTTGCGGACTTGTTGACGAACGAGATTCAGGTCGAGCGGTTTGAGGATGAAGTCAAACGCGCCGGCCCGCATCGCGTCGACCGCCGTCTCAACCGTGCCATGAGCGGTGATGACGATGACGGCCGTCTGTGGTCGCTGAGCAACGATGCGTTCGAGCAGCTCGATCCCCGACATTTCGCAGTTCAATCGCACGTCGACAATCACCAACGGATAGTTCCCACCATCGATCTTGGCGAGTGCTTCCTCGGCATCCCCCGCGGTTTCGATGACGTCGGCGTCGTCGGCGAGCCCTCTCGCCAATCCGCTACGGATGTTGGGTTCGTCGTCGACGATCAAAACGCCAAAGGGATCGGGGTCGGGCATACGGGTCGATTGGGGCTGCAGCGGCTGTTGAGTTGGGCCGCCGATCTTAGTCGCCCCGCGACGTTGAATCGAGCCCAATGGGATGTAGGCGTGCAACGTTGCGGGCGCCAGGCGGACCGACCTGCAAAGTTTTGCAGATTGCTGCAGCGGCCTGCAGAGATTCTGTGCACCTCGGTGAACGGTTTGATTTCGGCGATCTTTTCCGAGCACCGGAATTCGCACCCAAACGCTCGGCATCCGGGCAGATCGTTCGCGAGCGGACGTTGCCACGACCATCGCAACACTTGTTTGGCACACCGGCTGCAATCAAGCAAACGATCCAGTTCTTTCGCAACGACTCGTGCTTCCCTATGCAAGACGCAACCCTGAGCGGTCCCACCCCGGCGGATTCTCCCGCATCCTCGCATCCTCTCGCTCCGGGTGATCGGGATCTCGCGTCAATCATCGAACACGCCACGCACTACCTGCCTTCGCAGGGGCCGATCTCGATCTTCGTGCATCACAACACGCTGCACTCGTTCGAGGACCTGCCCTTTGAAGAGGCCGTCCTCGAAG
This sequence comes from Aporhodopirellula sallentina SM41, assembly GCF_000346505.1. GTDB lineage: Bacteria > Planctomycetota > Planctomycetia > Pirellulales > Pirellulaceae > Rhodopirellula > Rhodopirellula sallentina. The sequence goes on from NZ_ANOH01000393.1 coordinate 14,881, forward strand.
GCGGACGACGCTATCGGTGTGAACCCTACCTGCCCGAAGAACGGTACCACCACGAACTGGCTCGCGGGCGGATCTCGATCGACGATCTTCGCCAAGTCCTGATGGACGACCTCGACGCGACGGCCGATGAACTGATCGCGAACTTCGGAACCCGCTATTCGTTGCGATTGGCGATGTTGCAAATGACGCTGCACTCCGCCCCCGATGCGGAACTGCAGTGGCTGCTCGCCGAAACCAAACTTCTCAAACGTTTCCAATCCCAAGTTTCGCTCGCCCGTCGCGACCAAGTCATCTCGGCGACCCGCAACTGGATCATCCGGGGTCGCGATTCAGGAAAGCTGCCGCCGATCGTGCAAACGTTGCTGAATGAAAACAGCGGGTCGAAACCGGCGACTTGGAACGACGACGGGTGGGAAGCCTTCACGCTAAACCTGTTGTGGCGGGTCTGCTACGACGGGATTGACAAAGCCGCTCTGCCGAGCGAACCGCTCCGTCACAACGATTCGCTCAACGAGTTGATGCTGCAAACCTGCGGCGAAGACATCGATGCGGCTGTGAACGAAGTTTTGATCCGATTCTGTGGCAGCTTTCTCGATCAGGGATTCGCCGATTGGTCGTTACCGGATCGCGAACAGGGTTTCGCAAAGTCGTTCGCCCGACTGTACATGCAACGTGGATCGATCCTTCCCGCGTGGATGCGTTGCCTGCGGCTGGAGATGTCGTCGATCGCCAACGGGGAGTTCTCGCCGCTCGACTCGATCAACGAATCGCTCGCGGCGATGGGTGTCGACACGTCCGACCGAATCAAAGTCGAAGACGAGATCACGACGACGTTGTTGGCCCTACGCGGATGGGCCGGGATGATCTGGCAAACCGAAACCAACGCTCCTCACCTGCCGCATCCGATTCCCTCGGGATCGTTGCACGAATACTTGGCGATCCGGTTGATCCTGCAGCGTCACGCGTTGGCCGACGCGGGCGAACGCCATTTCGGGACACGCAACATCGAGGAAGTCCGCCGCCGCGTCGACACCGAACTGCAACGCCACACCCGACGAGGAGTCTTGCCTGCATTTCGTCGTGGCCCATCGACGAGCGAACGAACCTACGTGCTCTTTCAACTCGCTCAGTCCGGCGGTTGGACACCCGAACAATTGACGTCGATGTCGTCACAGCAATGGGAACGCGTCGTCAACGAAGTCGAGTCGTTCGGATCACTCGAGCGACGTCGAATCTTCCAGTTGGCGTACGAGCGTCACTACGCGACCGCGACGCTCGACGCGTTGTCGATTCATTCCCAACGACGACGCGAACAGGTATCGCTCAGCGTTCGGCGACCGGCGTACCTCGCGATATTCTGCATCGACGATCGCGAGGAATCGTTCCGCCGTCATCTCGAGGAGATTGATCCGGAATGCCGGACCGCTTCGGCAGCGGGATTCTTTGCCGTCGCGATGTACTACCGCGGTGCCGACCACGCACACTACCGTCCGCTGTGTCCGGCGATCGTCACTCCGCAACACTACGTTCGAGAAGAGCCCACGTTTTCGACCGTCAACCTGAGTGAAAAACGTGCCGTGCGTCGACGCCGGATCGGATGGTTCACTCACCAAGTTCACGCTCACTCGCGCACGCTCGTCGGTGGCTGGGTCACGGGTGTTTTCGGCGCGCTTGCGACGTTTCCGATGGTCGCCCGGATCTTGTTCCCACGGCTGACTTCGCGGCTCAAGAACTCGATGGGCACGTTCGTTCGCACGCCTTCGTCGGAACTGCATCTCGAGCGGATCGCCGACGAACCCGGTCAAGAACCCGACGCGTTGGGATACAGTTTGGATGAGATGGCTGACATCGTTGTCCGTATCCTGCAAGACATCGGGTGCGTCAAAGATTTTCCGCCGATCGTTGTATTCTTTGGACACGGCAGCGGCAGTTTAAACAACCCGCACGAGTCGGCGTACAACTGCGGCGCGTGCAGCGGCGGGCGTGGCGGGCCAAACGCGCGTGCATTCGCGGTGATGGCCAACGACCGACGCGTGCGTCGCCTGACTCTCGAACGGGGCATCGAAATCCCCGACGACGTTCGCTTCATCGGTGCCTATCACAACACCTGTAACGACGACGTCGAGTACTACGACCTCGACCTTCTGCCACGAACGCATCGCGAGTTGTTCCGACGGATCGAACGAAACGTTAACGAAACCCGAGCACGAAACGCTCACGAGCGAGCCCGTCGTTTCGAATCGGCGCCGCTCGACCTGACCTTCTCCGAAGCCCTCGAACACGTCGAACAGCGATCCGAAGATCTTTCCCAGGCTCGCCCCGAATACAACCACGCGACCAACGCGTTGGTGACCGTCGGCCGACGTGATTGGACGCGTGGGTTGTTCATGGATCGACGGGTGTTCTTGACCGAATACGATCCGTCGGTTGATGACGATCAGGCATCGGTGCTGACGCGGATTCTGCAAGCCGCCATTCCGGTTTGTGCCGGCATCAACCTGGAGTACTACTTCTCGTGCGTGGACGTCGAAGGTTACGGATGCGGATCGAAACTGCCGCACAACGTCGCCTCGATGCTAGGCGTGATGACGGGCGCCGCGAGCGACCTGCGACCGGGACTCTCGCAGCAGATGGTCGAAATTCACGAACCGATGCGAATTCTTTTTGTTGTCGAGACCACGCCCAAAAACATGGACACGATCATCGACGCCAATCCGGGCATCGCCAAATTAGTGAAAGGCCGATGGGTGCAGGTCGCGTTGATCGATCCATCAACCTCGGACATCCTTCGCTACGTCAACGGCCGCTATGAGCCGTACGTCGCCGAATCGAGCGACCTCCCCGAAGTCGAATCTTCAGCGGATTGGTATCGCGGCCAACGTGATCATCTCGGCTTTGCAACGGTGACGATCGACCACGATTCGAGTGGCGATTGAAACGCGCAGCCTCACCCGAACCACACAACTTGCCCTCCAACGCTTCCTCGCATGATCACACTTCAAACCACCTTCCAAACGCTCGGCACCGCGGTGATCGTCAGCCCCGTGATATTGCTGGCGATCCTCGGGCTGTCGGGCTTATTCAACCGCGCGCTCAGCGAAGGTTCGATTTCGCGTCTGACTCAGGCCGCGGTATTGTTCACGTTGTTGCCCGCGATCGTGATCCTGTTCCTGATGCTCGCAACCGGCATTCGCTACGTGCCCGTGGAGCTGGGCAATTGGGTATCAATTCCCGAACAGGATTTTCACTTCAGCCTCAAATTCGCGTTCGACCGATTGAGCATCCCGTTTGCCATTTTGAGCTGTGTGCTGTGCGGCGTCGTAGCCGAATTCACACGGCGATACCTGCACCGCGAAGAAGGCTACGCCCGCTTCTTTTTGTTCTACGCGGTGTTCTTTTGCGGCATGGTTTGGTCGTCGCTCGCGAGCACCATCGAAACACTGTTTGTCGGCTGGGAAATGGTCGGTTTGTCGTCCGCGTTGCTCGTCGCGTACTTTCACGAACGCGTCAATCCGGTTCGCAACGGACAACGCGTTTGGTCAGTCTACCGGTTGTCCGACGCCGCGTTCTTGACCGCTGCGATCACGATGCATCACCTGACCGGCGAAGGCGACTTCGGCGGATTGATGAGCAGCGGAGTGTGGCCCGAGGGCGTCGCCGCGATCGAACCAGGGCAAGCGTTGCTCGTGGGTTCGTTACTGTTAATCGCGGCCGCCGGAAAATCAGGTTTGTTCCCATTTAGCGGATGGTTGCCGCGTGCGATGGAAGGTCCGACTCCATCGAGTGCGATCTTCTACGGTGCGTTGTCGGTTCACTTGGGTGCGTACCTGTTGCTGCGTTTGAGCCCGATCGTCGCGGTGTCCTTGCCGCTGCAGATCATGGTACTCACGTTGGGAATCATCACGGCGGGCTGCGGGGCGGTCATGTCGCGGGTTCAGAGCGATGTGAAAGTTTCGCTCGCGTACGCCTCACTGACCCAGGTCGGCATCATCGTCGTTGAAATCGGCCTGGGGCTGTACTACCTCGCGTTGATCCACATCATTGGGCACGCGTGCTTGCGAACGATGCAGTTATTGCGAGCCCCGACCATTATCCGCGACTACGAAGACATCGAAAACCAAATCGGCACGCGACTCGAACACGACGAATGGGCCGGCGCCCGCATGCTGCCCGGGACGATCCAACGTTGGTGCTATCGATTCGGGTTTGACCGCGGATTCATGGACATCGCACTGGACAAGTACATTGTTGGCCCCTTTGTGCGAACCATGCACTGGTGCGACCGGCAAGAACAGCGAATCACCGACTGGATCTCTCGAGAACAATCTCGCGAGTCCGAAGACATTGATTTGCATCCCGAAGAAATGGGCCGCGCCGCCTAGGCAAAACCAATCCCCCCGTCATTCCTTTAGATTATTCACAATGCCTGAGTTTCACTTTCCGTGGATTGAAATATCCATCCTCGTACCGTTGATCGGTGCGATGTGGGTCCACATCCACGGCCAACGCGAGAACACCACCGCCCACGCGATTGTGTGCTGTGCCGCAACGCTGCTCCTGACCATCGGCGAACTGCTCGATTTTCTGTTCATGGGAACGTTCGAAGCCCACGATCATGGGCGCTTGCTCAGTTGGATTTTCAATCCGGAGTTCTTTGTCGTCGATGAACTCAGCGCGTTCCTGATCCCGTTGTCGGCGTTGATCTATTTGGTTGTTGTGATGTCAACGCTGCGAACGAAAGCTCCGCGTTTTTCGCTTCGCCTGGCGTTGCTTTCTGAAACACTGCTGCTCGCGACGTTCAGTTGCCGGTCATCCTGGGCACTGATCGGGTTGTTGATCGCTGCGACAATCCCACCGTACCTCGAACTGCGACAACGGCAACGTTGCACCCGCATCTACGTTCTGCACATGAGCGTCTTTGCCACGTTGCTGATCGCCGGCTACGCGTGGTTGTCGCTGACCGATTCGTCTCCCTCGTCGACGTTGATTCCCGGTGCATTGTTGACCGCCGCGGCGTTGCTGCGTGCGGGAATCTTCCCGCTGCATCTGTGGATGACGGACTTGTTCGAAAAGGCCACCTTCGGGACAGCCATCCTTTTCACGACGCCGCTCGCCGGTGCCTACGCGGTGATGCGATTGGTGTTGCCGATCGCTCCATCGTGGGCACTGCAGAGCATCGCGGTACTGTCGTTGACAACCGCGATCTACGCGGCTTCGATGGCACTAATCCAACGGGAAGCTCGCCGGATGTTCTGTTTCCTTTTGCTCAGCCAATCTTCGCTAGTGCTGGTCGGATTGGAATTGGTGACCCCCATCGGTCTGGCGGGAGCACTTTGCCTGTGGTTATCCGTCGGACTGTCGATGACCGGATTTGGCATCACGCTGCGTTGCATCGAAGCCCGCATTTCCCGCGTTTCGTTGATCGACTACCACGGAATGTATCGCCAGATGCCGATGATGGCGGGGTTCTTTTTGCTGACCGGACTCGCCGCGATCGGCTTTCCCGCCACGGTCGGATTCGTCGGCATGGAATTGCTAATCGAAGGCGCCGTGGACGTTTATCCGTTCGTCGGAACGTTTGTGGTTCTCGCCGCCGCGTTGTGCGGGATCACCGTTTTGATGGCTTACTTTCGCATTTTCACCGGACACGCCAACCGTGCGTTGATCCCGATGAATGCACGCCCCACCGAACGCTTTGCTGTGTTGATGTTGACGCTGCTGATCGTCGGCGGCGGCCTCGTTCCACAGCCCGGTGTCAGTTCGCGATATCACGCCGCAAAAGAACTGACCAACCAAAGAGTGCGTCTGCTCGGACCAACCGGCGACGGTGATGCCTCACATTCCGACGATCAAGCCGATTCACACTTAGAGCATTAGCGTTCTGAAAATTGACGTACCCGATGTTGCCAAACTTCGGTGACCTGAAAATCAGGCGAATCCAGCTACAGAAATCGGACACGTTGAATTTCACGAACGACTCCGCCCCCGCATCTTCCTCGATCCATTCTCTCCACCTCCGCCCCTGAACCTTTCCATGAGCACATCGATTCCAAATCAGCGAGACGTTCCACGCGGCAACGTCGAAGGTTTCACTCGCTACATCAAGCACGACTTGATTTCGGGTTTCCTCGTCTTCCTGATCGCATTGCCGTTGTGTCTAGGCATCTCGATCGCGAGCGGCTATCCGGCGATTGCGGGAATCTTCACCGCGATCATCGGATCGTTCATCACCACGTTCATGAGCAACAGCGAGCTAACGATCAAAGGACCGGCGGCGGGTTTGATCGTGATCGCGATCGGTTGCATCGGCGCGTTCGGCGGTGACGGGATGGTCGGCGGATGGACGGAAGCGGACACGCATGCCTACCAAGCCGCGTTGGCGGTCGGTGTAGCGGCAGCGATCCTGCAGATCTGTTTCGGCTTCTTTCGCGCCGGCATTCTGGGCGAGTTCTTTCCGATTTCGGCCGTGCACGGCATGCTCGCCGCGATCGGTGTGATCATCATCGCGAAACAGATCCCCGTGGCTCTCGGTGTCAGCGCGAGCGGCGGACCACTGGAGATGATCAAACAGATTCCACACTTCATCGCCGACGCCAACCCGGCGATCGCCGCCATCGGGCTGGTCAGCGTCCTGATCATGTTTGTCTGGCCGATTGTTCAACAAAAGGCGAGCTTTCTCAAAGTCCTGCCTTCTCCTTTGATCGTGCTCATGGTTGCGATCCCGATGGGCATGGGTTTCGATCTGATGCACAAACACTCATACGTTCTGCAAAACCACGAATACCAACTCGGCGAGAACTATCTCGTCACGATGCCCGACCGAGTCTTTGGCATGTTCGACGAGTTGACCACACCGAACTTCGCCGCCCTGCGTGAACCGCGTGCCTGGCCGTGGGTGTTCATGTTCTTCATCATCGGCAGCCTCGAATCGCTGCTCAGTGCCAAGGCAATCGACTTGCTCGATCCCTGGAAACGCAAAACCAACATGGACCGCGACATGATCGCCGTCGGTACCGGCAACCTTTGCTGTGCCCTCGTCGGCGGGTTGCCCATGATCTCCGAAATCGTGCGTAGCAAGGCGAACATCGACAACGGGGCGCGGACTCGTTTCGCGGATCTGTGGCACGGTGTGTTCTTGTTGGTCTGCGTCGCGTTCATTCCCATGGTGCTGCACCGCATCCCAATGGCCGCACTGGCAGCGATGCTGATCTACACCGGTTTCCGGCTCGCTCACCCGACCGAGTTCATGAACGTTTGGAAAGTCGGACGCGAGCAACTCGTGATCTTCGTCGTCACCCTCGTCAGCGTGCTTGCCACCGACTTGTTGATCGGAATCGCGATCGGAATCGCCACCAAAGTCGTCATCCACTTGTCTAACGGTGTGCCAGCCCGGTCGTTGTTCAAACCGGAGATTGAGTTGACCGAAGACGACGGAAACACCGTCCGATTGACCGCACGAAAGTCAGCGGTGTTTAGCAATTGGATTCCGATGCGTCGGCAGATCGAACGGATCGGTTTGGTCGATCGTCGCAACATCGTTTTGGACCTTTCGGACGTCCAGTTGGTTGACCATACGGTGATGGACAAACTGCACGAGATGGAAAACGATTTCGAACAACACGGTCTGTCGTTCAGCACGGTGGGTTTGGACTCGCATCAAGCGTTCACCGAGCACGCCCATTCGGCTCGGCGGAAAGGCGTCTCGTCGGTGAAATTGATTACGATCACCACGGATCCATCGACCGAAGAAATGCTGCAAACCGCCTTTGTACGCTTGGGCGTCAGCGGATTCACATCGTTCCCGTGCATGGGTGCCGGCCGGCACGAGATCAACTCCGAAGGCGGCGAGCCCCAACCGCGAGCCCGCATTGAAGTCATCGTGACCAAAGAATCGGTGCAGTCCGTGGTCGACTACCTCGTTCGCGAAGTCCAACCGAATCATCGATTAACGTTTACGATCGAAAACGTCCAAGTCGCCCGAATCGACGCATTCACGTCCAACGGAGAATCCAGTTGGACCGAAAAAGGGGCACCGTCGCAACAACCGCATGACGGAA
>NZ_ANOH01000394.1 GCF_000346505.1 Aporhodopirellula sallentina SM41
TTTGTGGTGAGCCACGATCAAGAATGAGGGTTCAAGGCCGTAGCGAAAGTCGCCAAGACTTTCGGTGATTCACGAGCCCTCCCGAACCGAGGCTTTCACGCAGGACTAAAGAAGATGGACGTTTGCCATTACCCGAACATTGAGCCGCGGGTTGGGCAAGGCGTCGCATTTGCGTGCCGTGTTTCTTCGTTCACGAAGGTCGGAGGTTCACTCGGCTGTCGTATCCGATGTGATCAGTTCGTAGTGCTCTCGAATTTCGCTTTCGCTCAGAGCATGTCCGTAGATCGCCAGCTCATCCATGGCACCCAAGAACCGCCGACTGTCGCCTGCTTCGAGCAACTCGCCGACCCTGAACTGAAAGTCTCCGGGGCTGTTTAGATTCTTCGGCGGCAGAACAACCCGGCGTTGTCGCTGGCCGTTGATAAACAGTTCGATCGAATCGATGCTTCTCACCGCAACCACGTGATGCCACTGCCCGGGAACGCAGATACCAGGCGAGAAAACGTTCTTGCCGTGTTCGTATTCGATGTGCGGAGGGGTTCGGTGGAGCAATCGCACCGCGCCGGGTTCGTGAATCATGAAAGTGTCCGTAACGATCTCGACCACGTTAACGAACGTTCTCGAATCGACACGGCTAACGGGATAGGTCCCGATGCATGTCGAGTGTTGCAGGTCATCCGGCTTCATCCAAAATTCGATTGTGTATGGCTTCTCATTGAAACCTTCCAGCACGTCCGTGGACGTCAGGTATCGGCTGTCGTCGCCACGTTCAAATCGGACGATGCCGTTCTCAAACCGAATGTCTTCGCTTTCACCAGCGATGACGACCTCGGCGTTGAATCGGTTGCCCATCTCATTGCGGAGCGGATCGTCGCCGTCACCTTGAAAACGCCAATACAAAATCGGTTCCGCGGTCCGAATCGCCTGAGCGTATTGATCCGACAGGCTCAGCAACGTGTCGTCGTACGCTGAGATGATCGGCAGGTCCGTTCCGATGGACTCAACGGTTTGCAACTCCTCGCTGCGATGATCCACTCGGACACGGTTCGCCTCGACAACCCGTTGGCTCGACAAGGTGTTTCCGTCATCGCCTAGCAGCGACAGCTCGACTTCGCCGCTGAGAACTTCAATTTCCGAGACGCCCGACGGGCTAACGCGAACCCCAAACTCGGTTCCCAAATCAACGATCGCTGCATTAGGTGCGTTGATCATGAACCCATGGGCACGCGGTGGCACGTACGCGGTCGCGGCACCGGACACCAACGTCGCGGCGTCCTTGGATAGGATCTTTAGTTCGGCAGGACCTTCGAGCGCCACCACTGCCCCGCTCATGAATTCCAACTGCACGGTTCCGTCGGCTAGACGGAGGATGCCGGGAGACAGGCGATGCCCGACCGACACCCCGGTATCCCCCTGTTGTTCGGACCGGACAACAACAGCCGCCGCGAGAAACGCTTCCTGTTCGACGATCCCTCTCGTGTAGGACGAGGCAGGAGCGTTGTCCTCGCTGGCATCACCGGACTGAGCAAGTCCGTCGTTCGTAGTTGGAGTATCGATCGACGGTGTGTTTGTTGATAGAGCATTGGATGATACCGTATCTTCACCGCTGGGCTGTTCGGCGACGCGAGTTGGATGGGCCAACGGATTGCGTGAAGCCCTCCAAAGCCCAATCGACAAACCGACGATCAGCAACAACATGCAGGCGAGGACGAGTTGCCATCCCGCCTCGGCGGACGATGGTCGCGGCATCAGTCTGCGGATGCGAGATTCCGCACACGGCGATTCGGCCGACACGACCGGATCGACGCCTGCCTTAGGTGAACCGCCTGACTTCATCTGTGGCAGACGATCGCTGAGCTGATCGATCGCATCCTCATCGACCGCGCCCCATGCGTCTTTCAGTTCGGTGTTAAGTTGCAGGTAGCGGAGATAGTGGGCCTGCGCCTCTTCCGAACGCTGCAAGACCGAAGCGAGCTGCGCGTTCTCACTGTCGCTCAACTGCCCGTCGACTAAACGTGGCAGAAGAACGTTGAGGATTTCGAGATCGTCCTTATCAGATGGACGCGGATTCATCGTGTTGGCTCTGTAATGGTTTTGGATTCGATACAAGCGATCAGTTTTTCACGAATGCGGTGCAACATGATGCTGACCGCGTTGGCACTCTTGTCGAGTTCACCGGCAATCGATTTGACCGACAACGATTCGGCATAGCGTTGAACGATAAGCTTTCGTTGCTGCGGCATGAGTTGGACGAGGCAGTCCTGAAGTGCGGTTTCTCGACGGTCGCACACATCGTTGGGGAACATCTCCGAATCGAGACGATCGAGCGACGCCGCAAGATCCGCCGGGAAGACCAATCGGTCCCGCGATTGTCGTTTGCGAAACGCGAGAATTTGATATCGGGCAATCGCAAACGCCCAAGCTAAGAAGTCTGAATCTTGGTTGAATTTCTCGGCATCACGGCAAATAACCAAATTGACCTCCTGCAGCACCTCGTGGGCTTGATCGGGATTCCCCAACCGCTTGAGCAAGAACCCGAGCAAACGGGGCTGTGCCTCGGTCAGGCGCAACACCCATTCGGTGGTCAGCTGCAGCGTTTCTTTGTCGTTTTGAGAACTATTCATGGCATAAAAGAAATAGCGGGAGACCGAGGAATCTTTCCCGAAACCAAGCAAATAGGAAAAAAAGAACGATAATTGAACGAAAAGTGAAAGATCCGCGAAGGGTCCGCTATTTCCCTACCACGCCCGCTAACGGTAGGGCACCGCCTCTTGCCGATATCGGGCATTCTGTTTCGTTCTGTTTCTTTTCTCTCGCCATACGTTCATTGATCGATGCCTAATCAAGTATTGCCTAATCGAGTTCTTCTCTTCGTTGTTTGTGTCTGTGCGTTTTCTTCGTGCTGCGTTTCGGGATGTTCTGAGCCGCAGAACGAGGTCATTGAACAGACCTCAGTGGATTCCACAGCCCGCGAAGATTACGAAGCGGCAATGAACAGACCTGCCGAAGGCATCTAGTTGATTATTTGAGTTTTGTCTTGGGGTGGTGGATCTTGTTGGAGATCCTGGTGCAGAGGGATCTTTGACAAGATCCACTGTCACTACCGCCTGCGTCTGAGTTTCTTGTTCGCGATCGCGAACTCTCTTCTTTGTTCCAGTTTTTGAGTATTGGAGTCTTCTATGCAACATGCTTCTAAAAAACGAGCATTCACGCTCGTCGAATTGCTCGTGGTGATCGCGATCATCGGAGTGTTGGTCGGTCTTCTTTTGCCGGCTGTCCAAGCAGCCCGAGAAGCCGCACGTCGGATGAGCTGCAGTAATAATTTCAAGCAAATCGGCTTGGCGATTCACAACTATCACAGTGCTTACGACCAATTGCCGACGAACCACACCGGTACCGACCGCGCGTCCAACGGTGACGTCTCGGTCAACAGCAGCCGTCGTTTCCTCAGTTGGCTCGTGCCGATCCTGCCATTCGTCGAACAACAAGCGGTTTGGGAACATATCTCTAATCCGAGCCAGGAAACCACTCCTGGTACGACAATGTCGACCGCAACACTCAACGGAACGTGGCCCGCGATGGGACCTGTGCCGTGGGAATCGCGTTATGTTCCATGGGCGACCCAAATCGTTGCCTACCGCTGCCCGAGCGATCCGGCATCCCTCGACGGTGTTGCAACGGGGCGTTCAAACTACGCTGCATCACTCGGTGATACGATCGACTCGTGCTTCTACGGTGGACGCAACGAAGTTGGCGGTTATCAACAACCGTCGAACTACTCTCGCAGCAACGACGGCGATATGACTCTCCGAGCCCGAGCAGCGAACCGTGGATTCTTCTGGAGTCGGCATAAAGTCGCGTTCCGCGATTGTCTCGACGGATTGTCGAACACGATCGCCGCCGGTGAGATTTGCACGTCGTTGGGTGCACGCGAAACCCGCGCCGATTGGGTACGAAACATCTCGTTCCAAGGCGACGGCAGTTGGGACGGTGCGGGCGAGCCGATTCGTTGCAAGCAAGGTGGGCATATCGATCCCGCAAGACCGCAGTTCTATGTATCCGGAGCAAGTGTCGAAACGAACCCGCTGAATTCGCGTGGTTGCCGCTGGGCGGACGGACGATTGGTGTATACCGCCGTCCAAACGATCCTGCCACCCAACAGCGCCAACTGCTCGCGCAGTGGCAGCGATGCCAACGACTACTTCATCTCCTCGGTCGGCAGTCGCCACCAAGGTGGAGCGCACGTGTTGATGGGTGACGGGGCGGTGAAGTTCATCACCGACAGCATCGAAACGGGCGATTTGACCGATAACGCGGTCGTTGCTTCCTTCAGCGGACACACGTCCAACCCGAACCTTGCCGGCGCTCAGAGCCCGTATGGTTTGTGGGGAGCACTCGGAACACGTGCGGCGAAAGAAGTAATCGACGAAGAGTTCTAGTACTTTCGTTTCCTTCTAGTACGTTCGTGGTACTGTCTACGTGCAACGCTCGGTGCCGTCCATTCAGGCGACACCGAGTGTTTGCGTTAGTAGAGGTCGCCAACTTTCCGAAAACGCCACAACTAACGAAACTCAAACGCGAACCACGAGTCTCGATGATTGAACAACTTCCGTTCAACGGGAGAATTGCTCCTTACTCACAACGGTGTCAACGATTCGCCGTCTTCTTCACCTCGTTATCTGACATGTTCTCCATGACGCGTCTACTCGACGAACTTCACAACGAGATTCGATCACCGAGGGGCAACTCCCCCGGCGTAACCGTTCCGATGCCTCGCAAAGATCACCTGCAGACTCTATATGCCATTCTTTCATTCGTGGTGGCGTTTCATTCGGTCTCCGTTCGCGTCGCAGCCAGCGAGCCTAGCGAGACGTCTGAATTGCCGCAGGTGGTCGACTTTAATGATCATGTTCGCCCGATTCTGAACGCACACTGCGTGTCCTGCCACGGCGGTGTCAAGCAAGCAGGCGACGTGTCGTTCGTCTACAAAGAGCAAGTGCTCCCGCCGGACGGATGGATCGTCGAACCCGGCGATCCAGAAAGCTCGATCCTGATCGAGAGGGTGATGGAGTCGGATCCGGATATGCGGATGCCGCCCCCGGATCACGGCCCCGCGCTTTCCACCGGCGAAATTGCGATCCTGAGTCGTTGGATCGAACAGGGGGCGATATGGGACGCTAGTCACTGGTCCTATGCGGCGCCCAAACCTCGCGAAGTTCCGGTCGTGGAGAATGATGAGTGGTCCACGTCTGCGGTGGATCGATTCGTGCTCGCTCGGATGCGAGATCATGGATTGACGCCTTCACAAGACGCCTCGCCAGATCGATGGTTGCGACGCGTTTGTCTCGATCTGACGGGTTTGCCTCCGACGCTGGAGTTGCGGGAAGACTTCCTGAACCGGTATCAAGTCGATGGGGAAACGGCCCGTCGTGAACTCGTTGAGATGCTGCTTGATTCACCCGCCTTCGGTGAACGCTGGGCGAGCGTTTGGCTCGACCAGATTCGCTATTCCGATTCAAAGGGCTTGGGGCTCGACGGACCGCGATCCATCTGGAAATATCGCGACTGGGTAATCGATTCGCTCAATAACGATCTGCCTTACGATCAGTTTACGATCAAGCAAATTGCCGGGGACTTGTTGCCTGAACCGAGCACGGAAGACCTGATCGCAACGGCAGCACATCGCCTAACTCAAACCAACGAAGAAGGCGGGACTGATGATGAAGAGTTCCGCGTTGCCGCCGTCTTGGACCGCGTCAGCACAACCTGGCAAACATGGATGGGTGTCACCTTTGGCTGCGTCCAATGCCACAGTCACCCGTACGACCCGTTTCGGCACGAAGAGTTCTATCAGTTCGCGGCGTTCTTCAATAACACCGCTGACTCGGATCTGGGCGAAGATTGGCCGAACCTGGACGCACCGATCGAGAAGTCGGACTACGAGGAGGCCGCCCGGATCGACCGAAAGATCGCTGAACTGAAGGCAGAGATCTTCGAAACCGAGTTCGCCGAACTCACCCGAGCCAATCGATGGTCGCCGGTTCGCGACATGACCGCGAAAACCAACAAAGCGACCAAGGTCGATGTCGAGCAAGTCGACGATCACGAAGAGTTCTTCACGATCGATACGGTCACCAAAAACACAGACATCACGTTGGAGGCGTCACTGCCGGAATCGATGGAGCGTTTGACTGGGGTTCGTCTGACCGCCAAACCGCTCGACCCGGAAACCGCGGTAGCGGACTCCGAATGGGGATTCGTGCTCGCATCCTTCGACGCTGAATTGATTCGTGAAGGTGAGAACAAACCACGCCGGCTCACCTTCAAACGCGCCATCAGCGATGATCCCGATCCGATCTACGATCCCCAGTCGACGCTGAACGCGAAATCATCGAACGGTTTCAGTGCGTACACCCGCATCCACTATCCGAGACAAGCGGCCTTCGTGTTGGAGGATCCCGTGGAAGTTCCGCCGAACTCCCGCCTTCGCGTCACGTTGAGACATCGCAAGTCCGCGTTAGGAGCATTTGCGTTGGTCACTCGACGGGGACATTTGGCGGTCACCGACGACGAAAGCCTCTACCCGCGACTGCATGACGATCGCATCCGCAAACTGCGCGATGAACTGAGTGCGGCGAAGAAGTCACGATCGAAAATCCGCAGCGTTCGGGTTCCGATCATGCGTGAACGGCCGACTCACTTGAAACGCCCGACGCATCTCTTTGAGCGAGGTCTGTTTTTGACCAAGGGCGAGAAGGTGATGCCTGGAACTCCCGCTTCCTTGCACCCACTTTCGACAACCGACAGGTCCGCTGATGGAGAACTCGCCTCCGAAGACGAGTCGGACGACCAGGCATCTCCACCCCGTTTGGATTTGGCGATGTGGTTGGTCAGCAACGAAAATCCGCTGACCGCCCGCGTTGCCGTCAATCGCGTTTGGGCGAGGTTGTTCGGTACCGGCATCGTTGCGAGCGAAGAAGACTTTGGTTCTTCCGGCGAACTACCCACGCACCCCGATCTGCTCGACTACCTCGCGTTGCGATTCCAACGCGACTTTGGATGGAGCATGAAGTCGTTGATCCGCGAACTCGTGCTGTCACGCACCTACGCGCAGTCAGCGACGTTGACCGAAGATCGCCTGCAACGCGATCCCGAGAATCGTTGGCTCGCCCGAGGGCCTCGCCATCGCTTGCCGTCCGAAGTGGTTCGCGACCAAGCACTCGCGGTATCGGGCCTGCTCAGCGACAAGATGCACGGACCGCCTGTGCGTCCACCCATTCCAAACGGTGTTTGGAAACCATTCTATGGCGGCGATAAGTGGAACACACCCAAACCTGGCAACCAGGATCGCTACCGTCGATCGATTTACACTTACATGAAACGCAGCATTCCCTATCCGATGTTTGCCGCGTTTGATGCCCCGTCACGTGAGTTCTGTTCGCCTCGTCGTCTGCGTTCCAACACGCCTCTTCAGGCGTTGATGATGCTCAACGATGAAACGTTCGTGGAGTGCGCCGAGGCGCTCGCGAAACGTATGCGGGAACACAGCGACAAAACACGGCAACAATTGCGGTACGGTTTTCTACTGACAACGTGCCGGGAGCCGTCCGACCAGGATATCGACGATCTTCACGAATTGTTGAAATCGACTGCCGAGGAATCGGACGAGTCGGCGGATGTCGACGCCGGCCTTCGCATGGTCGCAGGCGTGTTATTGAATCTAGACGAAGTCGTGATGAAATAGGCAATGAATATGAATAACCAGAAACTCGACACCGAACTGAGGTTCGCGTCACTTCAAGAGCAAACGCGGCGGCATTTCCTGCAAGGCTGTACGACCGGAATGGGTGCGTTGTGGTTGGCGATGCAGGGGCAAGCCAACGCAACCCCGTCGCGAACGTACCAGCCCGCGCACGAACTGCAAAATCCGCTGAGTGCGTTGCCCGCGCCTTTGCCGGCCAAAGCAAAACGGGTGATCTTTCTGCACATGATCGGCGCCCCTAGCCAGCTCGAATTGTTCGACTACAAACCGGACCTGCAGAAGTTGGATGGGAAGGATTGCCCGCAATCCTTCCTCGAAGGCAAGCGTTTCGCGTTTATCCAGGGAACACCCAAAATGCTGGGCCCTCAATACCCGTTTGCGAAGCACGGCGAGAGTGGAACGTGGGTATCGGACCGGTTGCCGCATCTGGCCAAGCACGTCGATGACCTGTGTATCATCAAGACGATGCAGACCGATCAATTCAATCACGGTCCGGCGCAACTGATGGTTCACACCGGTCAGGCGCGAATGGGGTATCCCTCGATCGGATCGTGGACGACGTGGGGACTCGGTACCGAGAACGAAAACCTGCCTGGTTTCATCGTGCTGCTCTCCGGCGGACGGCAACCGCGGGTCGGCAAGGCTCTGTGGTCGGGCGGGTTCTTGCCGTCGGTGTATCAAGGGGTTCAGTGTCGATCGCAGGGTGATCCGGTTCTGGATATTTCAAACCCAACGGGCGTCACTCGAGACCGCCGCCGAGCGATGCTGGACACGCTCAACAACATCAACCGTCGCAACTATGAAACCTTCGGTGATCCGGAAACGCTAACGCGAATCGCACAGTACGAAATGGCATTTCGGATGCAAGCGGCGGTTCCGGACGCGATGGATATCCGCGACGAACCCGCACACGTGCATGAGGCATACGGCACTCAGCCAGGCAAAGAATCGTTTGCGAACAACTGTTTGCTCGCTCGACGGTTGGCCGAACGCGATGTCCGCTTCATCCAGCTCTTCGATTGGGGCTGGGACTCGCATGGTGCCGACAAGGGCGAAGCCCTCAACGCGGGCTTCAAGAACAAATGCGAACAGATCGACCGACCGATCTCGGCTCTCCTGGCGGATCTCAAACAACGCGGCATGCTCGACGACACACTCGTCGTCTGGAGCGGTGAGTTTGGGCGAACTCCCATGCGGGAAAATCGAGGGGGCGGCGAAATGAGATTTATAGGCCGCGATCACAATCCGGGCGCGTTCACAATGTGGATGGCTGGCGGCGGAGTCAAATCGGGATTCACGTATGGCGAAACCGACGACGTGGGCTATTCCGCCGCGATCAATCCTGTCCACCTGCGCGACTTCCACGCCACGATGCTGCATCTGCTCGGTTTCGATCACGAACGATTGAGCTATCCGTTCCAGGGTCTCAATCAGAAGCTAACCGGAGTGCAACCGGCCCGCGTGATCAAAGATGTGTTGGCGTGATCGGTACATGCGGCTTGTTCCGTCAGGCTCGGTTCGCTCGTCCAGGCGATCCGGGCCGCGTCCGTTAGGCATATTGTCTTCGAGCACTCAATCTTCCGGCGAGCTATCGACGCGATATCGCTGACGCTCGGCCGCGTACTGTTGCTCGTCGGGCAACGATTCCGTTTCGGGCGATTCCGACTCGAGCAATCGAGTTAGAAACGGCCGACACCAGCCACATCCGGTTCCCGCGCCATAGCATTCCGACAACTGGCTGGCACGTTTCGGGCGGTGAACTCGGATGTACTGCAATACCTTCCGCCGAGTGACGTGGAAGCAAAGGCATAGATCGTCGTCATCTTGCATGCGTGTTTTCTCGATGATGAATCCGCAACCCAATTCGGTTCGCCACGGCTACTGTTTCGCGGCTAGAGTATTTTAAAGGTTGACGTGTCCGGTCCCTCCAGCTGGATTCGCCAGAATTCAGACTACCGAGGACGGACGACATCGGCTGGGGGTGCGTCAAAGCCTAGTACTTCATGTCAACTTGATTTTCGGGTAGTGGTCGACGCGACGAGTCCTTGATGCACTAGTCACGCAAGGTGATTCCTTGCGTCATCCACTACGATTCCCCCCGAAAGCCACGCTGCAGTGGAATACTAGTCTTCGAGTAGCGAAACTCGCCAACGGGCTGTTGATCTATTCGTTTAACGGGCAGCCAAAGGCGACCTACTTGCCACTGCGCGTCTCCTACGGCTACCGGTTGAACGAAAACAGGTTGACTCTTGATTAAATCGACAAGCCGCCAAGAGTTTCGGGAGGGCTCGCGAATCATCGAAAGTTTTAGCGACTTTCGCTACGCCCTTGGCCCCTCATTCTTGATCGTGACGCACCAGTAGAGCATTTTCAACAACGGTTCAGCGATCGGTCCTCTAGCCCGCGATCGGAACCAGTTGGCTGAGGATGATTGTTGTCACGAGGCCGCCGATCGATAATGTTGCCAACAGGGGCGTCCACGTCCTCAGAGCCTCGCTCTCGGTCAGACCGCCCATTTTTGCGAACACCCAAAAACCGCTGTCGTTCATCCAGCTCCCCATCAACGATCCGCTGCCGACGGCGGTCGCTACATAAACCATGTTGAACGGAGGAGCCTCGCCTCCCATGATCGCAGCAATCATTCCAGCCCCCACGATCATCGCCACCGTGCTGCTGCCTTGGGCAACCTTCAGCACTGCCGCAACCACCCAGGCGAGCAGCAGAATCGCGATTCCCGATGCACTTTGCCCGCGGAACGCCTGTTGAATCGTTTCGCCGATCCCGGTTTGGCTCAGCATCGCGCCGAACGCACCGCCCGCGGCCGTGATGAGGATGATGACGCCGCCGCCCATCAACGATTCCTCCACGTCGATGTTGAGTTCCCGCCAGGTCAACGATCGCACGATCTTCAGCGTCAACATTGCCGCGAGTGCCGCGAGCAACAGTGCAAAGTTCGGATTGCTCCACAGCCCCAATGAATTGGCCGTTTTTCGCATCGGGCTGTCCCAGCGCTGTGCCGCGATCAGTTCCGGGTACGCGGCATCGAGCAACGCACGATTCATTCGGCGGCGGTCAACCGGTTTCATACGAACTTGATCGGCCTTCATGAGTTGAGCCGTGATCTCCGGCATCGCAACGTCCGCGAACGCCTCCTGGCTGTAATAATCCGGATCGAGCAACGCTTCGTTGATCGCCGCCACGACGGCTTGCTCTTCGGAATCGTTTGTCGCTGGCGTGGTAATTCGTTGACGTTGTTTGTCGCTTAACAATTCGCTCGCTAACAAACGACCGGCGGGTGACTTCTCCGTCGCCGCCGCGAATCGTTCGGCCAATAAATCGAAATCCTCGATGTCTGTCGTCAGAACCGCTGCACGATCTTCTCGGTCGGCCAACGTGGTCGCCAACGTCCCCGCCCCGATCAGAACGACGGGCAGCAGGACGGGCAACAGCGATACGAACAGCCCCGGCAATTTCGATTCATCGAGCGGTTTGTGTTTGTCGTCATTCGCACCGAGAGGTCGCATCGGGATCGGCGTCTTTTTGTCCGAGTAGATTGAGAACAGCAGTCCGATCATCGCTGACGGGACCGCGACAATCGCACCGACGATCATCATCATTCCGATATCCACGTTCAAAATGGCCGCGACCAACAGCGGACCGGGCGTCGGAGGCACCAACGTGTGCGTGATGCATCCGCCCGTCGCGATCGCCATGAGGTAACGCAAGTAATTTTTGTTGGTCCGGCGATAAAGACTACGTGCCAACGGCACCAACAGGTAAAACACCGTGTCAAAGAACACGGGCACGGCGAGGATAAACCCGCTGATCATCAAACCGAGCGACGCCTTCTTCTCACCCGTTGCGTCAACCGCGGTTCGAACGATCCGATCGGCCGCGCCGCTATCGAGCATGCACTTGCCGATGATCGCCGCCATCGCGATGACGATCCCGACACCGGCGGCGGCACTTCCGAACGACGAAACAACGGCCCCCATTCGTTCGCCCATGCTCGCGTCGGAGTCAAACCCGACCAGAACGCTGACGAGAATCGCAGAGATGATCAACGCTAAGAAAGCGTTCAGTTTCAAACCGATGATCAGTGTCAGCACCGAGACGATGCCGACAATAACAAACACCGCCGGCATCCAGTCGACCAGCGCCCCGGTTGATGCGGTCGGGTCGTCGAGTTCCGACTGAGTAGACGTTTGCCCCAACACCGATCCGCTGGCTGCAAGTCTATGGAACGAGTGGTCGATAGAGTTCGGCACACCGGCCAAAGCGGGTGATGGCGACCACAACGCATACATACCCAAAAAAGCAAAACA